>JBMOKH010000135.1:0-6059 GCA_049315365.1 Candidatus Nanopelagicales bacterium
ACGCGAACTTGCGCAACGCGAACTTGCGCAACGCGAACTTGCGCAACGCAAGCGTGTACTACCTGGCACGCCGATCTCAGGAACCGGCGCCGACTTCCGTTTCGGAAGTGGCTTCGGCGCCGCGGTCAATGTCCGGCTCAAGGAAGACGTAGCGAGCAGTCGGGACAGCCGCCCGGAGCGCCGCCTCCGCAGAATCGATATCCGCAGCAATCTGCATGCCGGTGTCGCTGTGTGCCACCGATATCTTGGCCGCGACGAGAAGCTCATCTGGTCCCACGTGGAGGGTTCGCAGGTGTATGACTCGAAGCACGCCATCACTCGACTCGAGTGCCGCCCGAATGGCCTCCACCTCCTCTGGAAGGGCTGCCTCGCCGACGAGCATTGCCGCCATTTCCATGGCAAGAAACACGGCGATAATGACGAGCAGCCCGCCGACGCACATGGCACCGATGCCGTCCCATACGCCGTTACCAGTGATGACCGCGAGGGACACCCCGCACAGGGCGAAAACCAAGCCCACGAGTGCGCCGGCATCCTCGAGCAGGATCACCGGAAGCTCTGGCTGTCTCGCGTCCTTCAAGAATCGGCCGAGACTTCGAGGCCCCTTCGCCTTTCGCGCTTCGTGAAGGGCGGTACGAAACGAGAACGACTCCATGACGATGGCGACGCCCAGCACGAGAAAGGCGATCCAGGCATCCCGCACTTCCTCGGGATGCTGGATCTTGTGCAGGCCCTCGTAGAGGGAGAAAAGCCCGCCGACGAGGAACAGCACGACTGCGACGATGAATCCATAGATGAACCTGCGTCGGCCGTATCCGAAGTTGTGCGCTGCGTCCGCACTCTTCTTTGAACGCTTGTTGCCAATGAGCAGCAGAATCTGATTCCCCGAGTCGGCCACCGAGTGAATGGCTTCGGTCAGCAGCGATGAAGAACCCGTGAACGCGAAGGCAATGAACTTGCTGGCGGCAATTCCCATGTTGGCAAGCAGCGCCGCCACGACGGCACGCATGCCACCTTCAGTGCTCACGAAATACGACCCCAGTCTGAGTGATTCAGCAGTCCGCCACCAAGGCGACAAGCCCTGATGCGCTCACCCTAGCGGCCGATTCCTCGCGCGAGATGACGGCCGCCGAACCCGGGCTCAGGACCACCGACCCGGCATCCGAGGTGACGGTCGCTGCGCCCTCGATCGCAAGCAGGAGCCGGAATCTTCCCCCGCGCAGGATTTCGAGGGCGGCAAGCTCTTGGCTCGCATTGGCTGCATCGGCATCGGCATCGGCCGTTACCCCAGCGGCTGCACGAGCGCCAGTCAACCCACGCCCCAGCAGCGCCTCGAATGGCGCGCCGTGCGGTGCGATGGGTTCGCCAATGACGCGTCGCAGTAGCTGAGGCGCCGAGTCAAGGTCCAGCGCTTCGATGGCTTCGTCTGCAAAAATCGGCTTGGGCGTCAGGCCGAGCCGCAGAACATTGTCCGACGTCGTCATGACCTCCAAGCCCAGTCCGCGAATGTAGCTATGCGGCACTCCGGCAGGAACGTAGATCGCCGACCCGATCTCCAGGCTCACATGCGCCAGCAGGGCAGTCAGGAGGGCGCCCTTGTCTCCGGGATACATGATCGCGACAGTCTCGTAGGCGGAGCACTCGATCGCAGGGAGCCCTGCATCAGCCGACGCTCGAGGCAGGAGAGCCACGGCCTCCTCCAGCCCATCGGCGGCTAGGAGCGAGCGGATGGCTGCGATTCGGTCACCGGCCGCAAGGAGTTCGGCAGCCGCGGTTGCACTGGGAATCTGCGACAGAACCGCAGCGGCTTCACCAACTGGTCGCCATCCGACGAAGGCCTCGAACGGTTCGAGCGCAACGAGAAGTTCTGTCTTCTCGTTGGCGTCAGCGAGGATCTGCGGTGCACCCGCTGACTGCTGGTCGTGCCATCGTTGCCACGCCAGATCAGCACTCGGATGCACTTGGACGGAGAGCGGTTGGCCTGCGGCGAGCAACTTCACGAGCAGGGGCACCTCGCAGGAATCGAAAAGGTCGCCAAGGTGGTCAGCGTCAGTCCGCCCTGAAGGTCCGACGATCGGGGATGGTCCCGATGAGTGGGCGCCAAACCACAATTCCGCCTGCGGCAGTCCCGTCGCACCACCGCACCAAGGCGAGAGTCCATCAACGATGCCCCAGCCGTAATCCTTGAGGACTCCCCGCACGACCGTAACCATGCGCTAGCTCTTGCGTGCCTCGTCGAGGAGCATCACGGGGATGCCATCACGAATCGGGAATCTCAGGCCGCAGACAGTACAGACGATCTCACCCGATTCCCCGTCGAGGACCACGTCGCCGTGAGCAGGGCATGGACAGGCGAGGAGTTCCCACAATGCGGGGTCGATGACTGCAGGTTCGATCGTGGCGGGAGCAGTGGATGCTTCCGCAAGGTCGTCGACGCCTTCGTTGCCCAGGCCGATCGGTGGAGTCGTCATGCGTCCGCCCGCATCAATGCGAGCACGTCATCGCGGATCTTGGCCATCGTGGCCTCGTCTGATGCCTCCGCATTCAGCCGCAGCAGCGGTTCGGTATTGCTCGGTCGAACGTTGAACCACCAGGTGTCCCCGGTGAACGTCAGCCCGTCAAGATCGTCAATCGTGACGCCCTCGCGACTGCCGTACTCATCCCGGATTCTGGCGGTTGCCTTTCCCTGGTCTGCGACCTTGGTGTTGATCTCTCCGCTCGAGGCATACCGATCATACGATTTGAGGAGGCTCGAGAGCGGGGTTCCGGATGGCGTCTCGCCAAGTGCAGCGATCGCGTGGAGTGCCGCAAGCATCCCGGAATCCGCACGCCAGAAATCCCTGAAGTAGAAGTGGCCTGAGTGCTCTCCGCCGAACACGGCGTCTGTCTGCGCCATGGTTGCCTTGATGAACGAATGCCCGACTCGGGTGCGAACAGGGACGCCGCCATGCTCGAGCACGACCTCCGGCACTGCCTTCGAAGTGATGAGGTTATGGATGATGGACGACCCCGGGTGCTTCGCAAGCTCGCGTGCGGCGATGAGCGCCGTTAGCGTCGAGGGACTAACCGTCTCCCCGCGCTCGTCGATGACAAAGCAACGATCAGCATCGCCATCGAATGCGAGGCCAAGATCCGCACCCACCTCGCGCACCCGAGCCTGCAGATCGACGAGGTTCGCCGGCTCGATCGGATTGGCCTCATGATTGGGAAACGAGCCATCGAGCTCGAAGTACAGCTCAGTGATGTCGAGTGGCAGCACCGGCAGCCCCGCCGCCTCGCCCAGCACAGCCGGAACCGTGTAGCCGCCCATTCCATTGCCGGCATCAATGACGACCTTGAGACGGCGAATCCCGGACACATCAACGAGCGAGCGCAAGAAGGCCGCGTAATCGGCGACCATGTCCTGTGCGCGCACCTCACCGAGGGGTCGGTCGTCCGGCAGTGGCACAGGGCCCGATTCGATCAGCTCGCGGATCTCGCGTAGTCCGGTGTCCTGGCCGACAGGCGCAGCGCCCGCGCGGCACAACTTGATCCCGTTGTACTGGGCAGGGTTGTGACTCGCGGTGAACATGGCGCCGGGGATATTCAGGTTTCCGGAGGCAAAGTAGAGGCCGTCGGTGCTCGCGAGGCCGATGAGGACGACGTCGCAGCCTTGCTCGCGAACCCCCTGCGAGAATGCTGCGACGAGGTCCGGTCCTGACGGCCGCATGTCGTGGCCAATGACAACGACACCGGGACCACCGTCTTGCGTCGCGATCCCCAGAACCCGGACGAATGCAGCGCCCACCTCGTGAGCGAGGTCTGCGTCCAGTTGATCCGGGACGATGCCTCGTACGTCGTAGGCCTTGATGATGTCATCGAGTTTTCTCACGGGATACAACTTACCGAGAGAAGTCGCTGTCGCTACTCTCGAGAACGCGAAGGTGTCCGCGTCGAGCCACTTCAACTGATCCCTGGGGCAGGCCCTGCCTACCCTCCGGCTCCGGGGAGTACCTCGGCCGAGCAGCCTGGCGGACCGCATCAGCAAGGGCGGCCAGGTCTTCGCTCGTCGGCCTGAGCGCGTCCGGATTTGGACTGATTCGGACGATTTCCCAGCCGCGAGGTGCCGTCATCCGCATGCTGTGCATGTCGCACAGGTCGTAGCAGTGAGGTTCAGCCACGGTAGCAAGCGGTCCGAGTACCGCGGTGGAGTCCGCGTAGACGTACGTCAGCGTCGACACGGCGGTTCCCTGGCAAGAGGGCTTGGAGCAGCGTCGGCGGGCCATGATCGCACGCTAACGTTCCGGGGGCTGCGGAGCACGGTGACTCGCCGCACCACGGTGATTCACGACCAGATCGGTGGATCACGACCAGCACGAGCACTGGCCCGAAGCGCATCGTTCGACGGACGGGGCAAATGCTTGTCTACCTGATGGTCAGACCAAGGTCTTCCTCCGCCACAGGCACAGTGACGGTGTCGCGCAGCGGCAGCCATGGGTAGCCCGTCACGAGATCGCCGTACTTGGAGATCTCACGGACCCGATGGGCAACGAGGACTGGGCCAGACTTGTCAGTCGGGGTCACGATCGCAGTGAACCAATCGATCCCCGCCGGGGGATCGACGGCGAGCCACTGCACATAGCCGGCTTGGATCTTGACCCGCCGCGGTTTCGTCGGAGTCGACACCGGCTCCCCCGCTCGATACGGCAGAAGGGTGACATCAACGACCGCATCCTCAGTTGGTGCAGTGATCATCAGGTTGACGGTCGTGGCCTCGCGTACCGGCAAGCCGCTCACGGCGCTCGTTCCGGTGAAGGGCAGTGTTCCGGAACTGTAGGTCGTGTCCTGCTGCGCCTTGTTCCCGCCGATGAACTGCCGGACCCCGGCGACAATGGGCGTGTCAGAGGTCAATTCAAGTGTCACTGGCTGCTTCTCGGTGACGAGAGACATGTCAATGCTCGCGACGGTTCCGGCCGGTACACGAATTGAGTCCCGGTCGGCCGGGGCAAATGCGCCAGCGGCGGACAGGACTCGCACCTTGACGTTCGCGTCATCCTCGCCCGGGGCGACGACCGATAGCACCCGAGGGCCATTGCCCGGCAGGACACCCGGGACGTACACGGTCTTCGACGGCATCGCGGCCGAGGGAATCCAGTCGGTACCGATTGACTGCAGGCCCGACATCTGATCGTCGTCGACCGTGGCGCCGATGCGCCCGGTCCTGACGATGACGTGCACCGCGGTCGCCTTGGTCCCTGGCACGAGAGCATCGAGTCTCACGACGAGCCTTCGCTCGCCCTTCACCACCAAGCCCCGCCCGGCAGGCGCCTCGATGATGCCATCGGGTCCGTGAATGATGATGTCGACGACGGCTGAGTTCTCATCAGGGTTGACGAGGACAACGCGGGTTTGGCGCCCAGCAATCGCGCCGCCGCCAACGAACCAGAACTCCGTCGCGGCCGGCCCGCACGCCGTGCTCGCCATGCCCCTGCCCTGACCACGAGGATCACGGCTCCATTGGTCGGCGATAAGCCCGGGTGCCAGGGATCCCACGCCGCGCACCGAGATGGGCGGCAGTGCCCGGCCGAACGCCGCGATCTCCGCCTGCCCCGCCGGGGCGGTGATCTCGGCGCTCTCGGACTTCTTGCCAAGGAGCGTCTCGATCGCTGCACTCCCGGACGGGCCGTCCTGGCCCACCTGCCCTGGCACGACCGCCGCCGTCACCCGAACGCCGAGCTCAGCTCCCGCACCCGGCTCAGGACACAGCAACACCGTCGAGCCGATGGGGACGACGCGCTCCCCCTCGACCACTTCTGCCGGAATCTCACGCTTGGCGACGAGTCCGCCGCCGACGATCGCAGCCGTCACGACTGCCACGAGAAGCATTCCCCTGAGGGACACCGCAGACTTCACGTCATCTCCTCCCGATTAGGTGGTGCGTGGGGGCCGGCCGCTGGGTCGGCTGGCTCGACTGGGTCGGCCGGCTCCGCTTGGTCGTGCAACACGCTTGCTCCGGCCGGCTGCGCGTGATCCTCCGCCTGATCGTCCGACACGACTGGCTCCGCGGGCTCGACCGACTC
>JBMOKH010000136.1:0-6019 GCA_049315365.1 Candidatus Nanopelagicales bacterium
CGGTGACCCGCGCCGACCGCGATCCGGATGACCTCCGAGCTCTCCGCGATGTACAGGCCCATCGACGGCTCGTGACGTGACCGCAGGGCCACATCCGTGAGGCTCACATAGTCGGCGAGGCGTGCATCAGCCGGGTCGGTGATGCGGACGATGCCCACGCGCGCGAACGCCTACCCGCCGGTTGACGCGGAGGCACTGGCGGGGACTGGGTCCTCGTCATCAGCGATCTCGTCCTCGCCGGGCTCGATCTGCACCTTCGGCAGGATCCGGTCGAGCCATCCCGGCAGCCACCAGTTCGCCTTGCCCAGCATCGACATGAGCGACGGCACGAGGATGAGCCGGACGATGAACGCATCGATGATGACGGCGGACGCGAGCGCGATACCGAAGAGCTTGATCGTGGAGTCCGGTGTCGGCACGAAGGCGAGGAACACGCTCGCCATGATCGCGGCGGCAATCATGACCACGCGACCGGAACCCGCGAGGCCGCGACGCACGGATGCGGCGTTGTCGCCGGTCCGCGCCCACTCCTCCTGCATCCGCGACACGAGGAATACCTGGTAGTCCATCGACAGACCGAAAAGTATGGCAAACACCATGATCGGCAGGAAGGGCATGATCGGACCCGTGCCTGAGATTCCGAGCGGACCGGCCAGCCACCCCCACTGGAAGACCGCCACCGTGATCCCCATCGCCGCACCGAAGCTCAGCAGGCTCGTGAGGGCAGCGGTCAGCGGGACGACAAGGGAGTGGAAGAGCAGGGTCAGCGCAAGGAAGCCGAATCCGACGACGACGAGCAGGAAGATCGGCAGCGCGTCAGTAAGGACGGTCGTGAAGTCGCTCGTGATTGCCTGTGCTCCACCGACGTAGATGCCCGCCCCCGTCGCCTGCTCAAGCGCCGGGTCGACCTCGGTTCGAAGGCGATCCAGCAGCTGAGTCGTCGCCTCATCCTGTGGGGCTGACGCGGGCACGACCATGATGGACGCCACCGTGCCATCCTCGCTGAAGGCGCCCGGATTACCCGCGATAAGCGGAAGCATCGCCGCAGTCGGCAGGGTTCCGGCGACGCCATCGGCGGTCGCCAGGCCGTTGACGATCGCGCCGTAGGCCTCCATGTCGCGCGGCTCACCCAACTTCACCGCCACGAAGAACGGCCCATTGACGCCTGCGCCGAAGCCCTCGCTCATGAGGTCGAACGCAACCCTGCCCGGGCTTCCGGCCGCCTTGCCCGAGTCGTCGGAGAAGCCCTGGCGCAGGCTGAAGAGCGGGATCGCAAGCACGAGCACGACGAGCAGCGAGATCGCCGCAGGGATGATGGGACGTCGCTGCAGGCCACGACCGTACCTCGCCCACGCCTTCCCCTCGGGGTGGACCACGCCGGGCTTCTTGCCCCACGGCATGCGCAGGCCCAGCGCCTTCGCGCCGAGCAGGCTGAGCAACGCCGGCAGCATCCACAGCGCCGACAGCATGACCATAAGCACGGTGAGGGACGCCGCGACCGAGAGCCCGACGAAGAAGTTGATGCGCAGGACGAACAGGCCCAGCAAGGCGATGATGACGGTCCCGCCGGCGAACAGGACTGCGCGGCCCGCGGTCTCCACGGCCTCCATTGCGGCATCCTTCGGCGCATGGCCCGCAAGGACCGCCTGGCGGAACCGGTTCATGACGAACAGCGCATAGTCGATGCCCACGCCGAGTCCGATCATTGCTGCCAGCGTCGGGGCGAAGGTGGCTACGTCGAGGAAATTGGCGACCACGAGGATCGCCATCTGGCCCATTGCGAGTCCGACCACGGCGACAACGATCGGCATGCCCGCAGCGATGATCGAGCCGAAGGCGATGAGGAGGATGACGATTGCCACGAGGATTCCGATGCCCTCGCTGCTCGGCGGCTCCTGGCCGGCGAAATCGAGGACCTGTCCATTGGCGCCGACCGCGAACTCAGGCCCGTTGAGGGCCTTGACGCCGTTGAGGATTACCTTGGCGTCCGCCGTCGGGATCTGGCCCCCGTCCGAGGAGAAGGACACCGTCGCATACGCGACCCGACCATCAGGGCTCACCGGCGACATCGCCTGCTGGGCCGCCTTCGACGCGTCGGCGAACGCGGCCCGCTGATCCTCCGGCATCGCCGCGAGGTCGGCCTCCGAGGGACCGGCCTGCATCGGCGGGCATGCCTTGCCGAGCCCGGGGCCGAACGGAGTGGAAACGCAATCAACTGATGGCAGGGCAGCGATCGTGTCAAGCAGCGGCTTGACCTTCGCAACCGCCGCCTCATCGACTGCCGTACCGCTCGCCGGTGACCAGACCACGCGAGCAGACGCACCGGTCGCCGCGCCTGCGTCCGGTAGCTCCATGAGGAGTTCCTGTGCCGCCGTCGACTCGGTGTCCGGGAGCTCGAAGGAGTCGTTGAGAGTGCCGCCGAGGCCAACGCCGAGGCCCACCACCGCGATGAGCGCGACAAGCCAGGAGATGAGAGCGATGACGGGGCGGCCTACTGCCCACGATGACAGGCCGGGCATGAAGGCTCCTCGCGATGGGTCGGCTCGGCGCAGCTTCGCGCGAGGAATCGAACCTATCCGTCCATCTGAACGTCGTGCAAATCCAAGGCCTCGGAAACGACGGTAAACGCCACCCCACCCTGATATCCCCGGCGCAGCAGGTAGGCGACGAGATGACGCTGGGCGTGATCGCGACTCGCACTTCGCAGGGTGATGAGCTTGCGATCGATCAGCGCCCGGGCACGGACCAGCTCATCCGCGGAGGAAATCGACGCAAGCGCCGACTCGGCCAGGTCGTCACTCACGCCCTTGTTCCGCAGCTCATGGCGAAGCACCGACCTCGCCGCCCCTCGGGTCCGATGGCGTGAGGCCACCCACAGCTCGGCGAACTCCGCGTCGTTGACGAGCCCGACCTCCTCGAACCGGTCAAGGACCCGCTCAATGACCTCGGCCGGGATACCTCGCTCCGTGAGGTCCTCGTCGAGCTCATGACGGGTGCGCGCCGATGCGGTGAGACGTCGCAGGACGATCGCCCTCGCAGCGCTCTCTGGATCCGCCTCATGCTGCGGATCGGTGAGCATCCCCTCGTCGGGGTCGCTGGGCCCGGCACGTGCGAACCTTCGACCGGATCTGCCCACTGCGCGCTGCCCTAGCCGTCGATTGACACGACCGCTGCCCGCTTCGACGCGGCGGACTCGGCGCGCTTGGCACCGGTGCCGGCGGAACCGGCCGCAGACGCCGACGGCACCGAGCGAGGCGCCGGCTCATCCGCCGGTGCGTCGACCCGCGGGCCGATGCCCATGTGGTCCTTGATCCGCTTCTCGATGTCGTCGGCGAGATCGGGATTGTCCTTGAGGAAGGTGCGGGCATTCTCCTTGCCCTGGCCGAGCTGATCGCTGTCGTAGGTGTACCAGGCACCGGACTTCTTCACGATGCCGCAGTCGACCCCGAGGTCGATGAGCGAGCCCTCGCGAGAGATGCCCTCGCCGTAGAGGATGTCGAACTCGGCCTGCTTGAAGGGCGGCGCGACCTTGTTCTTCACGACCTTCACCCTGGTGCGGTTGCCGACCGCCTCGGTGCCGCCCTTGAGGGTCTCGATTCGACGGACGTCGAGGCGCACGGACGCATAGAACTTCAAAGCCTTGCCGCCGGTTGTCGTCTCCGGTGACCCGAACATGACGCCGATCTTCTCGCGCAGCTGGTTGATGAAGATGCAGGTCGTGTTCGTGTTGCTCAGCGCCCCGGCCATCTTGCGCAGGGCCTGGCTCATGAGACGGGCCTGGAGGCCGACATGGCTGTCGCCCATCTCGCCCTCGATCTCCGCACGGGGCACGAGCGCCGCCACGGAGTCGATCACGATGAGGTCCAGTGCGCCGGAGCGCACGAGGGTGTCGGTGATCTCGAGGGCCTGCTCACCCGTATCTGGCTGTGACACGTAGAGGCTGTCGAGATCGATGCCGAGGCGCGATGCATAGTCGGGATCGAGTGCGTGCTCGGCATCGATGAAGGCGGCGAGGCCACCCGCCTTCTGGACGCTCGCGATGGCGTGCAGGGCGAGCGTGGTCTTGCCCGACGACTCCGGGCCGTAGATCTCGACGATGCGGCCGCGAGGCAGGCCGCCTATCCCGAGCGCGACGTCAAGGGTGATGGACCCGGTCGGAATGACGTCCATCGGGGCGCGACCCTCCTCGCCGAGTCGCATGATCGAGCCCTTGCCGAATTGGCGTTCGATCTGGGCGAGGGCAGAGTCCAATGCCTTCTCGCGGTCGTTGGCGGCGCTGGCCATGTCGTCTCCTTGGGTAAGTTCGAATGTTGGTGCCCAGAACGTATGTCGACCCTCTGACATTGGCGTAGGAGCAGATCCAGGTCTGTGGACAGCAGCCCGGCCCATGTCGTGATGCCAATCTATATCGAACGCCTGTTCGAACACCAGCGACACGCCAGCGACACGCCGATGGCACCTCGCGCGCCACCGGTGGGCCCGGGCCCCCTCAGGCTCGCGAAGAGATTCGCCGCGAGGACGGCAGCGCCACCCACATCCCCAGCCCGATGAGCGGGATGAGTGCCGCGGCGCACAGGACGCCGTAGGAGCTCGCGAGCACGATGAGCCCGGCCAGAGCGCCACCGACCGCTCCCGACGCGTTCATCACGACATCCGAAAGCCCCTGCACAGACGGTCGGTCCGGCGCTGCCACCTCGTCGGTGACCAGCGTCGATCCTGCGATGAGCGTGCAGGACCAGCCCAGCCCCAGGAGGAAAAGGCCGATGCCGAGGAGGACCACGTCATCGCCGGGGGCGATCCCGGCAAGGACACACGAGACCGCGAGGATCCCGATCCCGATGACGACCACCGGCACCCGCCCGACGCGGTCCACCGTCCATCCGACCAGCGGCGACAGTGCATACATGCCCGCCACGTGGACGCTGATGACGAGGCCGATGAGCCGAAGCGAGACGTCGACGTGCGCCATGTGCACCGGCGTCATGACCATGACCATGACCATGACGACGTGGCCGATGGCGATCGCACCGATCCCGAGGACCGCACGCGGCCTGCCGGAAAGGTGCCCGATCCCGTCGCGCAATCGTGGCTTGGGCTTCTCGTCAGAGGTCCCCCGCCGCTGCTCGACCGACATGAGGTAGGGATCCGGCCGGAGGAACACGAACAGGACGAGTGCTGCGAGTCCGAGCGCGACGAGGCACACGACATACGGACCGGCGAGTTGCGGGAGGCCGAGCGCGAGGCCCAGTGCCCCCGAGGCGTCGAGGAGGTTCGGCCCCAGCACCGCGCCGATGGTCCCGGCCCAGACGACGAGTGACAGTGCCCGTGCGCGGTGGTCATCGTGGGCGAGGTCGGTAGCGGCGTAGCGCGCCTGATAGCCGGACGCCGAAGCGACTCCGACCATGACACAGCCGATGAGGATGAGCGGGAGGCTTCGCTGGACCGCCGCGAGGATGACGACGACGGCACCGACAGCGCCTATCCCATATCCGGTGGCGAGGGCGGCCCGGCGACCGCGGCTCAGGGCTATGCGTGCGAGTGGCAGGGCGAGCAGGGCGGCCCCGAGCACGCCAGCCGTCTGGGCGAAGCCGGCCGCGCCCTCGGAGTCGGCGATCGAGGCTGCGAGGAGCGAACCGGCCGGGATCGCACCGGCGACCGCGATGCCTCCGAGGACCGATCCGGTGGAGAGCACGCGCAGCGCATTGCGCTGGGCGCCTTCGACCATCGCTGGTGCGACCTGCTGGGCGGTCATTCCGGGCCTCCGACGGTGCCGGGCGAACCCCCGCCTCCGTGCGGCCCGTGCGTGAGCCGGGCAGCGAGAGCAGCCCTCACTGCCGCGTCGTCCTTGGGCAGGCCGAGCGCGTCGAACGCGGCGATGAGCACGCTCCCGTCGGCCGTCCAGTCTGCGTAGTCGACGAGCGCCGCGCGCCCGTGTCCGTAGAAGTCGTTGAGGTCGTCGACCGCTGACGCCATCCACTCCCGGGTCGTGCCGAGCACCTCCATCGCCCGGTCATTGCCG
>JBMOKH010000137.1:0-6014 GCA_049315365.1 Candidatus Nanopelagicales bacterium
GCAGTTTGGCACTTGGCAAGCGCGGCGGGCCGCTAGTCCCTACGGTGGGCTCGTGAGAGCGCTATGGCGAGTCCTAGGGGTCATCGGCCTCGTCATCGCCTTGGCCGTCGGAGGCGTCGTGCTCTACGGAGTCCACACCGTTCGGGCGTCCTTCCCGGTGGTTTCCGGCGAACTGACGGTCGATGGACTTACCGCCCCCGTCACCGTCATCCGCGATGACCTGGGCATTCCGCAGCTCTATGCGGAGGGCCTCGAGGACCTGTTCGCCGCCCAGGGCTACGTGCACGCGCAGGACCGGTTCTGGGAGATGGACGTGCGACGGCACATCACGGCCGGCCGGCTCTCGGAGATGTTCGGCGAGAGCCAGGTGACGACCGACTCCTTCCTGCGAACCCTCGGATGGCGACGGGTCGCCGAGCAGGAACTGCCCATGCTCTCCGCGAGGTCACGGCGGATCCTTGATGCCTACGCATCAGGCGTGAACGCCTACCTCGCCGATCATCGCGGCGACCAGCTGAGTCTGGAATACGCCGTCCTCGGCCTGCAGAACCCCGACTACCAGCCTGAGCCCTGGACGCCCGCCGATTCGGTGAGCTGGCTCAAGGCCCTGGCCTGGGACCTGCGGGGCAACATGGAGGACGAGGTCTACCGGTCGATCATGTCAGCGTCAGTGGGGGTCGAGCAGACCGAGAAGCTGTTCCCGCCGTACCCCTTCGCCGAGCATCGCCCAATCGTCACGACCGGTGCCGTCGTGAACGGGGTCTTCGCCGCTGGCAACGAGGCTACGTCCGGATTCAAGGGCACGTCGGCGCACATCCCCTCAGAGGCCGTCGGGGCACTCCAGCGACTTCGCGCATCGACCGACGGGCTTGACCGATGGCTCGGGCCGACGGGCCCTGGGATCGGCTCAAACTCGTGGGCGATCTCCGGCGACAAGACCGAAACCGGCAAGCCGCTGCTCGCGAACGACCCGCACCTTGCCCCGATGATGCCGAGCATCTGGTACCAGGCGGGTCTGCACTGCACCGTCCAGACCGTGGACTGCGACTATGACGTCGCCGGGTGGTCGATGGCCGGGCTGCCCGGGATCTTCATCGGGCACAACGACACGATCGCGTGGGGGTTCACGAACCTCGGCCCCGATGTCACCGACCTCGTGCTCGAGAAGGTCGATGGCGATAGCTATCTCGTGGACGGGAAGGACGTCGCCTTCACGACGCGCGAGGAGATCATCGAGGTCGCCGGCGGCGAGCCGGTCGTCATCACGGTGCGGGAGACGATCGACGGCCCGATCGTGTCGGACGTCGCCGGCATCGATACGTACGGTGCGGTCGGCGCCGATGCGCCCGTCCCGGCACCGGGTTCCGTGCCGTCTGGTTCCGTGCCGTCTGGTTCCGGGCCGTCTGGTTCCGTGCCGTCTGGTTCCGCGTCGGCCGGGACGCCGCCCCCTCGCGGCCAGGCGTACGGCGTGGCGCTCCGCTGGACCGCCCTCCAGCCGGCCCCGACCTTCGATGCCTTCGACCTGCTCAATACCGCGCGAACGTGGGAGCAGTTCCGGACCGCCGCGACGAAGCTGTCCGTCCCCGCGCAGAATCTCCTATACGCAGACGTGGCCGGGAACATCGGCTACCAGGCCCCGGGCCGAATCCCGATCCGCAAGGGCTACGACGGCAAGTGGCCCGTCCCCGGCTGGGATTCGGCGTACCAGTGGCAGGGCACGCTGGCCTTCGAGTCCCTGCCGTCCGTCCTCAATCCCTCCGAGGGCTGGATCGTCACCGCGAATCAAGCCGTCATCGGGCCGCCCTACCCGTTCTTTCTCACCGACGACTGGGCCTACGGCGCCCGCTCGCAGCGCATCGTCGATCTCATCGAGGAGTCGACCGCCGGTGGGTCGAGGGTCGATGCCGAGCGCATGCGCGAGATCCAGATGGACGCCCACAACGAACTCGCCGCCTTCCTCGCGCCCCGGCTCGTCGAACTGCCGACGACCGAGCGCACCGCCCCTGCCGTGGCGCTCCTCGATGGGTGGGATGCCCAGCAGACCACCGACTCGGCTCCGGCGGCGTACTTCAACGCGGTGTGGCGGCAGCTCGTCCACCGCATGTTCGACGCGGCTGCCGACGAGGAGCTCATCTACGCGAGCGGCGGCGACCGGTACTGGCAGGTGATCGAGAACATCTGGGACACCCCCGGCGATTTCTGGTGGGACGACAAGACGATCAGCGGCATTCAGAC
The DNA here is from genome assembly GCA_049315365.1 of Candidatus Nanopelagicales bacterium. Taxonomy (GTDB): domain Bacteria; phylum Actinomycetota; class Actinomycetes; order S36-B12; family S36-B12; genus WLND01. Next base: position 2,236 of record JBMOKH010000137.1, read on the forward strand.
TCGTGACGAGACACTCGAGGCTGCGCTGGGAGCGGCGGTAGAGGAGCTCACGGCCATCCAGGGCGATGATCCCTCCGAGTGGTCATGGGGGTCGCTCCACACCCTCGAGCTCGAGAACCAGACCCTCGGCACGAGCGGGATCGGGCCGATCGAGTGGCTGTTCAACCGCGGTCCCATCGAGACCGCGGGCGGGGAGTCGACCGTCAATGCGACCGGATGGACGCCGAAGAATGGCTACACCGTCGACTGGGTGCCGAGCATGCGCCAGGTCATCGACCTCGCCGACTTCGATGCCTCGACGTGGGTGAACCTCACCGGGGCCAGCGGCCATGCGTTCAATCCGCACTACGACGACCAGATTGAGGCGTGGCGGACCGGAGCCCAGTTCCCGTGGGCCTTTAGCCGGGACCAGATCGAGGTGGGGGCTGTCGACACGCTCGTGCTGCAGCCGCGCGAGTGATCTTCAGGGCTCGCCCGCGAAGCGGCGAATGCCGGCCTCGGTGAGGGCGAGGTCGACCCGGCAGTCGTGGTCGTCGGTCGGCACCCGGGGCAAGATCTCCTCGTCGAAGACGACCGCAACCCTGATCGGACCGCCCCGGTCATGGGTCGGCACGTCAGCCAGTGCCCGGTCGTAGAAGCCGCCGCCCTGCCCGAGCCGGTAGCCGCGCTCGTCGATTGCCAGCGCCGGCAGGAACAGCGCACTGCACCCGGCGAGTGGCCTGCTGCCATGCCCGATCGGATCTCCCAGGGGCTCGAGGATCCCAAACGGCCCGGGTGTCACCGGTTGGCCGGCGGCGAGGAGCAGCCAGTCGAGCCGTTGTCCCGTCACCCTCGGGACGAGCACCGACGCGCCCCGCCTGACGAGATCCTCGATGAGCGGGCCGGTGCCGGGCTCGGTGGGCAGCGACACGAAGCAGGTGACGGTCATGCCTTCGAGGCGGTCGGGCAGCGGGAGGTCGCGGGCGTTCGCAGCGAGTGCGACTGCGGCAGCCTCGCGATCCGAAGGGCGTCGCGAGCGGCGTCCGGCGCGAATACTGGCCCTGAGCGGCCCCTTGCCTCCGACATCCGCCGTGCCCAACTCGTCCACGTGCCCATCGTTCCTTACTGAGGCGGCTATCGTCGGCGCATGACGACTATCGGTGGTTACACCGGCGCAGTTCGCAAGGCCGTGGTTCCGGCCGCAGGGCTCGGGACGAGATTCCTCCCGGCGACGAAGGCCACTCCAAAGGAGATGCTCCCGGTCGTCGACAAGCCGGCCATCCAGTACGTCGTCGAGGAGGCGGTCGCGGCGGGCCTCGATGACGTCCTGTTCATCACCGGACGAAGCAAGCGGCCGCTCGAGGACCACTTCGACCGCAACTTCGAACTCGAGGAGGCGCTGAGCCGCAAGGGTGACGAGGGGCGCCTGGCCCTCGTCACCGAGTCGACGGACCTCGCGCTCATCCACTACGTGCGGCAGGGCGACCCGCTCGGCCTCGGCCACGCGGTACTCATGGCGCAAAGCCATGTCGGCAATGAGCCGTTCGCGGTCCTCCTCGGCGATGACCTCATTGACCCGCGAGACCCGGTGCTCCCGCGCATGCTTGCCATTCGCGAGGAGTTCGGCGGCTCGGTCATCTGCCTGATGGAGGTTCCGCGCGAGAGCATCTCGCTGTACGGGTGCCCGGCGGTGACGCCGACCGATGAGGCCGACGTCGTCATCGTGACCGACCTCGTCGAGAAGCCTGACGCCGCAGACGCCCCGAGCACGCTTGCGGTGATCGGCAGATACCTCCTCGACCCAGCAGCGTTCGCTGTCCTCGCGCGAACCGAGCCGGGCCGCGGCGGGGAGATTCAGCTCACCGATGCGCTCCGGGTCCTCGCGACCATGCCTTCCGATGAGGGCGGCGGCGTCCGCGGCGTCATCTTCTCGGGGCGGCGGTACGACACCGGGGACCGCCTTTCGTATCTGCAGGCGAGCATCATGCTTGCGAGTGAGCGAGAGGATCTCGGTCCAGACCTTCGGGACTGGCTGAAGGAGTTCGTAGCAGGGCTGCAGTGAACTGGTCTCCCACTGTCTGCGACGGCGACGTCACGCTGCGTCTCATTCGGCAGCGCGATGCCGGCGAGTGGCGCGAGGTCAGGCGACGCAGCCGGGAGTGGCTCCAGCCGTGGGAGGCGAGCCTGCCCCCGGAGGCATCGCTCGTCACTGATGCGCCGGCGACCTTCGGGCAGATGGTGCGGCGCATGCGCAGGGACGCCCGCGCCGGCCGGGCGCTCCCGTGGGCGATCCTCGTCGATGGTCGACTGGCCGGGCAGTTGACCGTTGGCGGCATCACGTATGGATCGCTGCGCTCCGCGTACATCGGCTACTGGATCGACAAGGACCTCGCGGGTCGGGGGATCATGCCGACAGCGGTCGCGATGGCGTGCGACTACTGCCTTGATGTCATGCGCCTTCATCGCATCGAGATCAACATCAGGCCTGAGAACACGGCCTCGCTGCGCGTTGTCGAGAAGATCGGCCTTCGCAAGGAGGGTGATCGCCCGAAGTACCTCCATATCGACGGCGATTGGCGTGATCACGTGACCCATGTCGTGATGGCCGGGGAGTTCCCCGAGGGCGTGCTTTCGCGCCTGAGGGCTCGTCAGGCGTCAGCCACCTGATCCGTCGGTGCCGTTGCTCGCGATCTCGTCGTCGATACTGGCGCGACACGCCGAAGCGTGAAGTGTTCGCCTGCGGGTTGTCCCTCACGAAAGCCTCTAACGTACGAGTGTGACCAGCCTCATCTACATCGCGATCATCGTGCTGTGGATTGCGGTGCTCATCCCGATGTGGCTTCGCCGCCTTGACCGGGTGAGCGAGGAGAAGTCCACCGCCCGTTTCAGCTCCGCGATGGAACTGCTCGGATCAAAGGTTACGGCGGAAACCGCTGTCACCAGTGGCGTTGCTGCGCGTGACCCGAAGCCCCCGGTCACCCCCAGACTCGCTGCCGAGCGAGCCAAGCGCGCTGCAGAGGCGCGCGCGATTGCGTCTGCGAAGCGGGCAACCATCCGCCGAACCGTCGTGCTGGCAATTCTCACGACCACGCTTATCGTGACGCTCATCCTGGCCGTTGTTCGGACGGTCGCCCAGTGGGTTCCGGTGGCGACGGCGGCCATGGTCATCGCCTTCGTCGTCGCTTCAGCACTGACCGCCTCGACGCGCACCGAAGCCCTTGCCGGGCGCCGAGTCGAGCCTCGCGCCGGGAAGCGTGACCTGCGCGAGTTCCGGGAATTCCGCGAGAGCATCCCGCAGGAGGAGCCAATCCGCCGCCCGGTGCCCCGCACCACGTCGTCGCGGGCCGGGTCGCCTCGGGCGGCGACGGTCGCACTCGAGGTGGAGCGCAAGCCGATCATCGCGCCCCCGGTGATGTCGCCGCAGGGCATCTCGCGGCAGACGGTCGACCTCACGCGCGACGACGGACGATCCGATACCGAGGCCATTCCCATCATCGACGAGGCCCTTTACGACAAGGTGCGGGCCTCGAACGAGTAGCCCCACGTCGGGGGAGCCGGGGACCTTGCTACCCTTACGGCTCAAGCAAGGGGCTGTGGCGCAGTTGGTAGCGCGTCTCGTTCGCAATGAGAAGGCCAGGGGTTCGAATCCCCTCAGCTCCACCACGATCGTCATTTCGTCCCTGATCCGGGTCTACGGGCACAATCTGAGCCGATTTGGCCGAAATTCTGCAACTCCTCCCGGATCATGGATGAAATGACGGGGAGGGGTGCTCCCGGTGAGAGCGGGCTACACCGGGCTA
>JBMOKH010000138.1:0-6009 GCA_049315365.1 Candidatus Nanopelagicales bacterium
CGACGCGGATACCCGGCCCGCTCGGCGGCTTCCAGGTGCTCAGCACGCCGGGCGCCGGGAGGAATCCGCGACCCGGGTCCTCACCGTTGATGCGGAACTCGATCGAGTGACCGCGCAGGACCGGATCGGCGTAGTCGATAACGCCGCCCTCGGCGATGCGGAACTGCTCGCGGACGAGGTCGATGCCGGCGACCTCCTCGGTAACCGGATGCTCGACCTGGAGCCGGGTGTTTACCTCGAGGAAGGAGATCGTGCCGTCGACGCCGACGAGGAACTCGCAGGTGCCGGCGTTGGTGTAGCCGGCCTCCTTGAGGATGGCCTTGGACGAGGTGTATAGCTCATCGAGCTGGTGCTGCGACAGGAACGGCGCAGGCGCCTCCTCGACGAGCTTTTGGTGGCGGCGCTGCAGCGAGCAGTCGCGGGTCGAGACGACCACGACATTGCCGTGCTGGTCGGCGAGGCACTGGGTCTCGACATGGCGCGGATTGTCGAGGTAGCGCTCGACGAAGCACTCGCCCCTGCCGAAGGCAGCGATCGCCTCGCGTACGGCGGAATCGAACAGCTCGGGGATCTCCTCGATCGTGCGGGCGACCTTCAGGCCTCGACCGCCGCCGCCGAAGGCGGCCTTGATGGCGACGGGCAGCCCGTGCTCCTTGGCGAAGGCGACGATCTCATCGGCGCCCTTGACCGGCTCAGCCGTGCCCGGGACCTGCGGGGCACCAGCCTTTTGGGCGATGTGTCGAGCGGAGACCTTGTCGCCGAGCGACCTGATCGCGGCGGGCGGCGGGCCGATCCACGTAAGACCGGCGTCGATGACGGCCTGCGCGAAGTCGGCGTTCTCCGAGAGGAATCCGTAGCCGGGGTGCACGGCGTCGGCGCCGGAGCGCGCGGCCGCGTCGAGGATCTTGTCGATGACGAGGTACGACTCGGCCGCTGTGCTGCCGCCCAGCGCGAAGGCCTGGTCGGCCAGTTCCACGTGGAGGGCATCGCGGTCGGGATCGGCGTACACGGCCACGGAGCCCAGACCGGCATCACGGCAGGCGCGGATGACCCGGATCGCGATCTCGCCGCGGTTGGCGATGAGGACGGTACGCACATGTGCTCCTTCGAGTCCGTGACAGGGCGCCGGCAGCCGCCGTCGGCCGTCATGCGCTAGGGCAGCGTAGCGATTCGAGTTACGTGGATGTCCACAGGTCGGGCCAACTGAGCCCAAGATCACGCGCCAGATCGCGCATCGTCGGCATGGAAATGCCGATGACATTGCTTGGGTCACCGACGATGCGACGGATGAACGGGGCGCTATGCCCGTCGAGGGTGAAAGCCCCCGCTACGTTGAGCGGCTCGCCGGTGGCCACGTAGCCGGTGATCTCCTCCTCGCTGAGCTCGGCGAAGGTGAGCCCGGTCGTGGTGGTGGTTCCGGTCGAACGGTTGCCGCGGATCGCCCAGTGGCCGGTGTGGAGGTGGCCTGTTCGCCCGGACATCGAGCGGATCCTCTCGAGGGCGACGTCGCTCGTGAGCGGCTTGCCGTAGGCGATCCCATCGAGGTCGAAGACGGAGTCGCAGCCGACGATGAGGGTGTCGTCGCGGCCGGCGAAGTGTGCGGCGACGTCTTGGGCCTTGGCCCGGGCCAGCGCGAGGGCGAGCTCGGCGGGGCTGATCGGCTGCAATTCGGCGGTGAGCGCGTCCTCGTCGACCTGGCTCACCTGGACGATCGGAGTGATGCCCGCCTCGGTGAGCACGCGCCGGCGCGCTGGCGAGGCGGAGGCGAGGACGAGTCGGACGCCGCTCACCTGGGCAGGGTCGATGCGCGCCAGGCACCGAAGCCGGGCCGCTGCGAGGGGCGCACCTGCCTGCTCTTGCGCGCCCACAGGCTGAAGTGGGGCGTGGCCGGCGCGGCTCGGCGCGACCGCGTGCTCACCGCGGCGATGATCGCGGCGAGCTCCTCCTCGCTTGGGTTGCCCGAGATCACCCTCAGCACGGGCGGGCCCGACTGCGGGTTCACAGGGGGATGTTCCCGTGCTTGCGCGGCAGGCGATTGCCGCGCTTGTTCCGCAGCGACCTCAGGGCGCGCACGATCATGAACCGGGTCTCATGCGGGAAGATCACCCGGTCGATGTAGCCCCGCTCGGCCGCGACATAGGGGTTCGCGAGGGTGTCCTGGTACTCCTCGAGGAGCCGGGTCCGCTCGGCGGCCGGGTCATCGGCGGCGGCGAGCTCCTTTCGGTACAGGATGTTGACGGCGCCCTGGCCGCCCATGACGGCAATCTCCGCGGTCGGCCAGGCAAGGTTGATGTCAGCGCCGAGATGCTTGGAGCCCATGACGTCGTACGCGCCGCCGTATGCCTTGCGGGTGATAAGCGTGACGAGCGGGACGGTGGCCTCAGCGTAGGCGTAGATGAGCTTCGCACCGCGGCGGATGATGCCGTCCCACTCCTGGTCGGTGCCGGGCAGGAAGCCTGGGACGTCGACGAGGGTGATGACCGGGATGTTGAACGCATCGCAGGTGCGGACGAATCTCGCGGCCTTCTCCGATGCGGAGATGTCCAGGGTGCCGGCGAACTGCATCGGCTGGTTCGCCACGACCCCGACCGAGTGGCCCTCGACCCGGCCGAACCCGCAGATGATGTTGGGCGCGAACAGCGCCTGCGTCTCGAGGAACTCGCCGTCGTCCATCAGGTGCTCGATGAGGCGGTGCATGTCGTAGGGCTGGTTCGGCGAGTCCGGGATGAGGGTGTCGAGCTCGTAGTCGGCATCGCTGATCTCGAGGTCGGCCTCGGCCTCGAAGGTGGGCGGGTCCTCGAGGTTGTTGCTCGGCAGGTAGGAGAGCAGGGCCCGCAGGTAGTCGAGGGCGTCCTCCTCGTCGGCGGCGTTGTAGTGCGCGACGCCGGACTTCTGGTTGTGCGTGACGCCCCCGCCGAGCTCTTCCATCGCTACGTCCTCGCCGGTGACCGTCTTGATGACGTCAGGGCCGGTGATGAACATGTGCGAGGTCTTGTCGACCATGACGATGAAGTCGGTGATCGCGGGAGAGTAGACGGCGCCGCCGGCGCACGGGCCCATGATGAGCGAGATCTGCGGAATGACCCCGGATGCCTGGACGTTGCGGCGGAAGATCTCGCCGTAGAGCCCGAGCGACGCAACGCCCTCCTGGATGCGGGCCCCGCCCGAGTCGTTCAGCCCGATGAGGGGGCAGCCGGTCTTGAGCGCGAGGTCCATGACCTTGACGATCTTCTCTCCGAAGACCTCGCCGAGGGACCCGCCGAAGACCGTGAAGTCCTGGGCGAAGACGCAGACCGGGCGGCCGTCGATCGTGCCGTAGCCGGTGATGACACCGTCGCCGTAGGGGCGGTTCTTCTCCTGGCCGAAGTCGTGGGAGCGGTGACGGGCGAGGCCGTCGAGCTGTTGGAACGACAGGGGATCAAGGAGGGCTTCGATCCGCTCCATCGCGGTCATCTTGCCCTTGGCGTGCTGCTTGTCGACGGCGGCGGCGCGCCGTCCGACCGCCTCGGCGCGCTTCTCAGCAAGGACCTCGGCCTTGCCCGCGGTCGATCGGCGATCCGGACCAGTTTGTCCGTCCTGAACGGTCACAGCGCTCATCATTCCTCCTCGGTCAGGCGTACTTTAGTGGCGTGAGTATGTCTATCGAGCGTTCCGGGTCCGTCGACCGTACCGGCTTGGATCGCAGCCGATTGGCAACGTTGCTCGCCGATGCCGGCTGGCCCCTGCCGCTGCCCATCATCCTCGAGACGACCACCTCAACGAATGCCGAGGTGGCACGGCTGGTGCAGTCCGACGCACCGGAGGGCACCTGCGTGGTGGCGGAGGAGCAGACCGCAGGCCGCGGCAGGCAGGGCCGGGAATGGGTGAGCCCACCGTCGGCCGGCCTGTGGATGTCGGTCCTCGTGAGACCGGGTGAGGTGCCGAGGTCGCGATGGGGCTGGCTGTCGCTCATGGCGGGCCTTGCGGCCCACGATGCCGTCACAGAGCTCGGACGGGTGCCCGTCGGATTGAAGTGGCCGAACGACCTCATGGTCACCGCGGCAGGTGCGGCTCCCGGCACGGACATGCGCAAGCTCGGCGGAATCCTCTCGGAGGCCTGCGGATCGCCGGACGCCCCGAGTGGCGAGGCCGTCGTCATCGGCATCGGCATCAACGTCGCGCTCACCGCTTGGGAACTGCCGACCCCGCAGGCGACCTCCCTGCTCGTGGAGGGCGGCCTCGTCGATCGGGAGGCGCTTCTCGTCGCGATCCTCCGTCAACTCGTTATTCGACTTGAGCAGTGGCGCAACTCAGATCCGGCGCTGGCCGGCGGCTATCGGGCCGCGTGCGTCACCCTCGGCCGGACAGTCGATGTCTCCATGCCTGGTGGCCGGGTCGTGCACGGGGAGGCGGCCGCAATCGATGAGGACGGGCATCTTCAGATCATTTCCGACGGAAAAGTCGTGTCCGTCACCGCTGGCGACGTCATCCATGCAACGATCTGACCATGGGATACCCAAAGAAGCTCTTGGCCGATGGTGAAACGATCCAGTTCGAGTTGAAGCCGCACTGGCGCGCGCTGTTCTTGCCGATTGTGGTCCTCATCATCATCGTGTTCCTCGGCACCTGGCTGTACTTCCTCACGACGAACTCGATCATGCGCTACGCGATCCTCGCGGTCGGGCTCGTCATCGTTGTGTGGTTCACCGGGCTGCCATTCCTTCGCTGGCTCACCACTCAGTTCGTCTTCACGAACCGCCGCGTCATCGTGCGTCGAGGCCTGCTCACCAAGCAGGGCCGCGACATGCCACTCTCCAAGGTGAACAACGTGTCGTTCAGCGTGCCGTTCATGGGCCGGATCCTCAACTACGGCCGCCTCGTCATCCAGTCTGCGGGTGACGATAGCGACCTTGACATCGACGATGTCCCGAGCGTCGAGAAGATTCAGCGGGACGTTTACGCTCTCTACGAGCAGGACGACGCCCGCCGCCGCGGCGCGACGAATCCCGGAGACGAGGGCCCGCCCTCTGACGGGATCTAGACCAACTGTCGAGTTCGACGGCAACCGGTCAGGTGGGGTGCCGATCGCTTCGGACTACAGTCACGTTGCTTAATTTGCGCTGCGCTCAGAAGACAACGTTAATTCTGTCGAGCCGTCGTGCACCTTCGGAAACACGAAGGTGCTGTACGACCAGAATCGGAAGAGGGTTCCGAGGCCTAGGCCGATGACATTCGCGCTTATGTTGTCGGCGAGTGGGGTGTCGAACCTCAGGACGTAGTGGCTGAGCCACAGGCAGCCAATCGCGATGAGCAGCGCAACTCCGTTGAAGACGAAGAACAGCAGGTACTCGCGGCCCATGTTCGTCCGGCCCCGGTGGCGGAAGGTCCAGTAGCGGTTGCCGAAATAGGCGACCGTGGTGGCGATGGCGACGCTCACGATTTTCGCGGAGATTGGCCGGTCATAGAACGGCCCCTCGCCTCCCGCGAAGCGAAGCAAATTGAAGGAACCAATGTCGACGACGAGGGCGACGAGGCCGACGATCCCGAACTTTGCGAATTCCCGGACCACCGCGCCGAACCTTGCACGCAGCGCCTCGATGATTCGAGAGATCGGGTTCGTCGCTGGCATGGACACCATGGGAGCCTACCCACCCCGCGGCTCGTCACCTGCCGCGACGTCGGGACAGTACGCTTCAGCAGTGCCGAAGGACAAGCCGCCTGTTGTCGGCATGATCGGTGGAGGCCAACTCTCCCGCATGACGGCGGAGGCGGCCACCGCGCTGGGCATTGGTTTTCGGGTGCTGGCCGAGCGGCCTGACGATCCCGCCTCCCAAGTCGTTCGCGACACGCGAATCGGGTCCCACCTCGATGCTGACGCCGTACTCGAGTTCGCGACCGGCTGCGACGTCATCACCTTCGACCACGAGCAGGTGCCAGCCGAAATCCTCGAACGACTCCTCGAGCGGGGAATCGCCGTGCGCCCTGGCCCGTCCGCCCTCCTCCATGCCCAGGACAAGGCGCACATGCGAG
>JBMOKH010000139.1:0-5984 GCA_049315365.1 Candidatus Nanopelagicales bacterium
GCCAGACTCACGCAGTGACTGCCCGCGCTGTCGGCTCGAACGGCGCCGATCTCGGGCCGATAATCATTACCTACAGCAGCGAGTCAATCCCACTGCATGCCGGTACTTATTCGGCAGTGGTGAATTTTCCTGGAAACCAGAATTTTAGCGGTTCCACAGGCACCACGACGGTCACAATCCATAAGGCTGAGGTCACCATCGACCTGTCCAGCATCAACAGTACCTACGATGGCTCTACACACGGCACATCCGCCAAAGTTTATGGAGTGTCGGGCGTGGAAGTGGACGATTCAATTATTACTTACTCAAGCGGCACGGCGCCTGTGAATGCGGGTTCTTATACGGTCACAGCCAACTTTGGAGGCAGTCAGGATTACAACGCCGCGACTTTGACTCGCAACATCGTGATCGCCAAAGCCGTGTCTACATTTACGATCAGCCCTCTGACTGTGACTTTCGATGGGCAGGAACACCCGATCACCAGCAACGTGACGGGCGTTAACGGTGAAGATCTGGGCGCAGCCACGATCACCTACAGCAGCGGTACGGCACCTTTGCACGCGGGCAGCTATACGGCGACAGCCGCGTTTGCGGGCAATGAAAATTATCTGGCCTCAAGTACATCAACCACAATCTCGATCGCCAAGGCTCCCTCGACAATCAACCTGTCGGCAATCACAGAGTCGTATAACGGACTGGCCCACAGCGTGTCGGCAAGCGTTTTGGGCCCCGACGGCGTCACAGTCCTCGCACCGGCCACAATCAGCTATGCCTCTGGCTCTGCACCAATACATGCCGGTACTTATTTGGTGAGTGCCTCCTATGGTGGATCTGACGATTACCTGGGTGCGACGGTTCAAAGTCAGATTACGATTCTGAGAGCCACTCCGACCGTGAATTTCCAATCCCGGCAGATCACCTTCGATGGTCAGGCCCACGCCATCGCCACACAGGTACTCGGGGTGAATAGTGCCGATTTGGGTCAGGCCATCGTAACCTACAGCAGCGTCAGTCTGCCGGTTCGCGCCGGAACGTACAATATCGCCGCCCATTATGCGGGGAGTCTTGACTACCTGCCTCTGACCGTTTATGGCGAAATGACAATCAACAAAGCCACTCCGGCGATTGTGATGGACCACGTTACCACCACTTACGATGGTCAGCCGCATGGAGCAACGGCAACAGTTCTGGGTGTGAACAACGTGCCGATTGGAGTGGGTGTAGTCCGCTACAGCTCGGGCGAGGATGCGCCAGTCGATGCTGGCGCTTATACAGCCACGGCCCTGTTCAGCGCGACCGAGGATTACAACACAGCCACGGCCACAGCCCAGATTACAATTAACAAGGCCCGGCCGAAATTTGACCTTCAGGAGAAGGCGTATCCGTATAATGGAATCGATCGAACCGTCGAGTCGCAGGTGCTCGGTATCGGAAACAGGTCGATCGGTTCGGCCACAATCACCTATGGCGGAGATGGTTCGGTGCCCAACGCCATTGGCACCTACACGGTTACGGCTTCTTATTCAGGGAGCGTGAACTATGAAGCGGCCACAGCTTCAGCCTCGCTCACAATCAACGCTCCAAACCCCAATGCTGTCACACCAACAATCCGGATCAATTCTCTCACTGCGAAATACGATGGCCAGTCGCACGGTCTGAACGCCGATGTGATCGCTCCAGACGGATCGAACCTTGGCTCAGCCAGAATTACCTACAGCTCGGGCGTGGTGCCAACTGATGTCGGCAATTACACCGCCACAGCTACGTTTGATGGGAATTATCTTTACAATGCCGCCACGTCCACGGCCACAGTGACCATCACGAAGGCGGATCCAACAATCGACCTGAGCTCGGTCACAGTTCTTTACGATGGTCAGAGGCACGATGCCTTGGCCCAGGTTCTCGGCCCCGATGGCGGTGTCATCGGTACAGCAAATATCGCTTACGACAATGGAGCCACGCCGATTGAGTCTGGCCAATATCCGTTCATTGCCAGCTTTGCGGGCAGCAACAACCTGAATGCCGTGACAAAGTCAGGCGTTCTAACGATCGTTGGCCTGACCCCGGCCATGGAATTACCGGCGGTCGCTGTGGATTACGATGGTCAGCCGCACTCAGTCTCAGTGATGGTCTGGCCTTCAGCCGGCCTTGATAATGACAATGTCCAACCTCTGGGCGAAGCCATAATCACTTACGGCACCAGCAACGGTTTAGCTCCGGTTGAACCAGGATACTATACCGTCACAGCCAGATTCGCTGGTCAGGGGAACTATGCGGCCCGAACGATCACCTCGTCGATCACGATCTATGGGGTATCCAACGGTCAGAATACGAAGCAGACACCGATCATTCTGATCGACCCGGTATCAGCCGTTTTTGACGGTAAGATTCATATTGGTTCTGCTCAGGTCTTCGGTTCAGGCGGAATGGATCTGGGGGCAGCCACGATCACTTACAGTAGCGGCTTGGCACCAGTGAACTCTGGCAGCTATACATTTACGGCGACGTTTGCTGGAGACGATCAATATAACAGCGTCTCCGTCTCTTCTACAATCACCATCGCCAAAGCCTCCACTCGAGTCCTGATCAATTCCCTGAGCGAGATCTACGACGGCCAGGCCCACACCATCTCAGGCCGGGTCTACAGCGATCTGGGGGTGGATCTTGGACTCCCCTTGATCACTTACAGCAGCGGTGCCGCACCGGTTCATGCTGGAACATATGCCATCACGGCAACGTATTCAGGCAATGCGAACTACGAATCGTCATCTGCCACAACCACTCTGATAGTGGCCAAGGCCACACCGACGATCGACATCAAGGCAGCCATCATGCCTTACAACGGCCTGGCGCACACGGCTACGGCCCGGGTGACCGGCCTGAACGGTGCCGACCTCGGTGCAGCCCTCATCACCTATGGCACAACCGATGGACTGGCCCCGATCTATTCAGGAACATACTCCGTTACAGCTTCATTTGCTGGCAGTCAGGACTATGCGGCCGTATCGGAGACCGGTTCCATCCAGATCATGAACAACTCGCCTGGCACCATTAAGCCTACTTTCAATCTGAGCCCCCTGACGGTGACTTACGATGGCCAGGCCCACGGCATTTCGGCCAACGTTCTTGGCACGGACAACAGCGTTCTGGCTGCGGCCAGGATTTATTACAGCAGCGGTTCGGCCCCCGTAGACGCCGGAACCTACACGGTTACTGCTGTTTATGGCGGCGATATGACATACGCTACATCCACAGCATCGACTACCATCACGATTCAAAAGGCCACCCCGACGATCAGCGTGAGCGGTTACACCACGGCCTTTAATGGCCAAACGCACAGCACATCAGGCACGGTCACAGGTCTGAACGGAATCGATCTTGGCCAGGCCACGATCTCCTATCAAGGCGGTTCGGCCCCGATCCACGGTGGCACTTACACCGTCACGGCCAGTTTCGCTGGTAACAGCAACTACGCCGCAGCCAGCACCACGACCACCATCACCATTACCCGGGTGGCTGCCACGGTGTACGTGCAATCGGCTAATCTCAATTACGATGGCCAGACCCATGGCACGTCGGGCACGGTTTATGGTCTGGGCGGTGTGGTAATCGGCTCGGCCACGATGAGCTATTCAGGTGGCTCCACTCCACTTCACGCCGGAGTTTACACCGCCACCGCCAGTTTCGCCGGCAATGATGACTACATCCCAGCCACCGCCACGTCCACAGTCATAATTAACAAAGCGACCCCGACGGTTACTTTCAGCCCGGTCGATCTGCCATACTCAGGCCGCACCCCAAGTTTCTCTGTCCGAGCCACAGGTGTGGCCGGCGAAGACCTTGGCCTGGCCACAATCATATACGAAATCGGCGCAGCCCCGACCGCGGTTGGCATCTACAATGCCACGGCCTCATTCGCCGGGAATCAAAACTATCTCAGCGCTCTGGCCAACTCTACCGTGACCATTCACGAAGTTGAAGCCACATCGCTCAGTCTGACCGGCAGTTCCGTGAGTTACGGCTCAAATGCGGTGATCACCCTGACGGTTTCAGCCGCCACGGGTACACCCACCGGTACCGTCAGCCTGACTATCGATGCTGGCACACCGATCACGTCCACTCTGACAAACGGCGTGGCCACTTTCAGCATCCCCGGCCTTCATGCAGGAACGCACACCATTCAAGGTGATTTCGAGGTCACAGACCTCTTCGGTACAAGCACATCCACTATCAGTTATACCGTCAATCAGGCGGCGATCACTCTCTCACTGGGGAACGCCTCTCAGGTTTACGGCACGCCGGTTGATCTATCTAAAGCTCTACCACTCACCCTGAATACAAACATTCATGGTGAGAATTTGCAAGTCGCCTACACCAGCTCTGGCAATACCGCCACAGCAGGGGTTGGGACATACACGATCAACGGAACTGCCACAGACGGAACCGGCTTGGCCTCCGATTATGCCGTAACCTTTACTACCGGTTCGCTCACAGTCAACCAGGCCTCTCTGACTGTCACCAGTTCCAGCCGCAGCATGCCGACCGGCAGCACTCCGGCCACACAATCAGGTACCTTGACCGGCCTCAAAAACGGCGACACGTTCCCGGCCCTCTACAGCACCACGGCCACCTCCACCAGCCCGGCCGGCACTTACCCAGTCACGGGGCTCTTGAGCGACAATCAGGGCAAGCTCGCCAATTACTCGGTAACTTACGTCTCGGGCACGCTCAGTTTGGTCCAGCGTCAGTTCTCCGTTGGTTCGGCAATCACCTCTACAGTTGGGCCTGAAACCACTCAAATCAACCTGGGCACATATCTGGACTCCGATGCAGCAAGTTGGCCCACCAATTACTCTGCACAGGTCACTTGGACTTCTGGAGGTACTCCGCAAACCGCGCAGATCAGCGTATCCGGATCGTCGATCAGCATCAGTGCTACCCCCCCTTACAACACCTCGGGGACTTATCAGCCCTCGGTGACCATTCGTGACTCGGGCGGTTCGACATTTAACCTCGTGCCAACCGTTCGTGCCGATTACATCAAGCCGACCAGTTCAGTCTCATCGCCAGTTGCAACGGCAAGTAGCAACTTCACAGTAAATCTGACCGGATCCGATCCCGGAACCATTTCATCTGGTGTTCGCAACTTCGCCGTCTATGTCTCGGCCAATGGCGGGTCTTACAGCCTCTACAATACATTCTCGGCCGTCAGTGGCCTGGCCAGCTTCTCTTATACAGGTGCCTTCGGGTCTTTTTACTCGTTCAGGAGTATCTCCACGGACAATGTCGGCAACATTGAATTAAAGTCCACCACCGACTCCACCACCGTGGTTCTGGCAACGCCTGTCATCACTGGAAGCTCCACCAGCCAGTCGTCGAATTTTGGTTCCCCACTCACGCTTTCGGTTTCTGTAAGTACCAATCTATCAGGAATCAGTATGCCCTCAGGGACGATCGAATTCTACGATAACACCACGCTCACAAGCCTTGGCACATTCACTCTGGCCAGTGGAGTGGCTTCCGTGAGCAGTAATATCCTCGCCGTGGGCGTGCATGATATTGCTCTCAAATACTCCGGAGACAGCCGATTCCAGGCCGCCGTGGGAAGCTATTCCCAGTCAATCCGCACCTCGATTTATATCACCAACTCTTCGGCTTCGGCTGCAAGCCCGACCGGCAAACTAGCACTTTCCTCCTCAGCCAAGATTGATGTTCCTGGACGAGTCGTGGTCAATTCCCCTACCTCCCCAGCTGTGACACTGACTGGCACCTCAAAGCTTCTGGCAAGCTCCATTCAGGTCGTCGGTGCCGTCTCCAAAGCCACCACGGCAACCATTAACCCGTCGCCTTTACGGGGAGCCGCCCAAGCTGTTAGCGACCCGCTTGCCTCGTTGCCTGTTCCAATCCTCTCCGGCTCAGCCACGGCCATCACCATGTCGTCCGGCTCCATGACAATAAACCCCGGTGTCTACAGACAGATCAAG
>JBMOKH010000140.1:0-5941 GCA_049315365.1 Candidatus Nanopelagicales bacterium
CCGCAACCGGACTCGCCGACAAGGGCAAGGATCTCTCCGGCGGGAAGGTCAAGATCGACGCCGTCGACTGCACGGACGCCGCCGTTGAACGAAACCGAGAGGCCACGGGCCGACAGGATCATGGCTCGACCCTGAAGCAGGCGGCCATGCGGCCGGGGGCCACCTCGAGGAGCGGAGGCGCACTCTCGCTGCACGCGGCGACGGCGATGGGGCACCGAGGATGGAAGGCGCAACCGCTTGGGAGGTCATCCGGGAATGGCGGATCACCGGGCAATCCGGCCGGGGCGTAGCGAGCAGATGGGTCACCGATCCGTGGGAAGGCTGCTGCGAGCGCGCGGGTGTAGGGATGCTTGGGATTGTCGAAGATCTCTAGCGCCGGACCGGACTCGATGATCTGACCTGCGTACATCACTGCGATACGGTCACAGGTCGTGCCGAGCACGCCGAGGTCGTGGCTGATGAGCATCATGCCCATGCCGAGGTCTTTGACGAGCCCGGATAAGAGATCGAGGACCTGAGCCTGCACCATCACGTCGAGTGCGGTGGTGGGCTCGTCCGCAATGATGAGGTCCGGCTTGCATGCGAGAGCCATGGCGATCATCACCCGCTGGCGCTGCCCTCCGGCCAGTTGGTGTGGGTAGGCCTTGGCTCGAGTCGCCGGCAGTCCCACCTGGTTCAGGAGTTCTGCGACGCGGGCGTCGACCTGCTTTCGCGATACCTGCTCATGAAGCCGGATCGGTTCCGCAATCTGGTCGCCGATGCGCTGCACGGGGTTGAGGGCGTGCAACGCGCCCTGGAAGACGATGGCGGCCTGCGACCAGCGAACCGCGCGAAGCTCGCCCCAGTTCATCGTGAGGACATCGGCGCCGTTGACAAGGACGGCGCCGCGAACCTCGGCCGAGGGTGGCAGAAGTCGCAGGACGGTCGAGGCGAGAGTTGTTTTGCCGCAGCCCGATTCACCGGCGATGCCCAGGGTCTGTCCGGCGTCGAGCGAAAGGCAGACACCACGGACCGCGGCCACGGCACCCTCGCTGGATGCGTAGTTGACGCTGACATCGTCGAATTGCAGGAGGGTCATGATGCCCGCCCGGGGTCGACGATGCGTTCAGTGGCGCGACCGACGAGGGTGAAGGCGAGCACGACGAGCACCACGCAGATCCCGGGCGGCAGGACGTACCACCATGCGCCACTGCTGACGGCGCCGGAGGAGAAGGCTCGATCAAGGAGTGATCCCCAGGAGGGTGCAAGGGGATCGCCAAGGCCGAGGAACGACAAGGTTGTCTCCGAGAGGATGACGATGGCGACGGTAAGCGTCGTGTTGGCGAGAACGAGCGGAAAGACGTTCGGCAGTACGTGCCGTGTCATCTGGTGCCAGTTACCTGCGCCTAGGGCGCGGGATCGCTCGAGATAGGGCCGCCCCTCAATGGAGAGGGTCTGTGCCCTGATGAGGCGGGCTGTGCCGGCCCAGGAGGTGATGCCGATGACGATGATGAGATTCATGGTGCTCGGTCCGAGCACGGTCGCAAGGACGATCGCGAGCGGCAGGAACGGGATGACGAGGAACCAGTCGGTCACCCCGACCAGGGCGTGACCGCCAAGTCCCCTGAAGTGTCCGGCCATGATGCCAAAGAGCGTGCCGATGACGACCGAGATGACGGTGGCAGCCAGGCCCACTGTGAGTGAGATTCGAGTGCCCCAGGCAAGGAGGAGGAGCATTGAGCGTCCGGACTCGTCCGTCCCGAGCGGGTATGACCACGAGGGTGAATCGAGTCTCCCGCCGGTGGCCTTCGTGAGGTCAAGGGCGGATTCGGGAATGAGGATCGGCGCAAGAATTGCGGTGGCGATGAACACCGCGAGAATCCCCAGACCGGCCATGCCAGCGCGGTCATGTCGAAAGCCTGTGCTGAATCGTGCGAAGGCCATTCGTCGGCGCTGTGAGGCAACGCTCATGAACGCACCCGTGGGTCGAAGGTGACGTAGAGAAGTTCAGCGATGAGGTTCGCGACGATCACGGCAATGGAGAACATGAGGAAAATTGCCTGAAGGAGAGGAATATCGGGGCCCCGGAGGGCTTCGTAGGTGAGTAAGCCGAGGCCGGGCCAGGAGAACACGGTTTCGACGGTGATGGCACCGGTGACGACAAATCCAAGTGACAGGAAGATGAGGGTGATTGTCGGGAGCAGGGCATTCGGCACCGCATGGCGTTTCCGCACGACGGAGTCACGAAGGCCCTTGGCGCGAGCGAGGGTGAGGTACTCCTGCTTCCGCTCGTCGATGAGTGAGGCTCGCATGACGAGTGCGTAATCGGCGAGGTAAATGAGGATGAGGGTCGTGCACGGCAACACCAGATGCCAGAGCACATTGAGCCAGCCAAGGGGGGTCGAGGTGTCGACGCCCGGTGTGGACATTCCGCCGACCGGGAAGAACCCCGGGATACCAAAGGCGCCGACCGAGAAGACGATGAGGAGCATCATGCCGAGCCAGAACTCCGGCATCGAGTAGAGCATGAGCGTGGCGCCCGTCGACATGCGATCAAATCTGCCGCCGGGCTTCCAGCCGGCGCGAATACCGATCCAGATGCCGATGAGCGACGCCACCATGATGGCCGTGCCGAGGAGGAGGATCGTCGGCCATATTCGTTCGCCGATCATCTCCCATACCGGACGCGAGAATCGTGTCGAGTCGATCGTGGCGTCGAACGGATTTCGGATATACGTGAGGAACTGCTCGAGTAGTGGCTTGTTCAACGCCCGCCGAAGCTCGAGCAACTGCTCGGCATCCTGATTGCGACCACGGGTGTAGAGCCCGATTGGATCACCGGGCAGCATGCGAAAGAGGAAGAAGTTGAAGACGACGACGAACACAAGCGTGACCACGGCGCGGAGCACCCGGCTCGCCACCAGTCGAATCGTCGAGTTTGAGACGTGGGTGGCACGTATCGGATCTCGTTCACCGACGGCTACCTCTTGCAGGATGGAAATCTTCTCCTCATTTCCTGAGTGCCCTCATGCGATTCACAGAGCGAACCTAGTGCTTGACTGGCCCCTGGCGAGGGGCATTCGCTTTGATGGTTCGCGAGGACGTCCGAGGCGAACCTAGACTCGCGAGGTGTTCTCGATCATCGCGCCGGAGCAGGTGGCGGGCCTGGCCTGGTGGCCGCCGCTCGCAGTCGTCGTCCTCCTCGTCGTCATCAACATCGTGAACAACAGGGTGGCGCCGCAGACGCACTACCTCCTGTGGTCCTTTGGAGGCTCGGTTCTCCTCCTCGCGGTAGGCCTCCTCGACGGAAACTCCTGGACCGATATGGGCCTGGGCTGGCGCTTCCTCCTGCCGGGTCTCATCTGGGCGGCGGCCTCCATTGGCGTCATCACTGCCGTCTACGTCATCGGCTCGCTGTTTCGCCGAACGCGCGCGGCCTTCCACGACGAACGAATGGCCGACATGTCTGCTGGCCGCCTGATGTTTCAAGCGCTCATCGAGGTTCCGTTCGGGACTGTGCTCTTCGAGGAGATCGCATTTCGCGGGGTCCTGTTCGCGATGCTCGCCCGCCGGTACGGACTCATCTGGGCGCTCGTGGGTTCGGCGCTGCTGTTCGGTCTGTGGCACATCCTGCCGTCAATCGGCACGCACGAGCAGAATCCCGCGCTCGGTTCGGTCGTCGGGGAGGGACACCGGGGCAACATCCTCGCGGTGCTCCTCAGCGTTCTCACGACCGCGCTCGCCGGCATCTTGTTCGGTGGGCTGCGCGTGCTCTCGGGGAGCGTCCTAGCGCCGATGGGCTTCCACTGGGCGACGAATGGGCTCGGCTACGCGTTCAGTTGGGTGCTTATCAGGGCGCGGGATCGTCGCGCAAGGTGACCGGACCCTCTGTGGCCGCCGCGACCGGCCCCGTATGCTGGAAATTGATACGACGCGAAGGACGTGGATAAATGACATCGGTGGGATTCACTGTCTACGATGACCCTGACGTCATGCGGGCGCCGCAAGGCCAAGCCTCGCCCGCATCCGAGCCAACGGAGGAAGCCACCATGGAAGCCGTGCGATCGAGTTTCGACGAGCATGGCGCGGGGGCTTTGCTCTCCGAGCGTGATCGCGGGATTCTCGAGTTCGAGCGCCAGTGGTGGAAGTACGCGGGGGCCAAGGAGCAGGCGATTCGCGACCTCTTCGACATGAGCGCTACCCGCTACTACCAGATCGTCAACGCACTCATCGACACCCCTGAGGCGCTCGCCTTCGACCCGATGCTCGTCAAGCGACTGCGCCGGCTGCGGGCAACCCGGCAGCGGGCGCGTTCGGCCCGGCGCCTCGGCGTCGACCTCGATCCGCGCTAACGGCACGAAACTTCCTCCGCGGGCGATCGAGGGGGCATGATTGGCGTGTTCGCGATCTAGGGAGCCCAGCATGCGTCTTCGAATCATCCTCGTCACCACCTGCCTCGCGCTTGTCGGCGCCCTCGCAGTCGCGCCGGGATCGCAGGCGGCATCGACGCCGATTGTCGTGTGGACCGACGCAACCCGAGCCCCGCTGCTCCAGCAGGCCTTTGCGAAGGGGTACGACGGCCATCCGGTGACCGTTGTCGTGAAGGATCTGCCAGCCATCCGCAGCGAGTTGAAGACCGTCGCCCCGGAGAGCGCCCCCGATGTGATCTGGGCGGAGCACGACTGGACCGGCGAACTCGCCTCAGCTGGCCTGGTTCGCAAACTTCCGCTCTCGGCGAACCTCAAGGCGCAGTTCGCGTCGCGGACGCTCGACGGCTTCAAGTTCGGGTTCAGCTACTACGGCGTGCCAGTCATGTACGAGAACGTGGCTCTCATCACGAACGCAGCCCTCGTCCCGACCCCGCCCAAGACCTTCGCCGAACTGAGCAAGTCCGCACTGGCGCTCAAGGCGGCCGGCAAGGTCGATGTCGGCCTCGCGGTGGCTCAGGGCACGGCCGGGAATGCCTACTTCATGAACCCGCTCTTCACCGGGCTCGGGGGCTACGTCTTCGGAAAGAATGCGGCCGGCAGCCTTGATCCGTTCAACATCGGCATCACGAACCCGACCTTCCAGGCGAACATGCCGAAGATCAACAAGTGGAACTCGACCGGCCTCATCAACTCTGCGCTCGACGAGAAGGCGGCCACCGCCGCGTTCGTGTCGGGCCGCGCGGCCTACTGGATCACCGGTCCCTGGAACCGAAATGAGCTCAAGACGCTCACCTTCCAGTACCGGGTGTCGTCGATTCCGGAGATCAAGAAGGGCATCGTGCCCTCGCCCTACCTCACGATCAAGGGCTTCATGGTGACGGCCTACGCGGATCAGCACGGCGTGCTCAAGGCCGCGCAGGGACTCGTGCGCAAGGGATTGACCCCGGCCCCGATCCAGTCGCAGATCGCCGCGATCACCGAGCGGGCGCCGGCGAACATCGCCGGGACGATGGCACGCCTGCCGCAGGCGTTCGCGGTGGCAGGAACGGATGGTGCGCCGACCCCGAATATCCCGCAGGCGGGCGGCATCTGGGCGCCGCTCGGGAAGGCCTGGGCTACCTCGACGATGGGCCCGGGCGCCGTGCCCGCGCAGACATCGTTCGCGGAGGCGCAGGCGACCGTCGCCGCGTCGGTGGGCTAGCGGCGGCGTTTCGACGCGGGAATTGAGGGCCCAGCCCTCTGAAAAGCAGGATTCTGGGGCTCTCACATTTGCACTCACCGGGTGAGAGTGCTAAAAATGGGTTAGCACTCACACCATGAGAGTGATAATCCACGTACGGATGTTCCGGGAGGAACTGGCCCCATGGCAAAAATCATTGCATTCAACGAAGAGGCTCGTCGCTCGCTGGAGCGCGGCATGAACGTGCTCGCCGACGCAGTCAAGGTGACCCTCGGCCCGAAGGGCCGAAACGTCGTCCTCGAGAAGAAGTGGGGAGCCCCCACGATCACCAACGATGGTGTGTCCATCGCGA
>JBMOKH010000141.1:0-5932 GCA_049315365.1 Candidatus Nanopelagicales bacterium
GCCACGTCAACGTCCGGCGGCAGGATCACGGCGTCGATCGCATGGATGACACCATTTGATGTCACGACATCAGCTGTGATCACCTTGGCACCGTTCACGGTGACGCCGTCAGCCGTCGACAGTGCGACCGTCTGACCCTCGACCGTCGCGGCCTCGCCGTCGGTCACGTCAGCGGCCATGACCTGGCCCGAGAGCACGTGGTACGTGAGGATCTTGGTGAGGGCGTCCTTGTTCTCCGGCAGCAGGAGCTTGTCGAGCACGCCGGCGGGCAGGGCTGCGAATGCCTCATTCGTCGGGGCGAAGACGGTGAAGGGGCCGGGGCCCTGGAGGGTCTCGACGAGTCCGGCTGCGCTCAGGGCTGCGACAAGGGTCGAAAAGTCGTCGCTGGCGCTGGCGACGTCGACGATGGTGCCGGTCGTCGCCTCGGCCGGTGAGGCCATCGGTGACGCGGGTGCGGAGGCGGCCATGGAGGAGGCGGCCATGGAGGCGGCGGCTGTGGTTGTCTCGGTGCTGGTCGAGCTGCCGCATGCGGTGAGGATGATTCCCGCCGTCACGGCAACGGCTACGGCAATGGTGCGCTTCATGTGATGTCTCCCTGGTCGTAGGTGGTGTGGATATTGACCAACGTACGAGCAATGTTCACCGCATGCCACGCCCAGCGGGCGGTGTCGGTGGGTTGTGAGCAACCTGTGATCGAAGCGAGAGCGATGCGGTGTGATGGGGCGAGCAGGGGCTCCTCGCTCAGGTCAAGGTCAGGGCGTGCTCAAGCCCGATGCCCGGAGACGGTTCGTGTTGGCTGCGCCTGCTCGGCTGCAAGAAGCAGTGAAGTCGCGGCATCCGAATCCTCGTAGAGCGGAATCGTCCGGGCTATGCCGATGCCCTTGAGATACCGCTGCACGTGGAGGAACAACTGGGAGGCGTCATCGATCAGTGCATCGTGAACTGCTCGGTCCTCGTCACCCATGAGTTCGGGGGGTGCAATACCGGCCACGAGATAGACGGGCGTGCTCGAGGGAAGCGACTCCAGCCCAGCCGCATCAATCGATGCGATGATGAACTCCAGGCTGTGGTTGCAGTCGATGAGGACGCCCCCTGCCGGGATGGGTCGCTCGGACGGCAGGACAAATGGACTCTGCAGGGCATTGGCAACCTGCGGCCGGCTCTGAAAGAACCCTCCTGCTCGCAGCATGCGCCAACCCATGGCGACCAATCCGAGAATGAGGATGAAGACGGCGAAGGCCACGGGCGCCGCGAGCCCCAGGATGCGGGAGCCGGACCCGTCGTTCGCGGCGGTCGTCAGGGTGCGGATGCCGACGATCAGGATGATGATCAAACCGAGGGATCCGAGGAGTGGGCCGAGGCCGACGAGGATGAATCCCTTGAGGCTCCCGACGACGTGACGGCGGTAGTACACGACGCATGCGATGCCGGTGATGGAGTAGTAGAACGCGACGAGGGTGCCCAGCGCCGAGAGCGTGTCGAGCATGGCGGTCTCAGAAAGCAGATTCACGATCACGAACCACGTCGCAGCGATGACACCGGTTGTCATGAGGGCAACCCAGGGAGTCTTGAAGCGCGGGTGCATGCGCCCCAGTGACGCCGGGAGCGCTCCGCGGCGGGCCATCGACAGCATCGCCCGCGACCCGGGGACCATGGTCGACTGGGTCGAGGCTAGGGCGCTGATGAAGACGGCGAGCAGGACGAGCACCGCAAGCGGTCCGAGGGCGATGCCGGACATGTCCACCATCACCAGCCCAGACTCGCCGACCGGGTAGAAATCCGAACGGCCGAGATACATCACCACCGTGATCGCAACCAACACGTAGGTGCCCAACAGGACGAGGGTGGAGAGCACCCCGGCCTTGCCGGCGTCAGTCGGCCGGCGACACTCCTCGGCGAGATTGGTCGCTGCCTCCCACCCCCAGAAGGCGAAGACCCCGAGGAGCATTGCCGAGACGAGGGGCTCGACGCCTCGATCGAGCGGATTGATCCACGCGGTGGTGAACTCGGGGAGACCCTCGGAGAGCACCACTCGGCCGACGCCGAGGGCGAAGACAAGAAGGATGCCGATCTGGGCGAAGCTGATGAGCGTCTGGAAGCGGGCAGACCAATCGCTCCCGACGATCGACAGTGCGACCATGGCCATGATCAGTGCGGCGGCGCAGCCGATCACCAGAAGCCGGTTCTCTGCGAGGCTGACGAGCCCGACGGTGCGGAAACCGTATTCGACTGCGGTCTGGGAGAGTGAACCCAGGACCAGAACTCCGCAGGCGGCAATTGTCCATCCGGCAATGAACCCAGGCTTGGCGCCGAGGGCCCGCGAGACCCAGGAGAAGGTAGTGCCGCAATCCGGGTCGCGTCTGTTCAGGTACATGAATGCCAGCGACGTCAAGGCCATGGGGACGAACGAGACGATGAGCACGACTGGAGTCGAGTAGCCGACGAGGAGGGCCATGGGAGCCAGGATCGCTGCCAAGGAGTAGGCGGGGCTGGTGGTATTCACCCCAACGGCGACCGCTTCCGTGAGGCTGAGCCCGGTCGTGCGAACGGTCGTCACAGGATCGGTCGTGCGATCTCGGTCTGGGGTCATCGGGAGGGTCACGCGCCTAGTATGGGATACGTCCTCGAGCCGCGCAGGCGACCACGCCGAACTCCCCGGCGAACGCTTGAACCGTCAGCCCATAGCGGCAGGTGGGACGGGCAAATGCAATGGTTAGGTCATGACGAGACCCGCTCGCATCACAATCATTGCCGCGATAGTCACGGTTGCTGCCGCATCGCTCATCCCACCGCCGGTCATCGCGGCAACCGGAGAGGGCTGGGTGTCGCAGGTCGGCACATACGACTACCTGGTGAAACCCGACTACGACGGCCTCGCGCCGGTCGACTCGGTCACCGCCGGCACCACCATTGGCCTCGGCACGTTCGACCAACTCAATGGCGAGCTCGTGATGGTCGGGGGCGTCGTCTACCGGGTGGGAACCGATGGTGTGCCGGCTATCGCGGCATCGTCCGCGACCACCCCCTTCCTCCAGGCGATTCGATTTGCCCCCGATCGCTCTGCCCCGGTGCCACCGGGAACGCTCTGCTCCGCCTTGCCGGCCCTCGTGGACGCTGTCGCGGGCACCTCGGGGGGCATGGTGGCGGTCCGTCTTCGCGGGACATTCACGAGCCTGGTCACCCGCAGCGTTCCCGCGCAGGCTGAGCCGTACCCGACCCTCGCAACCGTCGTGGCCACGCAGACCCTCTTTGACCTCGGCTCGAGACGCGCCGTGCTCGTGGGCTTTCGCACCGGGCCCGACCTCGCCGGGACCGGCGCTCCCGGCCTTCACCTGCACGGCCTCACGGCTGATCGCACGGCAGGCGGGCACGTGATCTCGTGCGTGGCAGGAAAGGACGTCCAGTTGTCGGTTCAGGTCGCCGATGGCGTGCGCGTCTCTGGTCAGTCGGAGCGCACGTCGAGCCCGAGCGCCTCGGCAAGGTGAACTGCCTGATCCGCGGTGATGACTGCTCTTCGGAGCGTCACACTGAGCGGATTGATGCCGGAGAGAATTGACCCGCGCAGGTCGGCACCGGTGAAGTCGGCGCCATCGGTGACGGCGGCCGAGAGGTCGACATTGCGCATGGAGGTGCCGGCCGCCTTCACGCCGGCCAGGCCCGCCTCGCGCAGGCGAGTCCCCTCGAACCTGGTGCGCGAGAGGTCAGCGCCGGAGAGATCGGTGAATGACCAGTCGCCGCCGACGACCGACAGGGTCGAAAGGTCGCAGCGCTCGAAGGTGCTCCCGACGGCCTTGCATTCGGCGAAGACGGCATCGAAGAACGTGCACCGGTGGAACGAGCAGTTCAAGAAGGCCGAGCTCGTGTGGCGCGAGGCGTTGAAGCGCACCCCGCGAAAGGAGCACTCGGTGAAGACCGTGCCCTTGCTCGTGAGCTCGGTCATGTCGATGTCGATGAAGGCGACCTGGGTGTACTCGCTGGTCTCGAGGTTGCGTCCGTACCAGTCCTCGTCCACGATCTTCGAGTTCGTCGAAGGGGTCGGCACGTCGCGAGTGTAAGTGACCCCCGTCGACCGCGTCATCACTCAGGACGGACGATTGCCGGCCGCAGCGGATCGTCGGCTCGCACGACGAGGTCGGCCAGCACCGTCGGCTCGCGCTCACGCTGGTAGCGCGCGAGGGCTGGCAGGGTCCACGCCTCGTCCTCGGGCGTCCTCCTCGCGAGAGCGGCATCGGAGAGATGGACGTGGACTGCGACGTCGAAGGGCAGGCCGCGGCCGAGCAGCGCTGAGCCGGCGACCACGACGACCCCGTCTGCGGGCAACTCGACGAGCGTCGGGCGCAGCGAGCGGTCGGTGGCCGGGTCGCGGAGTGCGGGCAGGACCCGCCCAGTCTCGACGCAGCGATCGAGCACCTCACGGCGGAGGGCAGCCTCGTCCAGCCATCCCTCGAGCCACGCGTCAGCGTCGCGACGTCCGTCCTCGAAGCGAAGGCTTGCCTGACGCCAGAAGTGATTCGCGCGAACGAGAACCCCGCAACGTGGGGCGAGTGCTTCGACGACCTCGGCGCCGAGGATCTCCGGCCGCGATGCGGGTGCTCCGTCGATCACCACGCGAACTCGATCACGTGAGGAAGCGACGAGGGCCACGATGGCATCAACGACCCCGGACGGGCTCGACGGCTCGATCACGGCCACCTTCAGGCGGTTGTGTCTGTCGCAGTGGTGGCGTCGGCGGGCGAGGCATTGCCGGCTGGCGACTTCTGGCGGACGAGCGCCACGCCGATCGTCGCGAGCCCGAACCCGGCAAGGGCCAGCGGCGGGAGTCGCTCGCCGAACAGCAGGTAGGCCTCGAAGAGCGTGACGGGCGGCACCAGGTAGTACAGGCTCGATACGCCCGTCGCCGTGCCGACGCGCAGCAGCCAGAACATTATGAGGACGGCCCCGATCGAGAGGGCGATGATGAGCCAGGCCATGGCACCTACGAAGGCCGGGGTCCAGTCGATGGCGATGTCCTCCGTGACAAGCGCGAGGGCTCCGAGCACCACGGCCGCGGCGGCGTACTGCACTGCGGTCCCGGGAAGCATCGCGATGCCTGCGCCGTGACGCTTCTGGAGCAGGGTGGCTGCGGCTGCGGAGCCCAATGCGATGAGTACTGCTGCGACGGCTGCGGGCGGGTATGCGCCGGGACTGCCCTGCTTGAGCAGGCCGGGGGTGAGGACGAGCAGTGCCCCGACAAGACCGAGGGCGATACCGGCCCACTGGCGAGGGATGAGCCGCTCGTCGAGGGCGGGCCCTGCGAGGACGGCGACCACGACCGGCTGAAGACACACGACGAGGGCCGTGACGCTCACCGGCAGCCCGACGCTGATGGCATAGAAGACCCCGCCGAGGTAGCCGGCGTGAAGGAGGACGCCGATGACCGCCGACTGCCGATAGGCATCGGTTCCCCGCGGCCAGGCTGATCGCGCGAGCGCCGCCATCACGGCGAGGGCCGCCGCTGCGATCACCATTCGCAGGGCGAGCAGCGTGAAGGGCGGTGCATAGGGCAGCCCGTAGCGGGCGCCGACGAATCCGGTGCTCCACAGGAGCACGAACACGACCGGCGCTGCGGGTGCGACCCAACGACTCACGTCGTGAGGCTATCGGGGGCGTCAGACCCAGGCGCCGTTCCGAGGTGCAAGTGCGTACGCAATGCGTCCACTTCAGCCGCCAATCAGGCTGTCTCGTGGCCTCGGCTTCACGGTGGTGCCATCCGTTCCCTTTAACTCATTCGGGAGGAGACTCGAGCCCCCTCGTGGGGCCAACTGCAAGCACCTGAGCGCACGATCAGGCGACTGGCTCCAGCTTGCGGACCTTGGGCATGCCCCCTGCCCGCTCGTTTGCGAGGTCGCACGCGGACTGCATGGCGAGCCATGCACGTGCAGTGCCCACCCCG
>JBMOKH010000142.1:0-5883 GCA_049315365.1 Candidatus Nanopelagicales bacterium
CTAAGGCGGTGAGCGACGAGGAATTCGAGCGACTCGTGCTCAACGTCTACAAGGTGCTGCTCACGAGAGGGATGATCGGCACCCTCATCGTGTCGGTGGACGATGAGACCCAGCGCCTGCTCCAGACCCTCATCGGCCCCAAACCCTCATCTGGCCCGGAATCCGGGCGAGCTGAATGAATACCGGCTGAATGAGGGGCTAGTCGTTCATCTGGCCCGCAATCTCGATCAAACGGCTGGATCGAGGGAGGGAGATTGGGGCGAGGAGTGTTGGCGTTTGTAGGATCGCGACGTGACTACCGCCACTGAACTCCGGGATCTTTCCGCCGCATTCCTGGGTGCCGAAGTTGAGGCCGCCGGGATCTTCAGCGCTGGCAGCGCAATCGGCGCCAGCATCGTCGGTGCCGTGGGTGGTGCCACGATCGCCGAGGTCGCGACGCATCAGACCGAGGAGTTCGTCACCGATCAGATCGTCGGCGAGGTGGCGGGTGGCCTGATCTCCGGGGCGAGTGCGGCGGCGGGAATGCACGTCGCCCGCGAGGCGGCCGCAGCCGCGGAGGGCCTCACTCCCGTCCTGCTCGTTGCCCTGACGTCCGATCGCATTGCCCTCATGGACTGGCACGGAAACTCAGCGTCCGGCACCGGGCCGACCCGAGAGCTCGTCTCCTTCCCACGCTCGACGACCCAGCTGACGTTCGGCAGGATCGGGGCGAATCGCAAGGTCACCTTCGACGACGGCGTGAAGACCACGTCGATCACCGGGGCCCTCGGATGGCTCAGCAGCGGCAAGGAGGGCAAGCGCGACGTCCTGCGCGGGCTGGGCAGCACCGACTGCTGAACCACGCTTCCCGGCCCTTTGACGCGACTGTGTCAGCCACTCCCAATAAGCTGCCAGGAAGCCTCGAGTTGGGGCCGCGACGGGGGAGGATCGCATGGGAGATGGAGCCGAACCCATTGGCCTCGCGCCCGGCTTGTACGACACGCTCATCACTAACGAACTTGAGCGGGGCCTAGCGGCAGCGATCCTCGCAGGCCAGCGCATCGACCGATCGACCCTCGATCCTGCCGAGGAGCCATTTCGACTTTCCGGGTATCTCGCAGGCCTGCTCGAGGAGCGGCTGGCGGGGGCCGACGAAGGCTCGCGCATCGACCTCGCGAACGACATCATTGATTTCGTCGACGCTCGACTGGCGCACCGTGATCGTGCGGATGCCATCGATGATCACGTGACGGGTCGCGGCGACCCGATCCTCCAACTCGTCAAGTCCAGCGGAGCAAGTGGCCTCGCATCCCGGACGATTCGTCGACCCGAGGTCCCACTGGGCCAGTCAGACCTGCTCATCAACGGTCGCGGCGAGCCGAACCTCATTCGCTCGCTCGCGAGTGAAATCGACTCGGCCGACACCATCCGAATCATCGTGAGCTTCATCAAGTGGAGCGGCCTCGTCCTCATCCTGCCCGACATCGAGCGGGCCATTCGCCGCGGAGCGACCGTGCAGGTGCTCACCACGACCTACCTCGCAGCGAGCGACCAGCGAGCGATCACGGCACTCGTGAATGCAGGTGCCGATGTACGCATCAGCTATGACGGCCGTGGCACCCGGTTGCACGCGAAGGCGTGGCTGTTCCACCGCCGCACCGGCTTTCACACCGGCTACATCGGCTCCTCGAACATGTCGGTTCAGGCGATGAGCGAGGGCATGGAATGGAACGTGCGGCTCTCGAGCCGCGAGACACCGCACCTCATCAGCAAGTTCCGGGCGACCTTCGACGCCTACTGGCAGGACCCGGCCCATGGGTTCGAGCCGTACGACCCGGTTGCCCGACCGGACGACGCCGAGCGACTGCGCGTCGCCCTGCAGGTGAACGCGATGGATTCCGCCCGACCGGTCGAGGAACTGCTGCTCTTCGACCTGAACCCGTACCCCTTTCAGCAGGAGATGCTCGACGACCTGCGGCGCGAACGCGAGGTCTACCACCGGTATCGCAATCTCGTCGTCGCCGCGACCGGCACGGGCAAGACGCTCGTTGCCGCATTCGACTACCGGCGATTGGCCGAGGAGCGCAGGTGGTCGAGCACTCCGGGTCGGTACCCTCGGCTGCTGTTCGTCGCGCACCGCAAGGAGATTCTCACCCAGTCGCTCGGGGTCTTCCGGCAGGTGCTGAAGGATGCCTCGTTCGGAGAGCTGCTCGTCGACGGGCAGGAGCCGGTCGCGGGCGATCACGTGTTCGCCTCGATTCAGTCGCTGTCGGCGCCTGGTCGCCTGGCCGAGGTTGCGGCTGATCACTACGACATCGTCATCGTCGACGAGTTCCATCGTGCCGGCGCATTCTCATACCAGCGGCTGCTCGACTACCTTCAGCCGAAGATCCTGCTCGGCCTTACCGCGACCCCTGAGCGGCCCGACGGCATCGACGTCACGCAATGGTTCGGCGGCCGCATTGCCTCCGAGCTGAGGCTCTGGGATGCACTCGAGCGCAACCTCCTCGTTCCCTTCCACTACTTCGCGGTGGGCAGTGACGACCTCGATTTCAGCCGGGCCCGCTGGAATGCCGGACGGTACAACGCCGAGGATCTCGACGAGGTCGTGACCGGCAATGACGTCATCATGAACTGGGTGCTGCGCGAGATCGCCCACGTGGTCACGGATCCACTCTCGATGAAGGCGCTCGTGTTCGCGGGCGGGGTGCGCCATGCACGCTTCGTCGCCCTCAGGCTCAACGAGGCCGGCATTCGATCGATCGCCCTCGATGGCGAAACGCCGAAGCCGGTTCGAACCCAGGCGGTCCGAGACCTGCGCGCCGGGGTCATCCAGGCAATCGTCTCGGTCGATATCTTCAATGAGGGCGTCGACATACCCGAGGTCGACACGGTCGTCATGCTCCGTCCGACAGAGTCCGGCACGGTGTTCCTCCAGCAGCTTGGTCGAGGCCTTCGCAAGACCGCTGCCAAGTCGTTCCTCACTGTGCTCGACTTCGTCGGCCTCCAGCGGAAGGAGTTTCGGTACGACATCCGTTATCGGGCCCTCACCGGAATAGGCCGCCGCCGGCTCGAGCGGTCGATTGCACAGGGCTTCCCCTACCTGCCGTCGGGGGCGTTCATCCGAATGGACGAGGTTGCCTCGCGGCTCGTGCTCGAGAACATCAAGGCGGCGCTGCCATCGTCGAAGGTCGCTATCGCAGCCGATGTTCGCGAGCATGCAGCCCGGAGCAGTGCTGTCGAATACCGGCTCACGGACTATCTCGCTGACTCGGGCCTTGACCTCACCGACATCTACGGCTCGACCGGGCGCAACTGGACCGATCTCGTCCGAATGGCCGGGCTCACGACGGCGCCGGTGAGCGACGGCGAGTCGAAGCTGCTCAAGCGGGTCGCATCGATGCTCCATGTCGACGATCAGCCCCGGCTCGATGTCTACCGCCGGCTCATCAGCGAGCCCGACTACGCGCGGTCACTCCCCGATCTCAGTGCCAGTGAACAGCGCCTTGCGCTCATGCTCTATCACGCTATTTGGACCAAGATCGCGCACGCATCGGTCGTGGAGGGCCTGCTGGCCGCCCACGCCTGCGGGGCCTTCCGCGAGGAACTCCTGCAGGCCTGGGAGGTGGCGGCCCACCGCTTTGCCCATGTGACGATGCCGATCGATGGGCAGGCTCCGGGCCTCCCCTTGAGCATTCACGCCCGCTATAGCCGGGCGGAGATGCTCACGGCGGTAGGCGAGGGGAGCATGGTGAAGTCGCCGTATGACAATCGTGAGGGGGTCGTGCACGCCAGGGAGTTCGACGCTGATGTCTTCAACATGACATGGCAGAAGGTCGAGGGCCGGTACTCGCCTCACACGATGTACCGCGACTACGCGATCTCCGACCGCCTTATCCACTGGCAGTCGCAGCACGCCGACCGCGAGGGGTCCACCAAGATCCAGCGGTACATCCGGCATGCAGACGAAGGCCACCGAATATTCCTGTTTGCGCGGGAGAGCCCGGACTGGGAGTTCGGCACCAGGCCCTATCTCTTTCTGGGCCCCGCGCAGTATGTGTCGCACCAGGGTGAGCGTCCGGTGTCGTTCGTGTGGCGATTGGACGAGCCGTTGCCGGCCGACTTCACGCTCGCGTCGCAGTTGCTGGCGGGCTAGCCGGCTTGAGTGCGGGGGACAGGTGCTGCAGGGCTTCCTGGAAGGCGGCGTTCGGATGGGCGTCGGGGAGCGCCGACTGCACGTCGTCGAGGGCCTGGCTGATGCCGACTCCGCGGTGCCTGGCGGAGTAGAGGGCGGCCACGGCAGGTGTCCGGCTCTGCGCCTGCACGCAATGCAGGAGCACGGTGCGACCCTCGGCTCGCAGCACGGCCACGGCATCGGCCGCCTGATTGAGCACGTAGTCGAGGTTCGGGTTGACGGCGGTGTCGTCGCTGTCGATGAGCCAGACCTCGAGGTGATCGCCGACTTTCACGGCGGATGCCGGCGCCTCGTCGGCTCCGAGCCGGCAGAGGGAGACGACGGCATCGACCCCCTCCGGCAAATGCCGGAGATGCCCGACGCCGGCAAGCAGGACGCCGGAGTCGTGAGGGTGAGCCGCGAGGGCATCGGCCCCGGGGTAGCCCGAGTAGTCGTGCATCGAGTCCAGGGGCCATCCGGAGGAGTCGGGCTTGCCGGCGCGGGCGGTGAGCAGCCCGAGTCGGATGAGGTCACGGGCCCGAAGCCCCGGCCAGCCGTGCAGAATCCTTTGCCATTGCAAGGGAACGGCCGATGCTCCCCACCGCGCCCCGAGGAGCCCGCCGGCAATGGCAGCCACGGTATCGGTGTCATCGCCAGCGCGTACGGCGGCCTCTAGGGCGAGGGCGAGGTGCTGGGCGGGGAAGGAGTCGCACGCAGGATCAAGGGAGGGGACCGGTGTACTGGAGATCGCTGACCAGGCTGCTTGGAGTGCCGCGACCACCCAGCCGTTGTGCGGGATCTCGTGCGGGGCCACCGATTCGGCATGGTCCAGTCGCGCGGACCAGACTTGGGCCCGTTCTGCGGGCAGTGCCGCGACTGCGAGCCGGAGGCCGTCGAGATTACCGTGCAGCACTGCATGGGCGATCGCATCGCACCACAGGGCGCACGCCTCGCCGGCCTCATCGTCGCCGTGGGTGAGCAGGCTGACGGCGCGGGCGGCCTCCCTGCGTGCATCGGGATCGTGGAGGTACGCCAGGGCGACGGGTGCGGTGCGCATGAGGGATCCGTTGCCGGTGCGGCCCGTCCTGGCGAAATGCTCGCGGGCGCTGGCCATGGCGGCATCGCTCGTGGGCTCACCCGCGATCGATCGGAGGACGGCACCCGTCTGGATCCCGACATCCGGGGCACCCTTCGCCCAGCCGACGAAGCGTTCCGTGATGGCGTCTAGTGCAGCCACTGACTTGAGGTCGGCGCCCATAGAGGCAGGCTCCGAGATCGCAACGGCCATAGAGGTGTCGTCCGTCCATTCGCCAGGCGCCCACCCAAACCCTCCGCCGCCGACCATGGCGACTGGTTCGCCATTGATGCGGGCGGGACGAAACTCGTAGCCGGCGCCGAGGGCGTCGCCGCAGGCAAGGCCGAGGAGCACGCCGGCTGCGCGGTCGGCCTGGGCCGAGGAGAGCGAAGGGGCGCTGGAACGGGTGCTTGTCATGAAACCTCCACTAGCGGGTGGCGACGATTGAATGCCGTGAGGTGAGCCCATTCATCATCGAGGGCAACGCCTCTGAGGGCTGCGTATTGAGTGTCGAGCACGAAGGTCTCGCCGGCCCCGGCATCGAGTTCGCTCGCGTGGTGAGCGTGCCGTGCGTCGAGGCGCTCGACCAGACGCCGTGCCCTCCGGCCAGGGGTCACCTCGGCCGCGGCACCGCTGGCGAGTGCGTCGAGCATGA
>JBMOKH010000143.1:0-5866 GCA_049315365.1 Candidatus Nanopelagicales bacterium
GACCACCACCCCCCACCCATCGGCACCACGGCCTGAGGCCAACCACACGAACCGAGCGAACAGCTCGAACAGCGCAGTGGCTATCGCAGCCGCCGCTGCTTGCCCGGTGCGCTGCCTGCCCGGTGCGCTGCCTGCCCGGTGCGCTGCCTGCCCGGTGCTTGCGCGGTAGCGCACGAGGCGTCGGCGCAAGGTTCGAGGGCGCTGCCAGTTCTCGCCGAGCGGCACCACTCCACCCCCTCGGTTTCATGGACAACACTCGCGGGACGTGCATCCAGTGATCGCGCATCCAGCCCCTGCAATCGTTCACCCAACATTTCGTCCGAGATGTCAGGGAGTTGGCCCTTGGGTCACACCCGGGTGGTTTCCTATGGGTGACCGAAGAGGTCTTCGGGTCCTGGACCCGAGCAATCGGAACGTTGGCCCACTAAGCCATTCGCTCCGCTCCTCAGAGAGTCCCCACAGGGACAGAGAAGGAACGCGAGAAACATGTTGAATATCGACAGCATCTTCAATCGGATCGACCTCCCGGCCAAGCCGGTTGCGCAGGACTGGGAATCCCTGCGAAACGCAGCAAAGACCGCCTCGGAGCGCGCCGAAATTGACGCCATCTTCCGCAGGCCTCCCTTCGTCGACTGAGGCGGCCACTCGGGCTCAACAGCACGACCTTCGCAGCACGACCTTCGCAGTGCAGCCTTCGCAGTGCAGTCTTCGCGGCGCGGTCATCGCGGCGCTGCCGGGTGCCTCACGCTCGTGTCGCTGGTCCTGCGAGCGGATCGGGCAGCCTCCACACCGCATTCCGCGCGGCTGGCGTCGATTCACGAACGTGCCCCTGCAGGCCTCCATCACGAATTCTGTAGTCGTTCGCTGAGAGGGCGCGCGATACCGCGGCCATGCCAGCCGGATCCGCAAGAGAGTCTCGCCCCCAATCAGCGGCGGCCGCGTGGTCAACGATGGTGCTCACAATGGCGATCTCCGGGCAGCCCCGGTCGGAGACGCGCATCAGTTCCACGATTCGAGCCTGTTGCGGCCAGTCGATGATCGAGGCGGTCGTGAATTCCCAGAAGCCGCTCACGTCATCGCCGTGCCACAGAGCCGCATGTTGATGGATGTGCCCGGCCATCCAGGCGATGACATGCGGGTGGCGAAGAAGAAGTTCAACCACCTCCGTCCCAAGCACTCGCCTGCCGCTGCCGACCGGTGCGTAGTCATTCGTGAGTGTCGGCGACGGGTGATGCGAGGCAATCACGACATAGCGGCCGGCCGCGTCGGCCAGTTGACCAGCAAGCCAATCGAATTGAATTTCGTCAAGTGAACCTTGCCAGCCCCCGTTCAGGTTGACCGTGTCCAGCGAAATCAGGCGAACTTCTCCAACGTCAGTGCTGAAGTAGTTGCAGTCCTGACCTGTGAGGACGCGCGCAAAGTCCGTCGGCCCGACGAAGTCGCGGCCGGCATCCGGCACGATCGCCTGGCGGGGTGACGATGGCGTGGTCGGGTAGTTCGCTGGACCAGTCTGCTCAATCGCCTGCGCCGTCCGCAGAGGCGAGAAGGTTGGGTCAAGGCCGATTATCCGTTCCGAGCCAACCGCCAAAGCTCGCGTCACCGCGTCTGGCGGTACCGTCCCCTGGAGGAGTCCGTCGTGATTCCCGTGAACAGCAATGGATCGCCGGGCGATGCCGGGCGAGATGACCGTGCGTCGCGCTGCCTCAACCAAGCCTGGTACCAACGGGTAGCCATAAAGGCCAGACGGTCGATCTGCCTCTTGGCCACGCGGCGGTCCGTCCGGGTGCCAGTAGCGATCGTCCCACCGGTGGGTGCCGATCGCCCCAACCCAGGAGCTCTCAGTTTCACTCCCGCTCCTCGGCGCAATCTCGCCACCTTCAACGATGCGGCCGAACCAGAGCAACTCGTTACGCTGTGCGTTGTCGGTGAGGTCTCCGGTCAGCACCACCGCATCGACCTCACGCCCCGTCGTGGGCCCTCGGTCGATCGCGTTCACCGCGGTCACCATGCTCACCGCCACCTGGACCGTGAGGATTTCCTGCGGCCGGTAGGTGCCGATGTCGCCCAGCACCGCGCGGTAGGGCGAGTCGGGGTCGCCGAAGCGATCGAGGTACTCGAGTCGGGCGGGAGACTCTGCGTCACACAGATGGACATCTGATACGTGCCATAAGCAGGCCAGTGGCTCGCCCGTAGGCACTCGCTCCTGATAATCCTCGCCCGGACCCACCACCAAATCCCGCCATCCGCCCGACTCCTCCTCGCCACGTGCGATGGTCACGGACGTCGTCAGTCTCGGATCACCGTTCATGACGACACCCTCGTCATGAGCGGCGCTACCGTGAGAACAGTGACCTGGTCCACGTCATCACGCAGTCGGACCTGCACACGACTACCCACGGGGAATGCGACGGCCTCAACGCTCGCTAGGTCGACCAGCAACGGCTGGTCTCCGGGCTGGGTGACTACGAGCCTGGTCATGGGCCCGAGAAAAGAGGTCGACTCGATTGTCCACGGGCCGATATCGCTTCCGTCAAGGGCAATGTGCTCGGGGCGCACAGCGACAATTCCCTCAACACCGGCTGTGCCTGCCTCGTTACCAATCACGGTCCGGTTCAGCACCTGCCATCGGTCGCTTTGCAGTGCTCTCGCTGGAAGTCGGTTGACGGTGCCGATGAAGCTGGCAACAAAGGAGTTCGCCGGACGCTCATAGAGTTCCCGTGGCGGCGCGAGTTGCTCGAGGCGCCCATTGCTCATGACGCCGACACGATCCGCGATCGCCAAAGCCTCATGCTGATCATGCGTCACGAAGACGGTGGTCACGCCAATCTCCAACTGCAGCCTGCGGATTTCGTCTCGCAACGTCTCACGCACCTGAGCATCGAGTGCCGAAAGCGGCTCATCCAGGAGAAGTACTCGAGGTGCAGTCGCAATTGCTCGAGCCAATGCGACCCGCTGCCGTTGGCCACCTGACATCTGGTGCGGGTACTTGTCGGCGTGAGCCTGCAGCCGCGTGATGTCAATCATGCGGTCCACGATTGAGCGGCGCGCTGCCGCGTCCTTCTTTTGGACCTTGAGCCCGAACTCGATGTTTTGACGCGCAGTCATGTTCGGGAAGAGGCTGTAGTCCTGAAAGACCATGCCAAATCGGCGACGCTCTGGCGGATCGCCGGATATGTCGAGTCCCTCCACCGCAACGCGACCCCCGTCGGCCTTCTCGAGGCCTGCCAGGATCCGCAGCGCGGTCGTCTTCCCGCAGCCACTCGGTCCGAGCAGGCAGACAAGCTCACCCGATCTGATCCGAACAGTGAAGTCTTCGAGGGCCACGGAGGGCCCGAAGCTCTTGCGAATCCCCACCATTTCGACGGTCGCCATAACTTCTCCTAAATCCCAGTTGTCTGGACAGTCAGGCCCCTGCGTCGCAGCGAACGGACGACGAGTCCTAGGGCGAGTGCGGTCAGGATCATGACGATCAGGGCCAAAGCGAGACCTCCGCGCGGATCACCTCGCTGGTAGTTGACCATCTCCGTCGGGAGCGTCGTCTTGAGGAGCAGAGACGCGAAGGCGAACTCGCCGAGGACCATCGCGGCTGTGAGCGCCGACGCTGCCGCAATGGCCGCTCCAATATTCGGGATGATGACGCGAACGATGATCGTCGGGAGCGAGGCACCCATCGTCCGTGCGGCTTCGTAGAGCGTGCGAGCGTTGATCGCCTGAAGCCCAGCGTCCAGAGCCCGATAGGTGAATGGCATCGCCCAGAGGGCGTAGAACGGGACGAGGCTGAAGTCGCTCGCAAGGAACCATGGAACAGCGGCGCGGAACGTGGCGGCAACGCCGACCACCAGGGCAATGGGCGGGATAACCCACGGCAGCAGGGTGACCGCGCTGAGGACTGGGCGCAGCTTCGGGTTGTGCACTTCGGTGATGATGGCGAGGGGAAGAAGGAGTGCGAGATTCAGGGCGATGGCGAACGCGACGAGAAGGACACTCGTCTTCGTCGCGGAGATGATGCCGGGGTCAGAGAGTGCCGTCCAGAGTCCGGATAATGACCACCCATCAAGCAGTTTCTCGGGCGTGAGGAGCGCCATCGGCACGTTCTGAAACGCAAAGCGGGCCATGGCAAGCATCGGGACGATGAAATACAAGGCCACCATGCCGATGAACGCTGACTTGATGACGGATGCGGGACGAACGTTGCGCAAGCGCGCGTGGCGCGTGTCGCGTCTTGGTGGCGCGACCTCACGGCGTGTGGAGACATTCTCAATGGTCATGCGACATCCTCCGGACTCATGTCCGCGTTCAGACCCATCTTTGCGCTCATGCGCACAACTGCGTGGATGCTCATGACCGGGTCCACGTGAGCGTGCGGCGCTGCAGCAACGTCATGGTGATGAGGCTCGCGAGGAGAAGGACGATCACCCAGGCAACGATCGCATTCCCGAGATCCTCCTCTCCCGTGATGACGTTGCCCTGCAACAGAAACCGGATCTGCAACGGCACGAGGGCCCCGCTGGGGTTGAGGACGTACACCGTCGCGTAGGCGGTGAACGCATTGACGAACAACAGGAGGACGCCGCCCAATGCAGCGGGTGCGAGGAGCGGGAAGACGACGGTTCTCCAGTAGCGAAATGCACTGCTTCCCGTGATCGCTGCGGCCTCACGCCAGGTTTCGCGCAGCCCGTTCACAGCGGGCATCATCACGAGAAACATGAGCGGAATCTGGAAGTAGAGGTACACGACGACGAGTCCCCAGAATCCTGTCGGCGAAATCCCGTAGTCCCCAGCATTGATGCCGAAGCCCTTGAGGATCTTCGTCAGGAAACCCTGCGCTCCAATCGTGGCAATGAATGCGAAGGCAAGTGCCACCCCGCCGAGCTGCGAGGCAACCGCCGACCACGAGTCGAGGGTGGGCCGCAGCCATGCCGGCCGCCGCAGGGACCTAACCGTCAGTGCGAGGAGCAATCCGATGACACCACCGATGAGCGCGCTCGTACCGGACAAGGTGATCGAGTTGATGAAGCCGGTTCGGTATGTTCCTGATAGCGCTCGCCCAAGTGCATCGAAGCCCAGCGTGCCGCCGGGGGTCACAGCCTTGTAAAGGACGACGAGAGTCGGGTAGAGAAGAAAGAGCCCGACAAATGCAGCGAAGGGCACGAGTACAAGGCTCCCCTTGCGATGCCCTAGGCGGGGGGACCCTCGCATTGCCACCTCTTTCGTCGCGAACCTAATGATCTGCGTTGAGCATGCTCCGGGTTGAGCGTGCTCCGGGGCGATTGTGCACCTGCGCAACCGGGTGGGACGCGGAATTTCGCGTCCCACCCGGCATCACGCTTCGTGCAATCGTGCACTCGTGCAATCGTGCAATCGTGCAATCGTGCAATCGTGCAATCGTGCAATCGTGCTCAGGCGTCGCCGACCATCGGGCCCCAGTTGTCGGTGACCTGCATCTTCATCGCCTCCACCTGCTCAGCCGTGGGGAAGGTGACCTTCGCGATCACGTCAGCGGACGGGAGATTCTTCTTCATCTCATCGGTGATGAGTCCCGCAGCCTCGAGCGCCGCGTAGCGGGCCGGGATAGCCCCGCCCTCAAGGTAGCCCAGGGCTCCGGCATCACCGGTGATGTGCTCGATCCACAGACGGGCGGCACACGGGTGAACAGCGTTGGCGACCACTGACTGCGCGTAGTACGAGCCATAGAGGCCGTCGGCCGGAATGGTTGACGTGAAGTCAAAGCCAGCCTCGGTGAGCGCGGGGACAACGCCCGGGAAGTTGTAGGACCAGTCCAGGGCAATCGGCACGTCGCCGGAGAGGAGACCGGCCTCGGTCACGTCGAGAACCTGGAGGTTTCCGCTCTTCTTCAGATCGGCGA
>JBMOKH010000144.1:0-5797 GCA_049315365.1 Candidatus Nanopelagicales bacterium
ATGGGCCGACTTCTTCGCAGGCACCATGGGGCCGTTCTCCTCGCAGTCGAGCGGGCGGGCCTTCGGAACCCGAGGTTGTTCGGGTCGGTTGCGCGAGGCGAGGACCATCATGGAAGCGACATCGACATCCTCGTCGACCTCGGAGCTGATTCCGACGTGCTTGCCATCTACGAGTTGCGAGAGCTTCTCGTACCGATGCTCGGCGACCGGGTGGATGTGGCCTGCCCCGAAGTCCTCAGGAAGAAGGTGCTCGCGCGCGCAATTGAGGAAGCGGTCGCGCTGTGACCGGGCGTGCTGAGCGCGAGCGGTTCGAAGACATCCTTGAAGCGATCGCCGCGATACGACGTCACGAGGAGTTCCGATACGCAGGCGCATCGTCATCGCTAGCGGCCGATGCCGTGAAATATCAGCTCATTGCGATAGGCGAAGCAGTCGGTGAGGTCAGCCAAGCGTCACGCGATAGCCAGTCGAGCATTCCATGGTCCCGGATCAAGGGCATGCGCAACCTCCTCACGCACCGATACCACGACATTGATCCATCTATTGTGTGGCAGGTCGTCGATTCCCACTTGGCGCAACTTGAGACCGCGGTTCGAGAACTGCTGGCCGATCAGCCCCGCTCGTGAGTTCGGTGGGTTACCTGAAGTGCGCATGCGGCAGGAATTCGGCAGTGGGCCTCATAGAGGTTCACCTCACGAGGGTAAGCGTGACGACCCCGGTGACGATGATCACGACCGCGATCACCTGCTGCCGCCCAAGCCGTTCGCGGAACAGCAGGTAGGCGGCGACCGCCGAGATCGGCGCGAAGAGCGACGCGAGCACCGCGGTGATCGCGACGCTCTGCGCAGCCCCCGTCGTATAGGCGGCGTATCCGAAGATCTCCGCGAGGCCGGCGAGGAGGATGAGTGGGGCAGCCGGGCGGGTCATGCGGAACTTGCGCAGCAGGAGAAGGGGGATAGCGATGCAGATGAGCGTGAC
Source organism: Candidatus Nanopelagicales bacterium (assembly GCA_049315365.1). Classification (GTDB taxonomy): domain Bacteria; phylum Actinomycetota; class Actinomycetes; order S36-B12; family S36-B12; genus WLND01. The sequence continues at coordinate 979 of JBMOKH010000144.1, forward strand.
GATCCGCGCCGGCAGGAGGATCCACTCGAGCGGAAGCTCACCGCTGATGTTGCCGGTGGCGAACAGTCCGATGCCGAAGATGACGGCACCGGTCGTGGCGATGAGGGCTGCCTTGAGCGGTTGCTCGTTCTCGACGGGCACCGGATCGGGCGCGATGGCGGCGAGCACGACGCCGCCCACGATGACGAGGAGCAGGAAGATGACGATCGGCGCGATGCTCTCGCCGGCAAGACCCGAGATGGTCGCCGCGATCGCACCCTCGGTGCACAGGATCGGGGCGACGACGCCGACCTTGCCGATTCGGAAAGCCGCGTAAGCGAGGAGGAGTCCGCAGAGGTTGCCGAGCCCGCCGACGATGAGCCAGGTCGCGTTGGTGGAGTTGAGCTTTTCCGGGACGCCGTTCATGAAGATGATCGGGGTGATGATGACAAGGCCGACCATCATCATTCCGGCGATGGCCGAGAGCGGCCCGATCATGCGGACAAGGCGCGAGGAGGCGAGGGTGCCGGCTGCGAAGAACATTGCCGTCAGGAGGCCGAAGACGATGCTCATTACCCTAGATCCAACCACCCGTCGTGACCGCCGTATGTCGTCGGGGTGGCGTTCCGCCCGGAGCCTGCGGCCTACTTCGTCAGGCCGAGCGCCGCCCTCAGCCGCTTGGCGCTCATCATGCCGGGCTGCTCCTCGTCGCGATCGAAGCTGGCGAGGAGCGCGATGAGGTCATGCCTTCGGGTGGGGTCGGCCGCCGCCTCGCGGGGGGTGAGGCCCGCGAGGGCGGGAATCTGATCGTCGAGCCAGTTCTCCTCGTACGTGCGGATGTACTCCTCCATGGCCGCGACGATCGCCGGATCGTTCTGGTCGAGCATCCCGGACTCACGTCCGTCCGTCGGCATGCCCCCGCCCGAACGGATCGCGGCGGCGTAATCGTCCTTCATGCTCGTGCGTTCATCCTTCACCATGACGAGGTCGGGGCACAGGGCGCGAAGTACCCCGAGGACCCTGTCCATGCGGGGGGTGCTGTTCGTCTGGATGGTGAGCTCGTTGTCGGCCCAGTGCAACGTGGCCCGGATCTTCTGCTGGCCGTGCGTGACGACGTATTCGTGCCAGGTGCGCGGTGACTTGGCGGTGGGCTTCTTGCCGGTGTCGACAGCCTCATAGGTTGCGTCCAGCCCGGCCAGCAGCTGCTTGGCATTCGTCACCGTCACGACGGCCTCGCATGCGATGGACTCCTCGCCCTCGGTGTTGACGATGGTGGGCGGGGCGTAGCGCCGAGACAGGAGCTCGACGAGGTCGAACGGGTCGGGCTCGTCGTCGAGCATCTCGATGAGCGCATCGCGGTAGCGAAGGTTGATGGGCTCGACTGCACCAACGATCTGCATCATGGATCCCACCGTGACGATTCGCGTGCAGATGAGGCTGCCGGGTGTCACCAACTGGCTGGCTTTGCGCTCGACGATCTCGATCCGGTCGCCGGTGCGAAGATCGCGCAGCAGCATCCCGACGCCGGGAGTGGTCTCCACGATCTCGAAGATCGAGCGCTCGGCGAGGAGCCACTGCTCGGCGAGCAGGTACTCATCAGCGGGGAGCAGGAACCCGCGCTGGGAGACGAATTCCTCGAAGGCGCCGCCCTCGAACAGGAGCACATCGAGGACGAGGCCATCCTCGAGTGCCTCGACGAAGGGGCGGCTCGGTCCCCAGTGGGCGGTCCATACCTCGGCAAGCTCGATGATCTGCGCTCGGAGTGGACCGTCGACGAGAAACGTGGTGGCCTTCGCGTAGAGCCACATGGCGCGCTCCTCGATCGGGAGCTGCTCGCGATGTTGATGGCACTGCTTGTATTTCCGGCCCGACCCGCACCAGCATCGGTCATTGCGGCCGATATCGTCGCGAACGGGTGCGCTGAAGCGCTCGAGGGTCTGGCGGAGCGGATCGTCGGCTTCGGCGCCTGCCCGGTTCAGGAGCGCGAGGCCGCGCGCGGCATCGCCTCGGTCGCTCGCGTATCGGGCGAGATCGAACAGCGGCAGTGGCCACGATGGATCGAGGGATTCGGCTGCACTGAATGCTCCTTCGGCATCCTCGATCATCCCGAGCCGCTCGAGCGCCTTGGCCTGGAGCCACAGCAGGGCGACCCGCGCCTGCCGCGGCGCCTGCTCGGTGAGAGCGCCGGTGAAGACCGCGAGTACTGCCGCTCCCGCGACCTCGACGCCCATGACTTCCTGCGAGAACGACTCGGCAACACCTGGGTTGGTGAGCTGCGAAAGGGTCTCGCGAGCTCCGGGGAACTGGCCGAACCCGTCGAACCCATCGAAGGCATCGCTTGCGGAATCCGCCGATTCCACGAGTGCCTCGAACTCCATGCTGAAGGCCGCGTAGAGGTCGAGCAGGGAAAGCAGCGCGTTGACCTCGGCGTCGCCGAGCCCGTAGGACGCACTGAGTTCCTGCGAGGCGCCGGCTAGGCCCTCGGCCTTGAAGTCGAACCCGGCGCGTGCGAAATGCTCTTGGAAGACCGAAAGTCCGGCAAGCTCCAGCATCTCACCAATGGGCATCGTCAGGCCGGTGAAGGAGCCGGGCAGGTCGACGCAGGACTGCCAGATGGCGGCATCGATCTCAACCGGATGGCCGTGCTCGATGGTGAACTCGCGCATGAATGCGACGAGCTCCACGGACGGCGGGGCGACGGAACCCACCGGCACCGCCTCGATGAGCCAGCCATCATCGGTTGCCTCGACGGAGACGAATTCGCCGGCAGTTGCCTTGATGCCGGTCAAGAAGCCGGCCGGCAGCAGCCACCCCATATCCGGGACGGATTGCGGCGGAATGCCGCGCGCATCCGTATCGTCCCGGGTGAGCATGCCAGCGATCGGCTCGATCGGCTGCCCGTCGGCGAGGAAGTGATACTCGTCGCGTTCAGTGAGCATGATGAGCGGGGTGAGGTCGGGGAGCAGCGGCAGCATGTCAAAGGCGACCTCGTCCTTCGTGAGCCGGTGGGTGAAGCGATGGCCGCTGAGCAGGGTGGGTAGGTGCGCCATGCGGTCATCCATGAGGAAGTGAACGAGGTGCTCATCACCATCGGCGAGCGCCTCTTCGACCCAGGCTTCGGGATCGTCGTCGAACTCGGGATCCATATGGACGCCGTCCGCCCTGAGGGACTCGACGATCTCCTCCTCGGTCAGTGGCCCGCGCTCGGCGAGGAGGCGCGCGATCGCCTGGCCGTCGGTCTGCTCGGGTCGCCTGATCTTCTTGCTCACGCTGTCCTTCTGGCCCATGCGAACAAGGGTACTGACGCGTCCATGCTGTGGAGTGCCACTCTTCGGACCTCATTCGCGTAAGGTGGTCGCGTGACGTCAGCCTGACCCCTGCGCCGGCGGCGAGCCGTACATCTCGGCAAGATCGACATGGATGACGCCCGGGGCACTGGTCGCCGGCGGCCGCCCCCCTCTGGCGCTGCCTGAGTAGAAGGCGAGTCCGGTCCTTGAAACGTCGATGCCTGAAGCTCCAAGGCGCGCGCGGATGCGCTGGAGCCGTTCCACTTGCGCATGGGTTACCGGCTCGCTCCACTTGCACTCCCCGATGCTCAACAGGGTTGACCGACCGTCAACGATTCCGAAAACGACGACGTCGACCTGGGCCTGCTCCCGACCGCCCATTGACACGACCGCGGGGGCGACGCGGGTGATCGCCGAGGCGTGGAACCTCTGGGGATCGGCATGGGTGAGCGCCCAGTCGCGGCATATCTCCTCGAATTGAGGTCCGATGACCTGGCTGCGGAAGGCACCTTGCTGCTGCTCCCAGATTGACGTGACATCGTTCGTCGTGTTGAGGCGGGACCATACGGGTCGCATGGCGGCCCGCTCGAACCGGATGATCTGGTCCGCGATCCGCCACACGGGCTTGCGCGTTGAGAAGGCATCATCGACCTTCGCGAGATACCCGGCGCTCTCCAAGACGCTCAGGTGGTGGGCGATGTCGGTGCTTTGCCTGCCTACCCTTGTGGAGATGGCCCCACGCGTAGTCGAGCCAGTGGCGGCGGCCCCGAGGATTGAATTGAAGACCTGCGGGTCCCTGACATCGAGGTCCTCGGTCATCAGGTACTGGGCCTCGCGGAAGAGCGGCGATGAGGAACTGAGCGGGTTCGCGCAGACCCATCGGTCGAAGGACCGCGCATCCTGGGGCGCGCTCCCTCGCGCGAGTGAGCGATAGGCGGGAGTGCCCCCGGTGATCGAAAAGAGCTGCGCGGCGATGCGCTCGTCATCGATTCCCCAGAAGGCCCGGTGCTCACGGAAGTCGAGGGGAGGCACCACCAGGTCGAGTGAGCTCCGGCCGCGAAGTGGGGCTTGCCCGGTGAGGAGGTTGCCCATGAACGCGAGGGCTGAGCCGCAGAGGATGAGACGTGTCTGGGAATCACGTCGTTCGGGTCGACGCGGGCTGAATGCGCGTTGAATGATGCTCGCGATCGAGGGCGTCGACTGAGCGAGGTAGGGAAATTCGTCGAGGACGACGGTAGTAGGCCGTTCTCGGCCGAGCCCTAGGAGCGCGTCGAGTGCCTCGCCCCAGTCGGCGAGAATGAGTGGGGCGAGGGCTCCGGTGTGGGATGCGAGTTCGCGGCCGAGGCGGCCGAGGGTCATCAACTCGGTGTCCTGGGTCGCCTCGAAGGCAAAGCCACCCGTCTGCTCGACGAGCGCGCTCAGCAGGAAGGTCTTGCCAAGTCGCCGACGCCCGTACACGACGCCGAGGAGCGCGCCCGGCCGCGGATCCGTCGCGAAGTCCGACATCTCGGCCCACTGGCGATCCCGCGCCTCGACGTCGGACGGCTTGGCTG
>JBMOKH010000145.1:0-5735 GCA_049315365.1 Candidatus Nanopelagicales bacterium
GCCGAGCGCCTGGACTGAGTCCCAGTGGGCGTGGGCCGTCGAGGGCGCTGTGTGCGCGAACAGCGCGACGACCTCGCGCGCCAAGGTGCTGGCGCACGTCGACCTGGCGACTGCGCTCATGCCCGACGCCGAGCGGGAAAGGATCACCGCCGAGGTGCTCGGGGACGCGTTCGCCCGCAGCCACCCCTCGCATGACAGGGGCATGAAGGACGGGGGTCACCAGTTCGCGTCACGGTCGGTCCTGCAGATGGAGAACCAGCTCACCGCGATGTTCGTCGACGGACGAGGGGTGATCGACCGCACGCTGCGCGACGAGGCCATCGGTTCGGTCGCCGACCGCTTCGCGGACCGGTCCGGCTTCAGGCTCAATGACGAGCAGATCCGGGCGGTGTACGCGATGGGCCAGTCACCCAACGTCATCACGCTCGTCTCGGGAGTGGCGGGCTCTGGCAAGACATCGGTGCTGTCCGTCCTCAACGACGCACTGGGACGCGGCCGCAAGAGCCTCCTTGTCGCATCGACGGCCAACATCGCCGCCGCCAAGGCCGGGCACGAGTCCGGGGCTCCCTGGATGAACCTTCGCCAGCTCGCCCTCAAGCTTCAGGACCCCGACGTGTCGCCGACGCTCTTCGACGTCGTCGTCATCGACGAGGCCAGCCTGGCCGACGTGCGCAGCATCCACGTGGTGGCCGAGCACTGCGTCAAGCACGACCGGCAGATGATCCTGATGGGTGACCACCGGCAGCTGAAGGCGGTCGGCGCGGGGGAGATCTACAACGTCCTGTGCGCGAAGCACCCGGAGTCCGTCATCCGGCTCGAGCGCAACCAGCGCCAACAGACCGAGTCCGGCCGTCTCGTCGCCGACGCCCTGCACGCCCGGCAGTTCACGCGTGCGTGGGACGTCCTCCATGACGAAGCCCGCATCGTGGTCGTCCGTGGGGCGGCCGAGAAGGTCAGCGCCGTCGCGGCGATGGTCGTGGACCACATGGCCGAGCACGGAGCCGGCGAGGTCACCTGCGATGCCATCACCAACGCCGAGGTCGACGCCATCAACATCCGAGTAGACGAGCACCTCGTCGGCACCGGCGCGGTTGAGTCGGCAAGCGTCCGGGAGTTCCGCCAGCGCGGACGTTCCCTGGCCGTAGGCGTGGGGACGGTCCTGCGCGTCGTCGAGCCGACCGGGCCGCGGACCCCAGCGGCCGAGCGACTGCACCGCAGCCAGCGCGCCACCGTGGTGGCCACCGCCGGGGCCAAGGTGCAGCTGCGACTGGGCGACGGAACGGCGCGCGCCGTGACCCCCGCGGCGCTGCTTAGGCACTTCGCCCACGGATACGCCGGGACAGTTCACAAGGTGCAGGGGCAGACCAGTGCGATCCACGTCAGCGCCCTGTCGCCGATGAAGGACGCGGCCAGCATGTACGTGAGCGCGAGCCGTGCGCGTCTGGGTGTGTACTTCGTCGCCGACGCCACCGACTTCCTGTCCGACGTCGAATTGACGCGTACGCGCACGTGGGGCAGGGCCCAGTTCGACGACGCTGTCATCGACCGCATCGAGTCCGTCTTCCTCGGGCGGACAGAGACCGTCGACTCCGCTGCCGCATCGATGCAGCCGAAGGTCCCGGCACCGGCGTACTCCTCGCACACCTATGGCGCCGCCGGGTACTCCGCGCCCCGAAGCCAGGGCATGGGGATGTCGTGGTGATCGCCAGCGCTCCCCGTCCACAGCGCCGTATGAGGTCACCTCCGTGTGCAACTCGCGAGGCACCGACACCCAGACCGCGTGGTCCGAGTAGGAGCCCGAAACCCGACTTCGCGAAGGACGCCCACCCGTGAGCGTCCAGCGACGTCGTCCACAGCCAGCGGCCTTGCTGGCATCCATCCACAGAAATGCCCGATCAGTTGCCGCCGCCGACGCCCCCATGCTCGGCTGCCCGTCAGGAAGGAACCACCAATGAGAACCCACATGTCACTGCCCGAGGCGGCCGCCGAGCTCGCGGGCGCCCCGACCACGGGACCGCAGGTCGGTCCGCTGTGGACCAGCGTCGATATCGCCCGCTACCTGCGCCTGGGCAAGTCTGCCGCGCACGACGTGATCGCGTCGCACGACTTCCCCGCCCCGGTCCTCGGGGGCGCGCGCTACCGCCGCTACCTGCCTGAGCACGTCATCGCCTGGGCACAACGACGCGCAGCCATGAACGAGTCCGACCGGCGCCAGCCGCGGCTCCGCGCAACCTGACCCAGAGAGGACGAGGCCATGGGACACCAGCCGATCGACCCGCCGCCGAAGTTCCGGCGCGAGATGGAGCGGGCCATCGCATCCGCCGCGAAGGCCATCTACCTAGGGATCACCCTGCGACCACCGAACGAGAAGTACAACCGATGGCGAGTCCAGGTCGCCTACGAAGGCCGCAAGTTCGACAAGACCTACGGACCCGGCATCGGCAACGCCTACAAGGGCTACCTCCAGGCCGACGAATGGCTGACCCGGGAGAGGGCCGGCTTCCACGGGCAGCCCGAGTACGAGTCCGCCTGGCTGGCCGACTTCATCGACGACTACATCGATCGCCGCGGCAAGGACGGCCGCTGGGCCGACAAGACCCAGCACCAGCGCCGCGGCGACTTCCGAGCCCTCGTGAAGATCGCCGAGGAACGCCACCTTCGGTGCAAGGACCTCAAGGCCGTGCACCTGCGCGACTACCTCGCCACCGTCAAGACGGCCAGCCGCGGCCGGACCATCAAGGGGCTGACGAAGACGATGATCATCTTCGGCCGGCACGCCGGGTACTTCACCCGCGACCAGGCCGAGCTCATCGACGGCATCACCTGGACCCCGCCCCGGGGCTACCACCAGGCGCCGACCCGGCGCGAGCAGTCACGCCTGCACGGCGACATCTCCACGGGCGGTGAGGTGATGACGTTCGACCAGCTCGAGGCGTGGGCGCTCAAGTGCCAGGAACGCTGGACACACGGGTACGCCTTCATCCACACCTGCGCCCTGCTCGGCACCCGCAGCGGCGAGATCCGCGTTCTCACCGCCGACGTCACCGTCGCCAACAACGGCCTCGGCAACCTCGTCGACCTGGAGAACGGTCTCGTACGCGTGCGCGTCCAGGCCACCACTCGGCAGGAGCACAAGGAACTGCCGAAGCTGAAGAAGATCCGCGACATCGCCATTCCACGCGACGCCCCGGCCGGCTTCTCCCTGATCGACTGGCTACCCGGACGGATCGAGGACGCCCTCGCCGAGCAGGCCCGCGGTTGGAACCCTCGGGCGCTGATCTTCCCGAGCCTGTCCGGGGGAGTGTTCGGCGAGCAGAACATTCGCAACCGGGTGTGGGCGCCCGCCGCCACCGAGCTCGGATGGGTGATGGAGAACCCCGGCAGCGGCATGAATCTGATGCGGTTCACCCTGCACTCGCTGCGTGACCGTTACGCCAACACCGCCTTGCACGTGTGGAAGTACACCGAGGAGGTCCTGCTCCAGCAGGGCTCCTGGAAGGACCCCGAGACCGTCCGCCGGTTCTACTCCGGCATCACCGACCAGACCCTCGCCCAGGCCATGGCCATCCACGGCTGGGGTGGCACCCATGCCTAATAGTATGCAGATACTTGGCTACAAGCCAAGAATCTGCATACTATTAGGCATGGGGTATGGGGCAAGAGAGACAGCAGTGCCCGCGGGGGCACTGCTTGAGCCGACCCTGCTGCTGACAGGCAAGAGCGCGTCGGCTGTGTACTCGCAGCCCGCCGCAGAGCTCAAGCGCCTCACCGAGGCAGGAGCGATCATCAAGATCGCCCGGGGCTACTACGCGGCCGTCCCGATCGGGAAGCAGGGCGGCGCGTGGCTGCCCTCGATGGAGGACCTCACCGCGGGGCTGGCGAGCGCGGTCTACGGCCCGGGTAGAGGAGCGCTTTGGGGTCTATCCGCCGCGCGAGTCCACGGAGCCGTACCCCGAGCCGTTGCTGCCGGATACGCCCTCGGCCCCGCTCAGCATCGGCCCGTCACCCTTCTGGCGCGCCCGGGGCAAGTGACGTTCCGCAAGCGAGATCCGGAGCGCCTGGACCTCGACTTCCTCGAAACCGAGCTCGGGCCCGGGCGGGTCACCTCCGTCGCCCAGACAATCCTCGATCTCAGCAACCGGGCCTTCGACGACCATGCTGATCCGAGGACCGAGGCCGTCCGGAACCTGATGACGTCCGTGGACGCCGACGAACTCGCAGACCTGGCAGTCCGAGTGCGCGGCCAGGCCGCGCTGCATCGTGCCCGGACGTTGGTCGCGCATGCTCATTGATGCAGACCGCCAGAGCGCCAAGGCCGCCTTTGGTGCCGATGACTCCCAGGTCGAGCGCGACCATCTCATCTCCCATGCCTTGGCCGCCATCTCCAACGATCTTGGCGAGCGGATCAAGTTCTACGGGGGAACAGCGCTGTCCCGCACGTTCCTGCCGGTGGGCCGGCTCAGCGAGGACATAGACCTCATCGCAGTCGGACCACGTGCCGACGTCGCTGATGCATTGTCACGAAGCCTCACGCGTCGCCTGGCGCGTGAGTTCGGCAGGCCAACCTTCCAGCCGGGACTGGTCAACGCTCGCGGAGCTGAACCCGTCACGGCCGCATTCCCGAGCGGGCCCAAGGTCCAACTGCAGCTATTGCCCTCGGATCACTACCCTGCGTGGCCTTTCGAGCGCCGCGAACTCGAGCAGCGGTATGCCGACGCCGGACCGGCGACCCTGTTCGTGCCGACCATCGATGCGTTCGTTGCGTGGAAGACCGTCACACTCATGGATCGGCGCGCACCACGTGACCTGTGGGACCTGGCAGCTTTGACACGGCTCCGCCCCTTCACCCGGGCTGCCGCCGAACTCTTCGCCGCGCTCGGGCCGTTCCGGTCGTTGCCGTCGGCGTGCACGATCCCGGCGGCGCCGGCTGAGACTGTGTGGGAACGCGACCTCGCGCACCAGACCCGGCTCTCGATTACCGCGGCGCAGGCCCGAGCCGAGGTGGTGCGTGCGTGGGCGGCCCTCGCCACCGACGGCGGAACGACGGGGTAGCCGGGCAGGGATCCCCACCGTGTCCTTGCTCAACCCCAGAAGGCGCACATCGGATCAGCATCGATCTCGTTCAGCAGTGACGTCAGGCTTCCGGTCGGCAGCGGCGTGTAGCGACGGAAGTCGCCGTTGGAGTTGCTGACGCCAAGTGACCACTCGCCTCGCGACTTGACGTAGGTGAGCCGGGCCACCGCCATGAAGGTCCACGGATCGGAGGCGGAACCTTCCCACGGCGGCCGCTCCTCGCCGATGTCGACGGCGCGTGCGCCGATTGAGCATGTGATGCGCAACTGGTCGGCGGGCAGCTTGGCGGACTGCGCTGTGCACCAACGACGGATTCGTGCGAGGTCGGTCTCCGGGAAGTGGCGGTCGCTCATGGGTCGATCCTTGCACTCCCCGAAATCTGTTGCTGTGGTTGAGGAATCCCTAGCCGGTATCGTCAGCATGGTGCTGGAAGGTGTCTTCGATCCGCCGAAGGTCGGCTGCGTGCGACCACGTCATCCGAAGCCACGTCAGCGGGAAGTTCTACCCCCGAATTAAACCGAAATGACCTCGATTAACCCGGGACTTCCCGTACCGAAACGGACTCAAAACCATTGGTACTAAACGAATACCCCTAACCGGGAGTGCGCTCGTAATGCGTAGCTCCGGGGTTCAAATCACCGAGGCGGCTCCATGTCGTGCCA
>JBMOKH010000146.1:0-5734 GCA_049315365.1 Candidatus Nanopelagicales bacterium
GCCTTCTTCACTGCGGCCTTCTTGGCCGGGGCCTTCTTGACTACTGCCTTCTTGACTACTGTCTTGCGAACCGTTGCTTTCTTAGCGACCGCCACGTTGCCTCCCGTGTCGATGGATCTGCTCGGTGCAGATGCCTCATGGTGAACTTTGACAGAGCATGACAGAAAATTGACGCACATACATGTTGAGTCGTGCGCCCGTGTCGGGCGTTCGCGAAGCATCCGACCGTTGAGCGGCCTCAGGTTTTTTCGTCGGGCGATGGCGCCTCACCAGTGATGGTTTTTCGAATCTGAGATTCCCTTTGCGCATCAACGCTTTTTCTGATGTCATATTTCCAGAGACTCGGCATCGTGAATGCAGCGATGGCGACGCCGGCTATGCACATCACACCGCCGCTGACGAAAGACATTCTCAGATTTGTCAGTGATGCCGCTGCACTGCTGCGTACTTGTCCGAGCTGCGGACCGATTGAGTAGCTGAGCATCTCGATCCCGGCCATGCGTCCGCGCATCTCGTCTGGGATCGTCTGATTCCAGATCAGCCCGCGGAAGATGCCGCTCACCATGTCGCCTGCTCCTGCGATGGCGAGGAAGAACAGGACGAACCACAGCGATTCCGTGATGCCTACCAACGCCATTCCGGCACCCCACAGGAGAGCGCCGAAGACGACTGCACGTCCGTGGCGATTCACCCGTGGCACCCATCCGCTCGTGAACGTCACGATGAGACCGCCGGCAGCGCTCGCGGCGTAGAGAAATCCAAGCGCCCATGGCGCGCCGAGTTCGACGGCGAGGAATGGGAAGAGCGCGTACGGAAACGCGAAGATCATCGCGATGAGGTCGACTGCATACGTGCCGAGCAGATCCCTTCGACTAGCCGCGTATCGCATCCCCTCGACGACATGACGAAGCGTTGGCTTCTCCGTATTGTCCGAGAGCGGCCGGAGCGAGCGCAGCCGCCAGAGCAGGAGGAATGACGCCGCGAAGCTCACGACATCAAAGGCATATGCCGACGCAGCGCCGCCCGCGCTCAGGAGGAGTCCGCCGATGGCGGGGCCGACGATGCTGCCCAGATTCCACTTGATGGTGTTGAGCGCGCCAGCGGCAGCGAGTTGATCATGCGGCACGAGCCGCGGCGTCATCGCATCGAGCGATGGCCGCTGGAGTCCGTTGTTGGCGGCGAGGAGGACGGCGATCACGTAGAGCACCCAGAGTTGCGGCTCAGGCAACAACGCGTTCACGAGCAGGACGGCGACGAGTACCAGCGCGCTGAACTCCGTTGCAAGCACCATGATCCGCCGGTCGATCGAGTCGGCCAGTGAGCCGCCGTACAGCCCGAAGACGATGAGCGGCGCGATCTCGACTAGGCCGATGAGCCCGACCGCAAGGAAAGAGTCGGTGAGGTGCGCGACCTGGAAGGGGAGGGCGACGTAAGTGATCATTGAACCGAGATACGTGACGACGCCGCTGAAGAACAGGAGCCGGTAATCGCGCGACTGGCGCAGGGGAGTCAGGTCCATCCGCAGGCGGGTCACCGGCACAGTGTGGCAGGATGCGCTGCCATGACCTCAACTCCGAATGCTCAGGCTGCTGACCCCCGTGACCTCCCGGACGTTGCCGACCTCAGGGTCGGCGTGCTCGGCGGCACCGGCGAGCAGGGCCGCGGACTTGCCCGCCGCCTCGCGTTGGCCGGGCACCGGGTCACCCTCGGATCCCGCGACGCGACCCGCGCGCAGACCGCTGCAGACGAACTTGGTGTTGGTGTGGCAGGCGCTGGCCGCGTCGACGGTGCGAGCAATGAGGAATGCGCTTCAGGCGCCGACATCGTCATCGTCGCGGTTCCATGGGATGGTCACGGCGACCTGCTGAAGTCCCTCAGCTCTGCGCTCGCGGGCAAGGTTGTCGTCGACTGCGTCAACCCCCTCGGCTTCGACAAGCAGGGCGCTTTTTCGCTGAAGGTCGATGAGGGTTCTGCCGCCGAGCAGGCCGCTTCGATCCTCACCGAGAGCCGAGTGGTCGGTGCCTTCCATCACATCTCGGCGGTGCTCCTCCTCGACGAGTCCACGGACACCATCGATACCGATGTCCTCGTTCTTGGCGACGATCGGGAGGCGACCGACATCGTGCAGGCGCTCGCCAACCGGATCCCGGGCATGCGCGGCGTCTTCGCCGGACGCCTCCGCAACTGCGGCCAGGTCGAGGCGATGACCGCCAACCTCATCTCGGTCAACCGCCGTTACAAGTGCCACGCGGGGGTCCGCGTTACCGACGTCTAGTAGCTGCCGGCTCAGGCGTACTCGTGCTCCTTGGCCGGGTAGGCGCCGGACGCGACGTCGGCCGCCCAGGACCCGACTGCGTCTGACATGGTCGACCTGATGTCCGCGTAGCGCTTGACGAATCTCGGCGCCGGCCCCGCGGTGAGGCCGCAGAGGTCCTGCCAGACGATCACCTGAGCGTCTGTGTCTGGCCCCGCACCGATCCCGATCGTGGGGATGGTGAGGATCTCGCTGACCCGCGCGGCCAATTCGGCCGGGACGACCTCGAGGACGATGGCCGCGGCGCCGGCAGCCTCCATCGCCTTCGCGTCGCGGATGAGCATGTCGCCGCTCTCGCCGCGACCCTGAACGCGATAGCCGCCGAAGAGGTTGACGGACTGAGGCGTGAGGCCGAGATGGCCGATGACCGGCACCCCGGCTGCCGCGAGTGCCTCGACCTGGGGGAGCACGAAGGCGCCCCCCTCAAGCTTCACTGCATGGGCTCCGCCGTCCTTCATAAAGATGGATGCGGTTCGCAGCGCCTGCGCCACCGACTCCTGGTAGGAGCCGAACGGCAGGTCGGCGATGACGACGGCGCGCCTCGAGCCTCGCACGACGGCGCGCACGAGCGGGACGAGCTCATCGACCGTGACCGGAAGCGTGCTGTCGTGGCCGTAGACGACCATGGCGGCTGAGTCGCCGACGAGTAGGGCGGGGATGCCGGCCTCGTCGAAGATCCCGGCGGTCAGGGCGTCGTAGGCGGTGATCATGGGCCAGCGCTCTCCGCGGGCAGTCGCCTGGGCGAGGTCGCGCATGGTCACGCGGCGCCCGACGGCAGCGCCGTAGAAGGTTTCTTGGGACGTGGGCATGCTGGGAACGTCAGGCATTTCATTCTCCACTCTCGAGGCTCCCATGCGGAGTCCCCGGACAGGAATAATGATGACACGTCGCCGCGCGAAATGGGAGGCGTTACCGAGTATTTCTTGGGCGACGATTGGCAGGCACCGATGGACGATTCACGCCCGGTAACAGATACGCGCTGGATGACATCGGGCGAGGGCCACCCGCGCCGCTGGGCGATCCTGGGCGTGCTGGTCGTGAGCCTGCTCATCGTCGTCCTTGACAACACCGTCCTGAACATCGCGCTCCCGACGATCCAGCACGACCTCGATGCGACCCAGGGGGAACTCGTCTGGGCAGTCGACTCCTACATCCTCGCGTTCGCGTCGCTGCTCTTCAGCTGGGGCGTCATCGGTGATCGGTTCGGGCGCAAGAGGGTGCTCCTCATCGGCCTCACCGTGTTTGGGATCGCGTCGATGATCTGCGCCTTCTCCGAGTCAGCGGGCATGCTCATCGGCTTTCGGGCGCTCATGGGCGTCGGCGGCGCAGCGGTGCTCCCGACGACGCTGGCGATCATCACCGTCGTGTTCCCGCCCCATGAGCGAGGCAAGGCGATCGGCCTTTGGGCGGGCGCGGTCGGGGCGGCCGTGGCGCTCGGGCCGGTGCTCGGCGGGCTCCTCCTCGAGCACCCGGAGTGGTCGAGTTGGCTGACCGGCAATGACTGGGGCTCGGTATTCCTCATCAACGTCCCGATCGTGATCATCGGAATCATCGCGATCGTGCGGATCGTGCCCGAGACGCGAAACCCCCAGCCGCGCCGGCTCGACGTCCTTGGGCTTGTCATCTCCGTCGCTGGGCTGGTCCTGCTCGTCTACGGCATCATCCACGCATCCGAGACGAAGGACTGGCTTGCGGCCTCGGTCCTCATCCCGGTCATCGCCGGCATCCTCATCATCGCCCTGTTCCTCGTGCTCGAGGCGCGCAGCGACCACTCGAGCTTCGATGTCTCGCTCTTTCGCAATCGCGGCTACGCCGTCAGCCTCGTGGCAGTGAGCTTTTCATTCTTCGCGCTCTCGGGCATCACGTTCTCGCTGCCGTTTTACCTGCAGATCCTGCGTGGGTACAGCACGCTGGTGGCTGGCCTGTGCTTCGTGCCGTTCGCCGTCGGGCAACTGCTCGCAGCGCCTCGCAGCGCGAGGATGGTGGCACTGTTCGGGTATCGAGCGGTGATGACGACCGGTCTCGTCCTCGTCACCTTGTCCCTGCTCGGCCTTGCCACGCTGCGGATAGACAGCCCCCTGTGGTTCCTGCTCGTCATCTTCTTCGTCTTCGGGTTCGGGATGGGCAATGTCATCGCACCGGGCTCGACGGTGATGCAGAACGTGCTGCCGCTGGCGCGGGCCGGTGCCGGGTCGGCGGTTCAGAACACCGTTCGACAGGTGTTCGGGGCCCTTGGGGTGGCAATCATCGGGACGATCCTCGCCACCCAGTACTCAAGCAACCTCCGGCCAGTGCTCGAGCGACTGCCCTCCGTTGTTCCGGATGCGGCGAAGGAGGCGGCTGGCGAGTCGATCATCGCGACGGTGACCGTGCTCGGCCAGGTCTCGGACGCGGGCCTGCCCGCGTCGGCTGTTGCGCAGGCGCAGGCCGGGGCGTTCGACGCGTTCCTCAGCGCCTCGCATCTCACGTCGCTGATCTCGATGACGATCGTCGGCCTTGCGGCCATCATCGTCGGATTCCTCCTGCCTCACATCACCCCGCCCACGAAGCCAATCGAGCAGGGGATCGCCCCCGTTCCAGGAAGCCCTGCGGATGCCCTCGTCATTGGCGAGGCGGAGTCGTACGTCGATGAGGCGGGCGGCGAGTACGCGCAGGACCCTCGCCGATCCGGCGAGTAGCCGGTGCTCAGCCTGCCGACTCGCGCCAGCCATTGGTGATCGGCAGCCGGCGGTCGCGTCCGAAGGCGCGCAGCGAGATCTTCGTGCCCGGCGGGAACTGGCGCCGCTTGTACTCGGCGGCGTCGGTCATGCGCAGCACTCGTTCGACGAGGGCCTGATCGAAGCCAGCGGCCACGAGCTCTGCAGCGCCCTGGTCGCCGGACACGTAGCCCTCCAGGATCGCGTCGAGGACCGCGTAGTCGGGGAGCGAGTCGCTGTCGACCTGCCCCGGGCGCAGTTCGGCGCTCGGGGGCTTGTCGATGCTGCTGGGCGGGATCGGGGGAGTCTTGCCCTGCTCCTCGGCGAAGGCATTGCGCCAGCGGGAGAGTTCCCAGACGAGAGTCTTCGAGACATCCTTGATGGGCCCGAACCCGCCGGCGCTGTCGCCGTAGAGGGTGGAGTACCCGACCGAGAGTTCGCTCTTGTTCCCGGTCGTGAGCACCAGGTGGCCCTCCTGGTTCGAGATGCCCATGAGCGTGATGCCGCGCACGCGGGCCTGGAGGTTCTCCTCGGCGAGGCCGGTCAGGGTGAGCGATTCAAGGAAGGCCTCGACCATCGGGGTAATCGCGACCGTGCGGATGGACAGCCCGCAGCGTCTCGCGAGGTCGTGCGCATCGTCCTTCGAGTGCGCTGATGAGTAGACGCTCGGCATCGACACCCCGAACACGCGGTCGGCCCCGATTGCGTCGCAGGCGATCGCGGC
>JBMOKH010000147.1:0-5720 GCA_049315365.1 Candidatus Nanopelagicales bacterium
GATGGGGCCAGTTTCGGTGCCGACGTGCCGCACGCGTATGCATGCGCCGGACGCAGGTCCACGCGATTCGCCATGACCGTGTGCGAGCCCCTCGCCCCGGTGCGCCCATGACTGCCGCGAGCAGCCCCACCCTGGACTCGGCCTGGGTCGACGCGTCCGTGCGCGAGATCCATCCCGACTACACCGCCGCCTTGTTCGTCGCCCATCACCTGACTCCGGGGCCGACGACGGACGCCAGCGATGCACTGCTCGCCCTTGCCGAGAGCAGGGCGCAGTCAATCCTTGCCGGCCGCGAGCCCCATGAACTCCCCGAGGTGCAGGCGTGGCGCGAGGCATTCGCGGGCTTCGGAGTTAAGCCTCGCGAGGGCAGATCCAGCGTCGAGGCCTTGCTACGCCGCATCGCGGCCGGCCTGCCCCGCATCGACCGCTTGACCGACGCCTACAACGCCGTCTCCGTCATGCGGCTGGTGCCGATCGGCGGGGAGGATCTCACCGGCTACCGAGGACCCGCGCGCCTCGTCGTCGCTGCCGGCGACGAGTCATTCGACACCATCGCCGACGGACAGCCGACCATGCAGACTCCCATTCCCGGGGAGATCGTCTGGCGTGACGACCTCGGCGTGACATGTCGGCGGTGGAACTGGCGCCAGTGCGTGCGCACCCGCCTGACCGGCACCACGACCGACGCCCTGTTCATCATCGACGGGCTAGGATCAGACTCGCGCGCACGAGCGGAGTCTGCCGCCGTCGAGCTCATGGGGATCCTCGCCGCAGGCTCCCCCGCCGCCACCTTCACCATCCGCACCTTGGCCGACTGAGGAGACTCCATGCTCATCCATCCCTGGGACGCCGCATCACCTGACGAGTGGCGGGAGTGGCTGGGAACGACAGCCCCGTTCGGTCAGCTGGCAGTGACGAGCAGCGATCCCGGCAGCGCACCGATCGTGATCCCCACCCACGCCGTGATCGAGGGAGAAACCCTGCTCGTGCACCTCGCGCGGCCCAATCCGGTGTGGGCTCACATCTCCGCCCACCCTCGGGTGCTCTTCAGCGTGATCGGCGACTACGCCTACATCCCGTCGACGTGGCGGGCCAAGACCGGCGACCCAGACGAGAACGGCGTGCCGACGAGCTACTACGCGGCAGTGCAGTTCACGTGCGACGCGACCATCATCACCGACCCCGAGGAGAAGGCCCAACTCCTTCGGACGCAGCTTCGCCACCTGCAGCCCTCCGGCGATCACGCCGCCGTGGAGGTCGACGAGGCTCCGTACGGCCGGATGCTCCCGGGACTGCAAGGACTGGTGCTCGACATCATCGAGATCGATGCGAAGTTCAAGTACGACGACCACAACCCGGCCGACCATCGGCGCCGCATCATCGAGAACCTCAACGGGCGGGGAGGGTCGCACGACACCGGCGCAGCCGTCCAGCAGGCGCGCCGCCTCGCCGAGCGTGGCGAGTGGAACCCTGCCTAGCTCGCGGCATGGTCGGCCGGCGCCGCCCCCCGGCGGTTGCTGAACATCAGGGCGGTGACGAGCGGGATGAGTGCCACCGTCCCGGACAACGTGTTGCTGATGATGATGTTGCTGAACATGGCAACTTCAAGAACTTCCAGATGATGGGCCAGGAGACGGCGAACGCAGATCGCCCCAGCTATCGGAGGTCGTCTCTTGCTTCGCCGTTCGCGCGGTGCTGACATCGCCAGTGGCGAATCCTCGGTGTGACTGAGTGCCCACCGCCGCTCTAATGGTCTCTCTATCTCAGCATCGGGGAGCCGCTGAGGAATGTCCTGAGGCCGCGTCACTCATCCTGAGCGTCAGCGCGTTTTCAGAAAATCCCTCCTGTCGCCTCCATTTTCATGTCCTAGCGTCCCTTGCGATCATCGTTGGGAAGATTGGCGATCCAGGGTGAAGCATGCAGCGGTAAACATGGCGACCATCGACAGCCGGACGGAGCGTTCGAGGTGGAAGGGATCCTGAAGCTCGCCTCGGTCGGGTTCGTCCTTGCTGTCCCGTTCGGGTGCTCGCCATCGTCCTGTTGGGCCTCAGCGAGTCGACCACCGTTATCGGCGACCTCATCAACGCTGGCATCGGTCCGCAGGACGTCACCCCTTACCTGTGCGACGGCAACATGGACAACTCCCTCGCCGATGGACTCCCTGCAGGCGGCCATGCTCGCGGTCAACCCCAGCCTGACCAACTTCGTCTTCGGACCCGAGACGTACGATGCCGTGGTCATCACCGCACTCGCTGCCGAGGCAGCCGGATCCGTCGCGCCTGCCGAAATCGCGGCCCAAATCCCGATCGTGACGGCCATCGGGAGCACCGAGTGCTCCACCTACGCGGCATGCGTGGGCCTGCTGAAGGCGGGCGAGTCCATCAGCTACCGGGGACCCTCGGGGGCCCGCCCACTGCTGAAGAACGGCGACCCCTCGGTGGCCGCAACGGTCATCTGGCAGTTCCGGGCAGACGACCAGATCGCACCCATCGACGAGGTGGACGGAGTTGTGCCAAGGGCCTCGCTCACATGACCGCCATTTCGCAGCCCCACCGCGCCGCAGGAGGCAGGGCGTCACTCCAATCATGCAGGCTGGCGGCGGTCATGCGTCAGGATGAACTCAGCATTTTCCAGCGATAGCCCTCCTCGAGCGACTATGGGGCTCCGCGCTAGATCGTTTGGAATTGGGGTAGTGGGCATGAAACATTGTTCGCAATACGAAGCGCCAATTGACGACACGCACCACTAGCGCAGCAGCCGAACACTGATGAACTGGTCCTTGTCATTAGGATCGCCGCGGTCCACTGAGACGGTGCCGACAGCCCCTGCGTAGTCGCCCGTGCCTCCGGTAACAACCATCCATTCGGTGTTGAGGTCGCTTGCGATCGAAATCGGGCGGTGGAAAGTCGACACGCCGAAGAGGGACCCGCCGACGAGATCGATTCGACGTCGGGACGATTCGTAGAGGACGGTGACTCCGGCCTCCTCGGGTGCATAGCAGCTGGCCATCCACAGGCCGGTGCCAGCGGGATCCCTTGACCCGATCGTGCGGTAGGTGCTCGACGCCGAGCCGACATAGACGAGGTCGCCGTCGAGAGATACAACAGGGTTTCGAACGCTGTCTGTTGCCTGAAATCGCTGCCGGGCCACGCCAGGGGCGCGATCAGCTGAGCCGAGGAGTCGAATCGTCAAGGAGGCGGGGTCGACAGCGCTGTCGATGGTGACATTGCCCCGTGCGCCTGCGTAGAGGCCGGTTCCCCCGAGCACCTCATGGGTGAGCACCGAGGGCTCGCGAACTCCGCCATTGCCCTGCCGCATCGAGCCGACCAGGAGTGTGCCGCCACGCAGGCTGTAGGTCGCCGTCCATTGGGAGGTTACCTCGCCCCCTGGGATCGCTCGGCCGATCGTCTGCAGTACACCGCTCCACGGCCGTGCCACCCCTTGCCCGCTCGTCGTTCCGCCGAGGCTCGCGTACGCCATGCTCGTCCCCTGCTCGGCGTCAGGCACCGTGACGTTCCCAGTGTCGGCGCTCGTCTGCGTCAGCCGAATCGTGGTCACCTTGTCGGGATCGACAGCCACCGCTGGGAGCAGTTCGAAGGTGAACGAGTACTCGCCGGGGGAGATCGGGCGGATCAACGCGGTTCCCCTCGCGCCCGAGTATGGGCCGGTACCGCCGAGGATGGCGAGCGTGTTGGGAGTATTGGGCGGAGTCGCGGTGGGCTCGCTGGTGAAGGCCTCAGTGAGCAGCATGCCTTCGGGTAGCCTCACGGTCACTTGGGTGTCGCGTAGTTCGCGCCCACTACCGGTGTCAGGTACCACGACGACCGCGCGCGTGGTGAATGTGCCGACCGCCGAACCAGCGGCATCAAGCCGGACGCTGCCCGTGGCAAACGTCGTATCGCCCACCGAACTCGCCTCCGGTCCGACATTCGCGACGGAGCGGGTCTTGAAGCTGAGATAGGTTTCGAGGGTTCGACTCGACGCGCCGGACGCCGCCGTTTCCGCCACCGCTGGGGCAACGCCCGTCGTGAGCGAGGCGAGCACGGCTGCGGCAACGGCGAGCATCGCCGATCTGCGCCGGCTGATGGCAACTGAAAGTCGAGGAGCGAGACAGGAAAGCATTGAAAGATCCTGTCAGTCGCGTCTACGTCGCTCGCATCCGGCCGCCGCCTGTGTATTCATGGATTACTTGCCAAGATGTTCGACGAATGGCCGTGGCCGTGTCGGGGGCCGGAACACGCCCTACGCGACGAAAGCAGAGGAGCCCTTTTCGAGCAGAACAGGGTCAGATTCCATGGCACTCCCGGCCAAGTTGAAGATACAACCTTCTGGATTGACCAATCTGGGTACAACTTGGCGAGACGCGGCTCTGGGACAACGGGACTGTGCGGATCTCCTTCAAGCGCCTTCCTGACGAATAGTGGAAGGAATTCATCCCCATCATCGAGCCGAGCCAAGGGCAGCGAGTCGGAAGGGACCCCTTCGACGGGTTCCCAGTCAGCGATTCGATCGCTTGAGCGGTGCTCTCCCGGGTCCCCGGGTGCTGCTTCGGGACGGATACGTTGTTTCCATCGAAGGAATCAACCGCCTCGCTGAGTTCGTTCAAGGCCGCCAGCCGCCCGGGTGCCTCGCTCTGACCGCCGGGTTCGACCGCTCTTTCCTGTCTGACCTTGAATCAGGTCGGCACTCATGCATGGTTGACCGCGTGTTCGATCTGGCTGCGGCACTGGGAGTGGACGCCTCGTCGCTGCTCGACGAGTCCCTCCTGACGGACTGACTCACGGATGCTGGTTCATTTGCACCTACTTTCCTCTCCTATTTCGATAGCCAGTGACGGCTCATGCAGATCGACGCAAGGCGGAGCACTCGATGCCCGAAGTTTGCCGCCCATGAACCAGAACGCCGACTAGCCTTCAGTAACGTCATAGCTTGCTGACGTCGCGACCGGTACAGCCGTCATCGCCCTCGTCCTCGACGGGCAAAATGAAGCAGCCCGACGCCTCGTCGCCCAGCACCCCGACCCGGCTGGGCTCGCGTATCGAACCGCTTGGGCAGCCATGCTCCTTCTGCATGACCTTGACGTTTGGCGCGGCGGACAAGGACGGGGAGCGAAACTCGCCTCCCTTGCCAGAGCCGGGTGTCTCAATTTTGCGCCTGACCTGAGCGATTCAGCATGAGCGTCGACAGAGGATCACCCGAATCTCACACACCATGAGTGAACAAGCATGAGACCGGAGTCGGGGCCCTCAAGGAGGTACTCGGCATCTCTGCGAATGACGCCCCGGCCATGATCCACGCCGACGAACTGTCGGCCCAGCGAACTCGGTAGCCATTGCGTCAATCGCCTCGGGCCCAACTGTTGGCCACCATGGTGCCCACGCCGTGAACATGTTCAGTCGCTTGGCTCAACTGTCGTCTTGGGGTCAGGGGACTCTGCGAGGAAGCGGCGGGCACGGGCCTGATCTTCTGTGCCCAACACGTCGAACTCAAGATCACCGTTCAACCACTTGTCGTAAGGGTGAGGTCATCCGGCGGTTCCGCAACGCCAAATGACGCGATTGGGATGGGGTCGCTCGCGATAGTGCACGCGCCCGACGTCGTACGTGCCGTGTACCTGCCTCGGGCAGATCGCTGAACCTGCTGTCTGCCAGCGGGCAGCCTCGCAGTCGAAGGCCGAGTGGTCGACTGGGTCGCGGACCATCGCAAGCATCATCAGTTCT
>JBMOKH010000001.1:0-74431 GCA_049315365.1 Candidatus Nanopelagicales bacterium
GCCGCAGCGGCCGTGGGCCTGCTCGCCAGAGGCATTGGGACCGCAGCGCTCACGCAAACGGGATCCGGCCAGATCCTGTCCGTTGACGTTCCCGGTCTCGTCGCCCGGGACGGATACTTCGAAGTGTTGATGGCGACGCGCGACACGTCGACGATGGTTGCGGTCGGCTCCCTCGGGTCAGATCAGCATGGTGAGTTCACCGTCCCGCCCGGCATCAACATGTCGGCGTATCCGATCGTCGACGTCTCATTCGAGCAACTCGACGGTAACCCCGCTCACAGCGTGGTGAGTGTCGTACGCGGCACACTCACCAGCTGAGGGTCGGAACCTGCGCCTACTTGCTGAAGCCGATCGTCAGCGCCTCCTTCTTGAAGGCGATGTGTCGGCCACTCGTGAAGGGGAAGGCGACCGTGACGGTCATGGTCGTGCAGCCGGCGAACTTCGGCAGGCTGACGAAAGTGCTGCTCGCCCCGTAGGCCGCGTAGCCCACCCCACCTGAGTTGACGGGGTCGGTGGGCCGAAATGGATTGATGAGCTTCGCGGTGAGGAGTTGCGATCCCGTGTCACAGGTAGCCAGGAACTTGACCGACATCGCCGAGTATCCCGAGCCGCCGTTCACGCCATTCGTGACCAGTCCATTGATGTTGAGATAGGCGGAGCGCGGCCGCGCCCCCGCCAGGCCGGCGAGATCGAAGGTCCACACCGCCTTCTGGCCGCCGCTTCGCACCCAGTCCCAGCCCGCGATGTTGTCGGCATTCGCGGTGTAGGTGGTTGCTCCGAGGCTCGCGGCTGTCGCCGAGGCAGGATTCGGGGCCGCGACGAGCATCCCGACCGCGGATAGGAGGGCAATCATGAGCGCGCCCATTGATCGCTTGGTCATGTGGCGTACCTCTGCATTCGTGAGAAGGGATGTCGGCGTCGATTCCGGCGCCATTGCTCAGTCTTCGCTCGGATTCGCCGTCAGGCGCCCCGGGCCGCGGAACGGGATCCATCCGTGAACAAGGCGTGAGACGCCGCATACGCTTAACCGCCCCCGCCGTGCGGGGCAATTGATGCCGACAGGGGACGAGATGAACGAACGCAGAGGTTGCATCGGAGGGCATGGCGCCCAACGAGGACGGTTGCCCGGTATCCCGAGGCGTGTCATCGCCACCGCCGCGACCCTCGCGCTCGTCGCCATTCCCGTCTCGGCGAGTGCTGCCGAGCCGACCAGGACCTTGAAGGTCGGGACACTCACCCTCACCTCCTGCGACTCAGTCGAGGTTGATGGTTCGCAAGCCTGGTGCGGACGACTCCCGCGCCCATGGGACCCCGCATCACCTGGATCAGCGACACTCGATGTGGGCTTCGTCCTCACGCTCCCCATGGGTCAGGCCCGTGCAGCGGCTGCTGCGCCGCAGTCGTCCGCAACGTCAGCCATCGTCGCGCTAGAGGGAGGGCCCGGCTACGGTGGCATCGCGAGTGGCACGGACTTCGCCGAGCCATTCGGCGACGAACTCTCGACGCGAGCTCTGCTCGTCATGGATCAGCGCGGCACTGGCCTTTCCGATCCCGTCGATTGCGACGCTGAGATCGCCGACGGCGACACCTGGCGCGAGGCCATCGGCTCATGTGCTTCGAAGCTCGGTGACCGTTTCGACCTGTTCGGCACGTCCCTCGCCGCAGATGACCTAGCGGCCATCATCAACGCCCTGCAGCTCGGCCCGTCAAACATCTACGGCGTCTCCTACGGCACCTTCTTCGGGCAGGTTTTCGCAGGCCGCCACCCTGATCTCACCCGCACGCTCCTGCTCGACAGCGCCTACCCGGTTTTCGGCGAGGAGGGCTGGGTGGAGACCGTCGGGCCGTCGCTCACTGACGCCCTCGATCTCACGTGCAGCAGGGCATCGAGTTGCGCGAAGATCCGCGGGCGCAGTTCTGACCGGCTCGCCCGGGTGCTGAACGAGCTTCGGCGAACCCCCGTGCGCGTGAGCGCCCCGGCCCCTGACGGTTCTCGCAAGAAGGCGAACATCACCCCGTCCAAACTTTTCCAGGCGATCATCGACGCCGGCTACGGCGGGACGACCTTTGCCGGCCTGGACCCGGCCCTTCGAGCCGCCCTCGCAGGCGACTGGCTGCCGCTCGGCCGCCTCGTCAATGAGTCGCAGGGAGCTGGCTTGCGCCCGCTCGACGATGGATCAGACGGGGGAAATGACGGGCTCATGTACGCCGTCATCTGCCAGGACTATCCGCGGATCGTCAATGCGAACATCCCGCCTGCCGCCCGCGAGGAGCAGTATCAGGCGGCCCTCAAGGCGGGACGCACCGCAAAGGCTGCCCTGTACGCGCCCTTCACCGTCAATGAGTTCCTCGCCACCGACTGGTGGGATCAGGAGTCGTGCCTGGACTGGCCCGTATCGACGCGCTACCCCGCCGTGCCGCCGATTCCGCCGAGCGGTGCCTACGGGACCCAGCCGACGCTGGTGCTGTCGGGTGATCTCGACCTCGTAACAACCGTCCGCGAGGGCGCGATGGTCGCTGCTCAGTTCCCCAACTCCCGACAGATCGTGGTCGCCAGCGGCACGCACGGGGTGACGGGCAACGAGTGCATCGACGGTTTGATTCAGCAGTTCATCGATGAGCCGCAGCCTGTCATCGATGGTGCTGGCGGTCAGTGCGCCGCCGACGAGCCACCGGTTCGCGTCGTCTCCGGATTCCCTCGGACGAGCCAGGGGCTCACCACGAGCGTCGCGGCCGCACGCACGGTTGCCGATCTCTTCGACCGCTGGCGGGTTGGGCCCGACAAGCGCACCATCACCGGCTACGGCCTTCGTGGTGGATCGTGGAAGGCGGTCGGCTACGACAACGTCACGTTCACCCTCAAGCAGGTGAAACTGTTCGATGACCTGCCAGTGTCGGGCACGGTGACCTGGGGCGAGGACGGCAGCGTTCGGACCTCGCTCACCGCGGCTGGTCGCCGGGTCTCCCCGCGATGGAGCGACTGGACGCACCCGACGCTGTCAACGCAAGAGCGACTCGGCTGAGCCCGCCTGGGCGTTGATCGTCAACACGCCATCAGTGGTCAGCGACGCCGTCGCCGTCACGTCGCAGCCGGCTCCCTTGGGAGCGCACGAGTAGGGACCTACCGCGACGTCACCGTCGAAGATCAACTCGCGGACCAACTGAGTCCCCCGTGCGTCTACGACGCCGACCCTGAGAGTGTCGCCAGATCTCCAGACCCTGAACTCGACACTCAGGGTGAGCGACTCCTGCTTCGACCAGTCGGAGTTCTCGTGGGTTTCCACGACACTGAACCAGGTGCCGCCATCAAGCTCGAGACCGGCCTTCATCCAGTTGCGGTCATCGGTGCGCACCATGAGTCCGCACTGGTCATAGGGCGAGTTGAAATTGGACTGCGCGATGCTCTCATGAAAGGCCCCCTTTTCTCGCGTCACCTGAGATGAGTAAGTACTACATGGGATGCGCACCGCGCTGACTCCGGCTCGAATGCTGGCGATGGGGGGCCGTGCGCTGCATCCATCACTCACTTGTCGCCACAAATCTTGATTCCCTACAACGCAGCATTTACGAAGTGGCCATGTCGACGAACCTGCTGTAGTGGCCCTGGAAGGCAACGGTCACCGTCGCCGTCGGGCCATTGCGGTGCTTCGCGACGATGAAGTCGGCCTCGCCCGCGCGAGGCGACTCGCGTTCGTAGGCATCCTCACGGTGAAGGAGGACGACGACATCGGCATCCTGCTCGAGCGAACCGGACTCGCGCAGGTCGGCGAGGAGGGGGCGCTTGTCAGTGCGCTGCTCAGCCCCACGATTCAACTGGCTGATGGCGATGACCGGGACTTCAAGCTCCTTGGCGAGGAGTTTCAATGACCTGGAGAACTCCGAGACCTCCTGCTGCCGGCTCTCAACCCGCTTTCCGCTTGTCATGAGCTGCAGGTAGTCGACGACGACGAGTCGCAGGTCATGACGCTGCTTGAGCCGCCGGCACTTCGCGCGGATCTCCATGAGGGTCATGTTTGGGGAGTCATCGATGAACAGTGGCGCCTCGCTCACCGTGCCCATCTTGCTCGCCAGCTTTGACCAGTCGGCATCGCCCATCGTGCCGGCGCGCATGTGGTGCAGCGGCACCTGGGCCTCCGCCGAGAGCAGGCGCATGACGATCTCGTTGCGGCTCATCTCGAGCGAGAAGATCACGCTTGCGAGACCGTGCTTGATGGAGGCCGCGCGGCAGATATCGAGGCCGAGGGTGGACTTACCGAGGGCGGGCCGGGCCGCCAGGATGACGAGCTGCCCCGGATGAAGGCCGTTGGTGAGCTTGTCGAGCTCGATGAATCCGGTGGGAACGCCGATCATCTCGCCGCCGCGATTCGAGATCGCCTCGATCTCGTTCAGCGCCTCGCCCATGATTTCGCGCAGCGGCAGGTAATCCTCGCTCGTCCGGCGATCCGTGACGTCGTAAACCTCCGCCTGCGCGCGATCGACCATGTCGTCGACATCACCCGTGCCGGTGTAGCCCATATGGACGATGCGGGTGCCCGCCTCAACGAGGCGCCGCAGGATGGCCTGCTCGCGGACGATGCGGCCGTAGTAGCCGCCGTTCGCCGCTGTCGGGACCATGGACACGAGCGTGTGGAGGTAGGTCGCACCGCCGACGCGCGCGATCTCGCCGGCCTTCGTGAGCTCAGCCGCCACCGTCACCGCATCGGCGGGCTCGCCCTTGCCGTACAGGTCGAGGATCGCGCTGTAGATGGTCTGATGCGCTGGACGGTAGAAGTCGCCCTCACGAACGACCTCGACGACATCGGCGATGGCGTCCTTGCTCAGCAGCATTGCCCCGATGACGGACTGCTCGGCTGCGATGTCGTTCGGGGGCGTGCGATCCGGGCCCCTTGACTCGACCGGAACCTGCAGTTCAGTGACGCTCATGCCGCCCCCTTCCGTGCTTCGTTCGGTCGATGATCCCCTGTGTGATGGTTATACCCAAGGGGTGTGACGAACGTTAGGGACAGGGGTCGAGGTCTGTCCATCCTGCCTGTGTATAAACATGTGGATAGTCTGTTGGGAACGCCCATTTCCGTCTTCCCCACCTGTGGATATGGTGAGGAAGACCGGTCAGATATCCGGTCATATTCTCGAATCCATGGGGAATCCGGAGTCCGGCACATGTGGAAAGAAAATTGATCGGGATTCTCACTAAGGTTGCCCGATGACACCAACAACGACACGAAACTATCGGGTGACGATCGTCTGCCTCGGCAACATCTGCCGGTCCCCCATCGGGGAGGCCGTCCTTCGTGATCGCGTCGCACGCAGTAGCCTCGCCGAGGTCGTCGAGGTCGACTCCGCAGGGACGGGTGACTGGCATGTCGGGCAGGGAGCCAACCCGCGCAGTGTCCAGGTCCTCGATACTCACGGTTACGAGCACGACCACACTGCCCGGCAGATTGATCACAGTTGGTTCGCCGATATCGACCTGGTCATCGCCATGGACACCTCGAACTACGCGGACATCAGGGCCCTCATCCCGAGCTCGGAGCAGCACGTCGAGCTACGAATGCTCCGCGCCTTCGATCCGGCGTTGGCTGGAATCCCGGAACCTGATGTCCGACTTGACGTGCCCGATCCCTATCACGGCACCGACGAGGATTTCGTCGTCGTGCTTCGCATGGTGGAGTCGGCGGTCGATGGGCTCATGAGCGTCCTTCCTGAGCGAATCGCGGCCGCTCGCTGACCGCCTTGCCCTCAGCACATGGCCGGCCCCCGCCACCTCACCCATGAATGGGAGGCGCGGGGGCCGGTCAAGTAATCGCTAAGCGGCGGGGCCGTACTGATTGTCGCCAGGCTGAGATGCAGGCAACCACAGGACGATCAGGATGATGTGCCCAACGCAAGGAATGAGGAGAAGCAGTTGGAGCCAACCCGTCTTGCCTGTGTCGTGCAGTCGCCGGCAACCGACAGCGAGCGTCGCAAGAATCAGGACCACCGCGATCAGGTTGAAGAGCAGACCAACAATGGCGTTGTCATTTCGGCCGAGGAGACCCCCAAGGACGTACACAACGATCTGCAAGATGGCCACGAACAGAATCCAGTACCAGAACTCCGACCGCTGCGCCCGGCCGGAGAATCTCGTCATGCTGCCAAAACCAGAGGTGATTGCCTCAACAAAACCCATAATGACCCCAAATCAGATTGGCCCGAACCTCACTTGGCCGGGCGGACAGGTCATATTGTTGCGTTAGTCAGCCCTGACTTCCAGCACTATTGCGGACAATTGTTGATTTGTTCACGGTTCAGATGCAGGCCGTGGCCTCATTGAGGCTAGGCGGGAACGGGTCCGTAGGGATTGTCGACTGCTGACCCTTCAAGGGCCCACAGCACGATGAGGGCGATATTCCCGCAAGGGACGAGTACGAGAAGTTGCAGCCAGCCGGACTGTCCGCGATCGTGCAGGCGGCGGCAGCCGACTGCGTAGGTCGGGACCAGCAGGGCGAGCGACACGATCCCGCCGATGACGTAGAAGATGGTGCCGATCGCGAGCATCGCACCGTTCGCACTCCCACCATCGGGTGAAACGGACAGCGCGACGAACAGCGCGCCGATGAGCATCGGCACCGATACGACGATCAACTGAAAGACGATCCACCACCAGAACTCGGATCGCTTGGCACGGCCTTCGAACGTGGCGTACTTCGAAAAGCATGTACGCACTGCATCGGGTAGAGACATGAGGTCCCCCTTCACTCGGTTGTCAGGTCCTGCCATGCGGAAGGACGAGGCGGTGCCTTCGGCACAAAACGTAGGGAGTGAAGCCTAGCGGCCCCACTCCCTGCGTTGCGTGCTTAAATCCGTCCTACTGCGCGACCACCTCAAGGGTGATGACGGCCGAAACGCCCTCATGGACGGCGACCTTCGCCGAGTGCTTGCCCAGCGTCTTGATGGGCTTCGCAAGTTCGATGCTGCGCTTCTCGAGTGCCGGGCCACCGGCGCTCTTCACCGCGGTCGCGATATCGGCTGTCGTGACCGAGCCGAACAGCCGCCCAGTCTCGCCGGCCTTCACCAGCAACTGAACGACGAGCGCCTCGATCGCCTGCTTGATCTCATTGGCGTGCGCCATATCGCGCACCTCACGCACCTTGCGGGCACGCTTGATCTGGGTGACCTGCTTCTCGCCACCCTTTGTCCAGCCGATGGCGAAGCCGCGGGGCACGAGGTAATTGCGTGCGTAGCCGTCCTTCACGGTGACGATGTCACCGGGATTGCCGAGGCCACTGACGTCCTGGGTCAAAATGAGCTTCATGGTTTGTTCCCTTTCCTGTGAGTCGCCGGATTAACGGGCGGTCGATGAGTAGGGGAGCAATGCCACTTCGCGGGCATTCTTGACGGCCATCGCCACATCGCGCTGGTGCTGCGTGCAGTTGCCGGTGACTCGCCGCGCACGGATCTTCCCGCGATCGGAGATGTACTTGCGGAGCAGGGGGATGTCCTTGTAATCGATGATCTGGACACCCTTGCCCTTCGACTCAGCCCGGCAGAACGGGCAGGCCTTCTTCTTCGGGATCTTGTCATCTTTGCCGCGCATCGGAGCGCGCTTGCTGTCTCTGTCTCTGTCTCGTGCCATGGTTGGTCGAATCTCCTGGGATGTTGGGTCTGTTGACTAGAAGGGTGGCTCGTCGTACGCCGGCGCGCCGCCTGCGGCGCCACTTGCCCACGGGTCGTCGTTCGGGGCGTTGCCGGGGGCGCCGGAGCCTTGGCCCGAGCCGCCCTCGCCGAAGCCGCCGCCCTGACGCTGGACGCGATTAACCTTGGCCGTCGCGTAGCGGAGCGCCGGGCCGACATCGTCGACCTCGAGCTCCATGACCGTGCGCTTCTCACCCTCGCGGGTCTCGTATGAGCGCTGCTTCAACCGTCCGGAAACGATGACACGCGTGCCCTTCGTGAGGGACTCGGCCACGTTCTCCGCGTACTGACGCCACACGCTGCAGCGCATGAAGACGGTTTCGCCGTCCTTCCACTCGTTCGTGGTCTTGTCGAGCACCCGCGAACTAGAGGCGACGGTGAATGAGGCAACGGCTGCGCCGCTGGGGGTGAACCGCAGTTCGGGATCGTTGGTCAGGTTGCCAACGACCGTCACTGTGATGTCGCCCGCAGCCACTACTTGGCTCCCGCCGGGCGCATCACCTTGGTACGCATGACAGCCTCGTTGAGGCCGAGTTGACGATCAAGCTCGGTGACCGCGGCCACCGTGGCAGTGATGTCGAGGACTGCGTAGATGCCATCGGTCTTGTGGTTGATCTCGTACGCCAGACGGCGACGACCCCACACATCGACCTGGTTTACCGAGCCACCATCGGCCTTGACGACGTTTAGGAACGCCTCAAGGCTGGGAGCAACGGTCTTCTCTTCAAGATCTGGGTCCAGAATGACCATGACCTCATAACGACGCATGAACAACCCACCTCCTTCGGACTAAGCGGTCACGGTCGATCCGTGACAGGAGGGCTTCTGCGTGCCTTCGATGCGCCGAATACTTACTTCGACCCTTCGCAGGACCCTGTGAGGCTACCGGACTTCCTCCCTCAGGCCAAAAGGACGAAGAGTTCAGGTCGTCAAGGGGAGTGGGAACGTGTCCACAACCGCGAGTTCGACGGTTGTCCAGTAGGCATGGCCTCGGTGACGCTCAGGACATGACCACCACCTCGCCTATTTGGCACCAACTTCGGTACCGTCTTCCTATGGCCGTGAATATTCGAATGACTGAGGTGCTGGCGGAGACGTTGCGATCTCTGGCTCGCGAAACCGGACGGTCTCAGCAGGACCTCATTCGCGAGGCAATCAGCGAATACGTGCGCGACTACCCCCTGCGAGGCTTCCCACCCGAAGTCCGGCATCTCCTCACGCCAGCCAGGAGGGCGCCGAAGGGAGCACTCAAGCGGCCCTTCTTGACCCTTCCGGACGGAATCGGTTCCGAAGACCTCATCGCGCATGAGCGAGGCTCGGTCGACCGGTGATCATCTACTGCGACTCAAGTGTTCTGCTGAAGCGGGTGCTTGACGAGGCTGGTGCGGCCGAGCTCCGCTCGCAATTCCAAGGCTTCATCGATGGAGGTACCGCACTCGCAACCTCCGCCCTGGGGGAGCTTGAGGTGTCGCGTGTGTGTCGGAGGCATTTTGGCGACGAGGGGCTTGAGGATGCACGCGCTGCTCTTGAGGACATTGCCATCATGGCGGTGTCCGATGCCATCCTTCGGAATGCAGCTGACATTCCCCATCGTCACTTGCGCTCAGCCGACGCCATCCACGTCGCATCCGCCTTCACCCTGCGAGCCGACCTCGTCCTGACCAAGGACAGGCAGATGCGCGCGGCCTGCGCGGAGCTCGGCATCCCGGTCGGCTGACCGTCTCACCCGAGCGCTCCTCGCCCGGCGAGTTGGGTCTCCCGGGCACCTCGCGGGGCCGGGCCTAGAGTGAACCCGTGCGGATCGCCACCTGGAACGTCAACTCTGTGACAGCGCGCCTTGATCGCCTGCTCGCATGGCTGGAGACCGCGCAGCCCGACGTTCTGGCGCTGCAGGAGCTTAAGTGCGCCGACGGCGCCTTCCCGACGATGCCGGTGCAGGCCCTCGGTTACGAGGTCGCAACCTTGGGCACGGGCCGGTGGAATGGGGTCGCCATCCTCAGTCGCGTCGGACTCACTGACGTCACGCTCGGCCTCACCGGCCAGCCGCAGTACGAGGGTGTGGACGAGCCGCGGGCGATCGCGGCGACCTGCGGGGGCGTCCGAGTCTGGGGCGTCTACGTCCCCAACGGACGCGAGCCCGGGCACGACCACTACGCCTACAAGCTCCAGTGGCTGGCCGCCCTGCGAGACACCGTGGGGATCGAGCTCAAGACCGCCCCGGAGCGTCCGCTCGCCATCATCGGCGACTTCAACGTGGCACCGACCGACGATGACGTCTGGGATATCAGCGTGTTCGCGGGCAGCACGCACGTGACAGAGCCGGAGCGGCAGGCCCTCGCCGACCTGCGGGCGATCGGCCTCACCGACGTCATGCCCCGCGCACTCAAGGGCAACCCCTACACCTTCTGGGACTACCGCAATGGAGCCCTGCACCGCGGCTGGGGCATGAGGATCGACCTGATCTACGCCAACGCGCCCTTCGCATCGTCCGTGACCGACGCCTACATCGATCGGGATGAGCGCAAGGGCAAGGGTGCCTCCGATCATGCGCCGGTGGTCGTCGACCTAGACCCCGCGACGGACGCCCAACGGTGACCATTTCCGTCCGCCCGATCACGAGCGCCCAGCATCGCGACTGGGTGGCCCAGCGTCCGTCCGTCTCGTTCCTGCAATTGCCCGAGTGGGGTCCGGTCAAGGTCGGCTGGCAGCACGAGTCACTCGGCTGGTTCGACGGCTCGCAACTCATCGGCGCCGGCCTCGCCCTATATCGCCCGGTGCCGCGGGTGCCGCGGCGCTCCCTCGCCTATCTCCCCGAGGGCCCCGATATCGACTGGCGACGCGAGCGGTATCCGGCGATCTCCCTCGACGAGTGGCTCGAACCCCTCCTCGCCCACTGCCGCGAACGGGGTGCCTTCCAGGTGAAAATGGGTCCGCCAGTTCAGGTGCGCCGGTGGGAGGCCGACAACATCAAGGCGTCCATCGCCTCATGGACCGACGGTTCCGCCGATCCCCCGCGCCGCATCAGCGAGACTCTGGCCGACTGGCATTCGACCCGCGGTGTCCAGTTAGCCGAGCGGTTGCGCACGATGGGCTGGACCCAAGAGTCGGGCGACGATGCCGGGTTCGGCGACGTGCAGCCCCGATTCGTCTTCCAGGTGCCGCTCGCCGGCCGCACCGTCGGCGACATCTTCACCGGGTTCAACCAGTTGTGGCGACGCAACATCCGCAAGTCGGAGAAGTCAGGGGTCGTGGTGACCCGCGGGACCATCGAGGATCTTGCGGCGTTCCACGAGGTCTACGTCGAGACGGCGGCCAGGGACCACTTCACCCCTCGCGGGCTGCCGTACTTTGAGCGGATGTGGCGCGAGCTCAACAGCGCCGGCCAAGAGCCCCTCGCCCTGTACCTCGCCCACCACGACGGGCACCTCGCCGCGGCGACCCTCATGGTCACCGTTGGCGACCATGCCTGGTACTCGTACGGGGCGTCAACGACAGCAGACCGCGATGTGCGCCCGTCGAATGCCCTCCAGTGGCGCATGATCACCGATGCCCGGGCGGCCGGGTGCGCTGTCTACGACCTGCGCGGAATAGCCGACACCCTCAACCCGACCGATCATCTATTTGGCCTCGTGCAGTTCAAGGTGGGCACTGGCGGATTCGCGCTCGAGTACGTGGGCGAGTGGGACTACGTGCTGCGACGGGGATGGGCCAACGCCTACCGGCTCTACCAGTCTCGACGCGGCTAGGAGGCCGGCGCCATGTCGTTCACGCTGCACCTCGACTCCGATGCCTGGCGCCGCCACCTCGACTCAGTGAGCGGCGCCGTCTCGGCCCACGCCCAGATGATCCCCGTGGTGAAGGGCAATGGGTACGGCCTCGGGCAGGACCGCCTCGCCCGGGAGGCAGGCCGGCTGGGCAGCGACTGCGTTGCCGTCGGCACCGTCTTTGAGCTCGACGGCGTCCTCGATGCCTTCTCGGGCGACGTCGTCGTCCTCGAGCCGTTCGAGGTTCGCGACGTCGCCGCGACCCACGCCTGGGCCCGGCTGCTCGAGCGTCCCGATGCCCAGCGGGTCATTCGCACCGTCGCGCGGCCGTCAGCCCTGCAGGGCCTTGTGCAGGACGGCACCCCGGCCCGCATGCTCATCGAGGCACGCAGTTCGATGCAGCGCTTCGGGATGGACGAGCGAGAGCTCCTCGCCGCGCTCACCGACGGCAGCGTCCGGTCCGCAATGGCGGAGGGCCGACTCGAGATTGCCGGGCTCACCCTCCATCTGCCGATAGCGCAGCCCGCCGACGAGGCTGGTGGTCGAGGGGCGCAGGCCCTGTCCGCACGCGCCCGCGAGGTCTGCCGGTGGACCGGGCTGTGGCTCGCAGAGATCTCGCGCTGGTCGGGTCAGTCGGGCACAGCTGCCGCGATCTGGACCTCGCACCTAGGCGATGCGGAGGTCGCTGCGGTCGCTGCTGCCGTACCCGGGGCTGCCCTCCGCGCGCGTGTCGGCACCCGACTTTGGCTCGGTGATCGGGCGGCCCTCAAGGCGCACGGCACGGTTCTCGCGGTTCATCCCCTCCCCGGCGGCACCCATGTCGGCTATCGGCAGCGCACCGGGCCGAGGGACGGCACCCTCGTCGTCGTCTCCGGCGGCACCGGGCACGGCATCGGGCTCTCGGCGCCGACCCCCGCATCGTCAGCTCGCCAGCGGGTTGTCACCGCGGGCACCGGCGCCCTCGATGCCGTCGGCAAGGCCATGTCGCCGTTCACCTGGGCAGGCAGCAGGCGCTGGTTCGCCGAGCCGCCGCATCAGCACCACTCGATGATCTGGCTGCCGAAGGGGTGCGTTGTGCCCGCGGTCGGCGATCAAATGCCGGCCGAGGTGCGATTCACCACCACGAGATTCGACGCGGTCATCGAGTCCTGAGTTCTGCAGCGGGCGCCCGCATGCTCACCAAGCGCTGATGACATCCTCCGGCGTGACGCGAATGACATCGTCGACTGCGAACCCGCTGCGGGCGACCGCTACCAGTGGGGTGCTGGCCGTTGCTCCGGGCAGTTGCGACCGGTGAACGATCAGCCGGCCCAGGTCATGCGTGTCGAAGGGGGCACTCTCGAGCCACTTGATCGAACCGACAGCAGTCACCGTCTTCGCGACCGGCGACCGATCGGCGAGCACCAGGTCGATCTCCGGGTCGTTGTTGCGAGTCCAGTATCCGCCAACGACACCAGTCGGGCCCGCGGGGCCCGCGGCTCCCATGCGCTCGATCCCCTCACGGAGCACCGGCTCGATCGCATGCCCTCGCCACGCCAACCAGCTCGACTGCAGCCGGGCGAGCACCCGCGCAGCAGCACCTCGCTCGATCTCAGGCAGGCCAGGGCCAATAAACGACAGCCAGAACCGCAAGTACGGGTCAGCGACGGAGTACCGGGTTTCGCGACTGCTCACCGTCGACAGAGGAGTGGCGCGTACGACGACTCGCTTGTCGACGAGCGTCCTCAGTGCGCGCTCCAGCGACGTCGCCTTCAGGCCGGCAGCCGTCGAGATCGCCGTGAAGGTCCGCTCGCCGGACCCGATCGCCGTCAGGACATCCCGCGCCTGCGTCGCAGGCGGGAACTCCGAGGCGAGCATCCGCTCACCACTGACGACGAGGGCACTCGTCGGGTCAGCGACCGCGCCGGCCAGGTAGTCCCACATCGGCATGCCGTTCGGCCACTCGTCAGCGACCATCGGCAGGCCGCCAGTGATCAGGTACGCGTCCAGAGCATCGGCGGCACCAAGGTCCAGCATCGCCGCTGTCTCGCTAGGCGACAAAGCCAGCACGACCATCTCGCTGGCTCGCTGATGGAACGGGCGCCCATAGGCGTTCAACGCCTCCATCATCGATAGGTCCGAACCGACCCCGATCAGCAGTACCCTCCGGTGTGACAGGACAGTGTCGAACGCCTTCTGCAGCGTCCCCTCAATCGTCGGGTCCCCGGATGTGAGATACGGCAACTCGTCCACGACCACGATGCACGGCCCATCGTTGGGCATCGCAACCGCCAGCAGCCGCAGCGCCGCCTCCCACGTGGCCGGGGTCACGTCCTCGAACGTCGACGCACCCGGGAGGGACGACTCCGCCGCAGCCACCGTGAACAGTGCGAGCTCACGCTCCGGGCCCTGCTTGCTTGCTGTGAAGAACACCGCCGGTACGCCCGAACGGGCAATGAACTCCTCCAGCAGCCGGGACTTCCCGACCCGACGCCGTCCGCGCACCAGCAGCGCCCGCCCCGGACGCTCCGAACCCTGCCGGACACGGTCAAGATGACCCTCGAGCACGTTGAGTTCACGCGCCCGCCCGATGAACACCCCCATAGCCGGCCTCTCCAGTCCTCGCACCACCACCGACGATAGTACCAACTTTGGTAGTATTGACCTTGAGACGATCCCTGTTGTCGGTCAGCCGCGCGGGCGCGTGAGCGTGAATACGTCTGGCGCCCTGTCGAAGACTCCGCCACCCGGATCGTCCGCATCCTCGTCGAACCCATCGGTCCGCACCGGATCGCGATCCGGCTTGATCATGTCGCGCACGAGAAGGCCGGCGAACCACAGGGTGAAGGCGATGTGGACGAGGGTGGCCACCGCGTACCACTGCGGGGTCATGCCCTTCGTATCGGTGACGCCGTAGCCGACGAGGAACCACCAGATCGAGACGAAGTAGACGACCTCAGCGGCCTGCCAGATGATGAAGTCGCGCCAGCGCGGCCGGGCGAGGGCCGCGAGCGGCACGAGCCACAGGACGTACTGCGGCGAGTACACCTTGTTCGTGACAGCGAAAGCGGCCACGATGAGGAAGAGCAGGGGCGCGAGGCGCGGGCGTCGCTTCGTCGTGAGGGCGAGGACCCCAATCCCTACACACAGAAGCAAGAACAGGCCCGAGGCGATGTTGTTCAGGGCATCGGCCGGGATCGACCCCAGCCCGAGTTGCGACGCGGCAAACCAGATCGAGCCGAAGTCCTCCCCGCGCTCCTGACTGAATCGGTAGAAGAAGGACCAGCCCTCGAAATTGGCGACCATGAAGGGGATATTCACTGCGAGCCAGCTCGCCACCGTGCCGATCAGCAGCAGGACGAAGGCCCGCCAGCGACCCGTGCGCAGGGTGAGGACGAGGAAGGCCCCGATGAAGAAGAGCGGGTAGAACTTCGCGGCGATGGCCAGGCCGAGGAGTACCCCGGCGGCGAGCGGGCGCGACCGCGACCACAGGAGCAGGCAGCAGCCGGCGAAGGCGAGCGGCAGCAGGTCCCAGTTCACGGTCGCCGCGAGGATGACCGTGGGGGCGAGGGCCACGAGGGCGGCGTCCCACGGCCGCCGCTTGACGGTGAGGGCCGTCGCGATCACGGCCACGACGAGCGGGATGAGGAGGAGGACGACGTTCACGTCGAAGAATGTTCGCCCGGCTTCAAGGCCCTCGAACGAGCCCGTAAAGGCGCGTGTGACCATGGCTGAGATCTGCATGAAGATGCCGGTGATGACCGGGTACTCAAGCGGGGTCTGGCCGGGTTGGGTCTGGAGATACGGGATAAGGCCGTCGGCAAAGCCGCGCAGGGAGTACAGGGGCGGGATATCCGAGTAGCACAGGTGCTCGTAGCGCTCAGGAGATGCCCAGCCGGTGCTTCGGCAGGACAGGTCGAGCGCGTAGCCGACCGCGTACGCCGCAGTCGTGATGACGATGAGCACCCGGAGGGGTGACCACCAATACCTGCTTGATCGCGCGAGTAGCCCGATCGGCCCGCCGATCACGTTGCTGGCGCTCCGAGCGACCGGATCCTCGGCCGATGGGTGCACGATCTCCGCCCGTGTGGTCACCTAACGAGCCTATTCGGAAGGGGGTCCGCTACCGGCCGCACTCGGGGTTGGTGTCGGAGTTGGTGGTGGGGCGGGCGCCGCCGGATCGACCGGGGTCCCGGGCGCGAGGTCCGGATTCGCTTCGGGTGACGCGACATCTGCGGCCGGGTCGACCGGCTCGCTCGGCAGCGGGGTGACGTCGCCGGGGATCGACTCGTCGATCGGCCCGGAGGACGGCCCGAACTCAACGATCTGGGGGATCGGGCAGCCCATCGGCACCTCCTCGCCCTCCGGTGGCAGCACGGTCGGACAGTTGAGGGGGACGATGACACCGGCCGGGGGTGCCGGGAAGGCTACGGGCTCCGACTCACCGAGCGCGGCCTTCATGAAGGCGACCCAGATCGCGGCCGGGAAGGATCCACCCGTGACAGTGCCGAGCCCGCCCGTGCCCGAGAGTGACACCGGGATGCCCGCCTCGTCCTCCTTGGCCATGAGCACGGCGGTCGCGAGTTGCGGCGTGTAGCCGACGAACCAGGCACTGCGGTTTCCGTCGGTCGTGCCCGTCTTCGCCGCGGCCGGGCGCCCGAGGGCCATTGCCGTGGCACCGGTTCCGTTCGTGACGACCTTGGCGAGCGAGTAGGTGACGGTGTTCGCCACATCCGACGTGAAGGCCTCAGTGGTCTGGGGATCTGACTCGTAGAGCAGCCCGCCATTTGGGCCGAGCACCTTGATGATCATCGTCGGGGTTGCACGGGCGCCGCTCGCGGCGAACGTGGCATAGGAGTTGGCCATGTCGAGCCCGGAGGGCGATGCGGTCCCGAGGACAAACGTGAGGTCGAGTTGGCCGAGGTTCAGACCCGGCGTGCTCTCCGGGATCCCGGCGCGCAATGCGGCATCGGCAACTCGCTCGACCCCGACATCGGACTCCACTTCGACGTAGGCGGTGTTGATGCTCCGTTCCGTTGCCTGGAGCAGCGACACCTTTCCGTAGGACTTGTCGCCGTAGTTCGTGAGCGTGTAGCCCTTGATCGTTGCAGGGGAGTCGCCGTCCCACATCGAGGAGAGCGGCACGTCGGCCTCGACCGCCGCAGCAAGCGCGAACGGCTTGAAGGTCGACCCCGCCTGTGCAAATCTCCTCGTCGCATTGTTGATCTGGTCGTCGACGAAATCCTTTCCGCCGTACATCGCGATGACCTGCCCGGTGCCCGGCCGGATCGCCGCGAGTCCGATGCGCAGGCCTTCCGTGTCGGACTTCGGGCCCGCCTCCTTCACGGCTGCGGTCGCGGCGCGCTGCGCCTTCCGCTCGAAGGTCGAGGTGATGCGCAGGCCGCCACGCTGGATCTCGGTCTCGTCGAACCCGAGTGCAGCGAGCTCGGTCGTGACGGCGTTCAGGAGGAAGCCGGTCTGGCCCCCGAGCCGGTTGCCGGCCTTGGCCTTGGCGATCTCAGGAAAGGCGGTTGACGCCTGCTCGTCCGGGGTCAGCCACCCCTGCTCGACCATGGCATCGATGACGTACTCCCAGCGGCCCTCGAGGGCGAGCAGGTTCTCCTCCGGAGACAGGCCGCTCGGGGACTTGATGATCGATGCGAGGACGGCGCCCTCGGAGGTGGTGAGCTCGGTCACCGGCTTGCCGAAGTAGGCGATGGACGCCGCTTCGATCCCGTACGCCCCACGACCGAAGTAGATCGTGTTGAGGTAGTCCTCGAGGATCTGCGACTTGGAGACCACGGTCTCGAGCTTGAATGCGAGGAGCGCCTCGCGGATCTTGCGGTCCCAGGACCGGTCCTGGGATAGGTAGGCGTTCTTCGCGTACTGCTGGGTGATGGTTGATCCGCCCTGGGTGGAGCCGCCGCTCAGGTTGTTCCAGATGGCCCGACCGACACCGAGTGGTGAGATGCCACCGTGCTCGTAGAAGGTTCGGTCCTCTGCAGCGAGGACGGCGTTTTGGACCTCGATCGGCACGCTGGCCAAGGGAACGCTGCGCCGGGTCGCCTCGCCGAGCCGGCCGAGCTCTGTCGTGCCATCGGCCCAGTAGACGATGGTTGCCTCGCTCGTCGAGACCTCGTTCGGTGACGGCACGTCGGTGCTCGCCACCGCTATAGCACCGGCGCCAATGCCGATGACGATGAGCAGCAGGGCCCCGATGACGACGCGCATCGGCCACCGGCGCCGTGTGGCGGCGGGCGCGGGGCGCCTGGTCGAGCGTGGCTTCCGGGCCGGTCGGCCTTGCTCGCTCACGAGAGTCCTTCGGGGCAATGACCACGGTGGTCAGCGGATATGCGGGGTCGCTCAGTCAAGGAGATCACGGGACTTCGGCAGTGCACGCCTCGGCACGCCGTCACCTAGGACGTATGTGGTGGCAAGAAAGTTCCATGAGCATCGCTGGCACACCTCGACGACGTAGACCTTGAACTCGCCGAACTGGGTTGCCATGAGCGGTAGTTCGTCTGTTTGACGGATGCGGCCCGAGTACGGCCCGAGTTGGTCGCCATAGACGTACGTGACCGTGACGAAGCCCGCGGCGCGACAGGCTGGGCAGGGACCGTCGGCACTCTCCCCGTGGTGCTTGGCCGCGCGCAGCAGGTAGGTATCGGCATCGCACAGATCGCTCGAGAGCGCGCCGCCGTTGAACAGGCGGTGCAGTGCGGCGCGGCGCTGCAGCCCGAAGTTCACCACGGATCGCGGGGCGGCCGGATCAGAAATCGGCTCGGGGATCGAAGTCCCAGACCTAGAACCGGGGGCCGCACCATTGCCGGAGGTCCCGCGGACGATGGCACCGCGCACGCCTGAGCGACGGGGAACGGCCATGACACCGGATTCTACGCCGACCCTCGGCCCTGTCTGCCGGGGGCAATTCGCGTTTTTCGCCTTGTCCAGCGTGCTTTGATTCGACATGATATATCGATTCGATATATCGTGCGCGCATGGCACGACGGGCGGACATCCTCGAATACGCGATCCTCGGCATGCTCGGCGATGGCCCGCTCCACGGCTACGAGCTGCGCAAGCGCCTCGCCGTCGTCCTCGGTCCCTTCCGGCCCCTCTCCTACGGCTCGCTCTACCCGGCCCTCCACCGGACCTCGGCCCGTGGGCTCATCACCGGCGCCGAGGTCACGGCGGCCATGGAGACCTCGGCTCCTCCGCTGAGCTCGAAGCGGGCGCGGGTCGTCTACGCGCTCACCGGTGATGGCAAGGAGGCCTTTGCTGCCTGGGTCAACGAGACCGGCCCGGAGGCCTGGGACGACGAGGGCTTCGCCACCCACCTCGCGTTCTTCTCGCGGACCGAGGCCCGCGCCCGCGTGCGCATCCTGCACGGTCGCAGGTCACGCCTCGAGGAGCGGGTCGCGCTGCTCCGCGAGTCGATGACCCGAAGTCGTGAACGCGTCGATGCCTACACCCTCCAACTCCAGCAGCACGGGCTCGAGGGCGCCGAGCGCGAGGTCCGGTGGCTCAGCGAGCTCATCGCTGCCGAGGAGTCGACTGCGAACCGACCCATGGCACCAGAGCCCACCGCAACGAATAGCGAACCATCACAGAACAAGGAGATCCAATGAGCTCAATCCGCCTCGCCGTCATCGGCGTCGGCAACTGCGCGTCATCGCTCGTCCAGGGCGTCGAGTACTACAAGGATGCTGATCCGTCCGGCTTCGTGCCCGGCCTCATGCACGTGCAGTTCGGCGATTACCACGTCCGCGACGTCGAGTTCGTCGCGGCCTTCGACGTCGACACAAAGAAGGTCGGCCTCGATCTCGCCGATGCCATCGGGGCATCCGAGAACAACACCATCAAGATCTGCGACGTTCCACACACGGGAATCACCGTGCAGCGCGGCCACACCCTCGATGGGCTCGGCAAGTACTACCGCGAGACGATCACCGAATCAGACGCGGCGCCCGTCGATATCGTCGCCGCACTCAAGGCCGCCAAGGTCGATGTCGTCGTCTGCTATCTGCCCGTCGGGTCTGAGGCAGCCGCAAAGTTCTACGCACAGTGCGCCATTGACGCCGGGTGCGGGTTCGTCAACGCACTCCCGGTATTCATCGCCGGCACACCCGAGTGGGCGAAGAAGTTCGAGGACGCCGGGCTCCCGATCGTCGGGGATGACATCAAGAGCCAGGTCGGGGCCACGATCACCCACCGCGTCATGGCGAAGCTCTTCGAGGATCGCGGCGTCATCCTCGACCGCACCTACCAGTTGAACGTGGGCGGGAACATGGACTTCAAGAACATGCTCGAGCGTGATCGGCTGGAATCGAAGAAGATATCCAAGACCCAGTCCGTCACCTCGCAGGTCGGGCATGATCTCGGTGAGCGCAATGTCCATATCGGCCCATCCGATTACATCGCCTGGCTCGACGACCGCAAGTGGGCGTTCGTCCGGCTCGAGGGCCGTGCGTTCGGCGACGTGCCGCTGAGCTTGGAGTACAAGCTCGAGGTGTGGGACTCGCCGAACAGCGCCGGAGTCATCATCGATGCGGTTCGAGCCGCGAAGATCGCCATGGACCGGGGCATCGGCGGGCCAATCCTCTCGGCCTCCAGTTACTTCATGAAGTCCCCGCCCGTTCAGTACAGCGACAGCGAGGCAAAGCAGGCTGTGGAGGATTTCATCAGCGGGACGATCGAGCGCTGATAGCGTGACGCGGGTGGCGAGATTCTCAGCACTGCGCGAGGTCCTCGCCACCCGCGACTTCAGGAGGCTCTACGCCGTCCGACTCATTGGCCAGTTCTCCGACGGCCTACTCCAGGCGGCGCTCGCGACCTTCGTGCTCTTCTCCCCGGAGCGACAGCCCGACGCCATCAAGGTGGCCGCGGCATTCGCGATCCTTCTGCTCCCCTACTCCATCATCGGCCCGTTCGCCGGGGTGTTCCTTGACCGGTGGCGCCGACGCGACGTCCTCGTCCGTGCAAACCTCGTAAAGGCCGTCGCAACGCTGCCGATCATCGGACTCGTGGTCATCGGCAATGACGGACTGTGGCTGGGCATCACGGTGCTCACCGTCCTCGGTGTTGGCCGCTTCGTCCTCGCCGGCCTCTCAGCCTCCCTCCCGCACGTCGTGTCGGGGCGGGATCTCATCACCGCCAATGCGCTCACCCCGACCTCCGGAACCATCGCCGCCGCGATCGGAGCGGTGAGTGGCATCGCCCTGAGAGCCAGCGTCGGCGGCGGCGACACGGGCAGCGAACTCGTCCTCGCCCTCGCCGCCTGCGGATTCGTGGGGGCAGCGCTCGCGGCCACACGCATCGGGCGCCTGAAACTCGGTCCCAGCGGCGAGCGGCCAGCCGACACCCTCAAGGGCGTGGCACTCGGCATGATCGACGGCATACGGCAGATGTCCCGCGCACCGATTGCGGGCCGAGCGATAGCGGTGGCGGGGGCTCATCGGGTGGCTTTCGGGGCACTCACGGTGGTCGCCCTTCTCCTCGTGCGCAACACGTTCAACCCGGCCGCCGAAGCCGACGCAGCCCTCAATGAGTTCGCTGTGATCACGGCATGCGCAGCCGCAGGAGCCCTCATAGCGGCGATCCTCACACCGGCGGTGACCCGTCGCTTCGGAGCGGTCAAATGGTCCATCGCGGTCCTGCTCCAGGCCGGCGTCCTCGGGGTCGCCCTCGTCTACACGGGTGCCATGACGCCATCAATGCCCGTGCTCCTCGCCGGAGCAGCCTCGATCGGCTTCGCTGGGCAGGGGGTGAAGGTGTGCGCCGACACCCTCGTTCAGCGCCATGTGCCCGACGACCACCTCGGGCGCGTGTTCGCCATCTTCGACATGGTCCTGAACGTCTGCCTCGTCAGCGGCATCACGATCATGGCCTTCGGATCCCCTCAATCCGGTCAGGCACCCGGACCCATCCTCGGCATCGGCGTGCTGCTCGTGGGCACGGCACTCTGGTATCGGTGGGCCTCACGCCGTAGGCTCTCCACGCACATCACCTAAGCATCGTCAGGAGAGCACATGTCGAACGGCAAGCGTTGGGGGATCCGGGCCGTCGCCTCGCTCCTGATCTTCATCATCACCGTCATCGTCACGCCGGTGGCCCTCATTGGGCACTGGGGTCACCGTACTGTCGTTGACAGCACCCAGTACCTAGCCACGGTCGGCCCGCTCGTCGACGACCCCGCCGTGCAGGATGCCGTGTCGAAGGTGATCACTGACGCCGTCGTGAAGCAGGTCGACACGAGCGCCCTCATCGGCGGTTTCCTCGGAGGCTTCATTCAGGACAAGACCATCGCGGACAAGCTCACCGACCCGATCGCTGCGGGGATCAACAACCTCGTATACGAACTCGTCCACACCTTCGTCGCCTCGAAGGAATTCGCGAAGATCTGGTACACGACGAACGAGGTCGCGCAGGCCAGTCTCATCGCGCTTCTCGAGGACCGTCCGAATGGTCCGATTCAGATCAAGGGCGATTCGATTGTCCTGGACATCTCCTCAATGCTCACGGCAGTCCAGTCCACCCTGGTAAACAACGGGTTCGATCTCGCATCCAAGGTCGCCATCCCGCCGAGCGATAGTGAGATCGTGCTCGCACAATCCGCCGCGATCGGGCAACTGCAACTCGTCTACCGCTTGTCGGCACCGGTGCTGCAGTGGTTCCCGCTGCTCATCGCCATCCTCTTCGGCCTGTCGATCGCTCTGGCGCGGAACCGGTCACGCACCGTGCTCGCCGTCGGCCTCGCACTCATCGCCTGCGGCGGGGCCACCCGGGTGCTCATGAACGCGGCCGAGACCCTGTTCGTGAACCAGTTGTCCGGCACCATCTTCGCGGGCGCCGCCACCAGTTTCTGGGGGACCTTCTTCAATTACCTGCTCTCCGGGCTCTTCGCCGTGCTCGTACTGGGAATCGTGATCGCGTTCGGTGGTTGGTTCGCCGGCGTCTCACGTCCCGCGACGAGCATGCGCACCGCCGTCGGTCGCGGACTCCACAGCATGGGGTCCGGCGTGCCGGCAGGAGTTCGCCGCTCCTTCCGCTCCTACGCCCCGGTGCTGCGTTGGATCATCGCCATCGTCATGGTGCTCGTGCTGAGCCTCGGCGCATTCATGTCGATGGATCGGGTCATCTGGCTGAGCCTGCTCACGGCCGGGCTCCTCACCCTGCTCGAGATCCTCATCGGGCCGGATCGCATCGACTCAGT
This sequence comes from Candidatus Nanopelagicales bacterium, assembly GCA_049315365.1. Classification (GTDB taxonomy): domain Bacteria; phylum Actinomycetota; class Actinomycetes; order S36-B12; family S36-B12; genus WLND01. Next base: position 22,630 of record JBMOKH010000001.1, read on the forward strand.
CGAGGAGCCGGCCGAGTTGGCGGCGGCGCCGAACTAACGGCTCGCCCACCATTGCCTCAGCGCGTCCGTGGCCTGCTGTTCACTCAGCGGGCCACGGTCGAGGCGCAGTTCCATGAGGTACCGGTAGGCCTCGCCGACAATCGGGCCCGGAGCGAGGCCGAGGATGGTCATGATCTGGGCACCGTCGAGGTCGGGGCGCAGCGCATTCAACTCCTCTTCCTGTGCAAGGACAGCGATCCGCTCCTCGAGCGAGTCATAGGCCTGCTGCAGTGCGGCCGCGCGACGCTTGTTGCGGGTCGTCGAATCGGCCCTCGTGAGCTTGTGGAGTCGCGTCAGTTGGTCGCCTGAATCGCGGACGTACCTGCGGACTGCGGAGTCTGACCATTCACCGGTTCCGTAGCCGTGGAACCGCAGGTGCAGCTCGACGAGCTTTGACACGTCGTCGATCATCTCGCCGGAGAACCTCAGCGCCTGCATCCGCTTGCGCGTCATCCGAGCGCCCACGACCTCGTGATGGTGGAAGGACACCCGGCCGTCGTCCTCGAACTTCCGCGTTCTCGGCTTGCCGATGTCGTGAAGCAGCGCAGCGAGGCGGAGCACTTGGTCTGGCCCGCTTGCGGGCTCATGAGTTGTCTCAAGGTCCATCGCCTGCTCGAGGACCGTGAGGGTGTGCTCGTAGACATCCTTGTGGTGGTGATGCTCATCCAACTCGAGTTGAAGGAGTGGCAACTCCGGGACGACGTACTCGGTGAGGCCCGTGCCTACGAGAAGTTCGAGCCCGGTTCGTGGGTCGTCGGACATCAGGATCTTCATGAACTCATCTCGGATGCGTTCAGCGGAGACAATCTCTAGCCGCCCGGCCATCTCGGTCATGGCGATGACGACATCGGCCACGACGTGGAAGCCGAGCTGCGAGGCGAATCGAGCCGCTCGCAGCATGCGCAGTGGGTCGTCGGTGAACGAGTGCTCAGGGGATCCTGGGGTACGGATGAGTTTGGCCCCCAGGTCGGCTCGGCCGTCGAAGAGGTCCACGAGGGCCAACCCCGGAAGCGTGAGCGCCATCGCATTGATGGTGAAGTCTCGACGGGCGAGGTCGCCCTCGAGGCTGTCGCCGAAGTCCACCGCGGGCTTGCGGGACTCCGGGTCGTAGTGCTCACTTCGATAGGTCGTGATCTCGCACTCACGTCCTTGGATTCGAGAGCCCACGGTTCCGAACTTGATTCCGACATCCCAGGTGGCCTCAGCGAAGGGGGCGAGGATCGCGAGGATCTCCTCGGGTCGGGCGTCGGTCGTGAAGTCAAGGTCGGAGTCATCCCTCAGCCTGCCGAGCATCGCATCCCGCACAGGCCCGCCGACGAGCGCGATCGCATGACCGTTCTCCGCGAAGCGGCGCCCGATACCGTCAAGCAGTCCGGCCAACGGCTTGAGTCGGTCGATAACGGAGCGTTCGGTGTCTGCGGGCACCCACAGAGCGTAATGAGTGTGCGGGCGGGTTTATCCTGCGGACATGAGCGTGCACAGGCCGAGCGTCGAGGAGACCTCCGCCGGGGGGCTCGTGCTCGACCGCTCAGGTCCGGTGACGAAGGCGGCGCTCATCGCGCGCCATGACCGACGAGGCCGCTTGGTCTGGTCCATGCCCAAGGGGCATCTCGAGCAAGGGGAGACCGCTGAGGATGCGGCAATCCGTGAGGTTCAGGAGGAGACCGGCATCGAGTCGCATGTAATCGCGACCCTCGGGACGATCGACTTCTGGTTCATGTCCCAGGACCGCCGTATCCACAAGACGGTCCACCATTACCTACTCGAGGCCGATGGGGGCGAGTTGAGCGACGCTGACGTCGAGGTCGTCAAGGTGGCCTGGATTCCGCTCGACGAGGTTTCCGACCTCCTCCGCTATCCAGACGAGCGGCGACTCGTCAGCATGGTTCCCGGGCTCCTCGCCACCGCGGAGAGGTAGTGCGCCGCCTCCGCCGCCTCCTCGCCCCCGCAGTCATCGGCGCGGGTCTTGCCGTGTCCTTCACCGTCACCCCAGCGGTGGCGGCACCCGCGACCGGCTCGACGATCAATGTGGTCGTCGACTCCCTCGCGCCGCTGATCCCGACAAGGGGTGGCGGGCTACGGATTTCTGGGCGGGTGGTGAACTCCTCAGCGCAACCGATCGAGCAGGTCGCGGTCCAACTACGCCTGTCGGGAGAGCCCTTGAGCGATCGTGGCCAATTGTCCGATGTGGCAAACATGCCATTGATCCCGTCGACATCGGGCCCATCAGACTCCGCGATAGACGAGGCGCGCGCTGACATCGACCCAGTGCTGCGACCAGGTGAGGAGTCGCCCTTCGTCATCACCATTCCGTTCGCTGACCTGCCCCTGGGTAGTGCCGGAACCTACGTCATTTCAGTCGAGGCACTGGGGACCGATCCCCAGGGAGTAGAGGCCACCCTGGGAATTCAGCGCACCTTTCTGCCCTGGTTCCCGAAGGGGACTGACATCAACCCGGTCGGCCTCACCTGGCTCTGGCCCCTCGCTGATTGGCCGGCACGCGATGCGGACGGCACGCTCCTTAACGACAGCACGCCGATGTCGCTCGCTCCCGGTGGTCGCTTGGCCGATCTAGTGTCCGTCGCATCCCTGAATCCGTCGGTCGTCACCTGGATCGCGGATCCGGAACTGCTGCAGTCCGCGTCGGACATAGCCAACGGCTACCAGGTGCTCCGTGATGGGGAACTCATCGTCGGTGACCGCTCCCAGGATGCCCGAAACTGGCTCACCGCGCTCAAGTCAGCGGTGCGCAGTTCACTCCTCCACACCCTGCCCTACGCCGATATCGATGCGAGTGCTGCACGTCGGGCTGGCCTTCAGCAGGATGTCGTCCGCGCGATCACCCGGTCGCCGACTATTGCCGCTCGCGCCATCGAAGAGCCCGTTGAGGGTGGTATCGCCTGGGCGCCGTCCGGTCGAATAGACAAGCGAACGGCGAACCTCCTCGCTGAGGCCGGGGTCACGACGATTGTGCTCGCCGCCGAGGCAATGACCCCGGTGGCCTCAACAGCAGACCCGGCCCTGCCATCACAGACCCCGAGCGGAATTGCCGATTATCCGACGACCGTGGGAGTCATCGATGCCGTGCTCCTCGATTCCGGTCTCACGAGCGCCCTGGGTTCGAGGCAGCGAACCCGTGGTGAGGTCGTGCTCGCTCGCCAGCGATTCCTCGCCGAGACCGCCCTCATTGCAACCGAACCAGAGGCCAAGCCAGATCGTGTCATCGCAGCCGGTCCTGCTGAGATCCGCTGGCACCCGACCGCCGAACTGCTCAATTCACTGCTGCGTGCCACCTCGCAGGCCCCGTGGCTTCGCCCCACCACCATCGAGGAGTTGCGAGCTGCGCCCCGTGTCCCGAGGAAGAGGGCGACCTACGGAACCGGCGTGGTCGCAGCGGAGCTCAGTGCGCAGTACATGGGCCGGGTGAAGGCCGCGGAGGGGCGCCTTGATCGGCTCGTCGCCATTCTGGACGACCCTTCGACCGTGGGACCCTCGTACGCGTCGGCGCTGCTGCGCGCCCAGTCATCCGCTTGGCGAGCCGAGCCGAGCACCGGTGCCGAACTCCTCGCCAGCATCAACGCCGGCCTACTCGCGCGGACATCGGCGGTGCGAGTGCTGTCCTCGGGGACGGTCATCTTCTCCGGTGATGCCGGCCGGGTCCCGGTGACGATCGCAAACGACGGGGAGCAGGCCGTGACCGTCGGCCTCGCTCTCATCGGCCAGCCGAGTGCACGGCTCGAGTCCACTCCACTGGCCGGGATCCGTGTCGACCCGGGCAAGAAGGTGAGTGTTGACCTAGAGGCGCGTGTCGTCGGCGGTGAACCGTTGAGTGTCGCAGTGCAGTTGCTCACCCCCTCCGGGTCGCGGTACGGCAGCCCCGCGATGATCTCGCTCGTTTCGACGGCGTACTCACGGGCGGCCGGATGGGTCGTCGCCGCCGCGTTTGCCGCCCTCGCAGCATTCGTCGTCATCGGCATCACTCGACGGATCAGGCGTTCCCGCTCATGGCGCACGCCGAGTGATCCCGGGACGACACAATCATGAGGAATCGGATGCCCGGATGAGCAGTGTGATGCGCTCGAGCGCCCTCATGGCATCGGGCACCGTGGTGTCGCGGCTCACCGGCGTCCTTCGTGACGTCGCAGCGGCTGCGGCCCTCGGGTTCTACCTTGTCGCCGACGCCTTCTCCCTCGGAAACTCACTTCCGACGATCATCTACATCCTCGTCGTGGGCGGCGCGCTCAATGCGGTCTTCGTGCCGCAGTTGGTCCGCCGGATGAAGGACGACCCCGATGGTGGCCAGGCCTACGCAGATCGACTCCTGACACTCGTCGGGACAGTCCTGCTGGCGTTGTCCCTCATCGCAGTGCTTGCCGCCCCGCTCATCGTTGACCTGTACACCCCCGCCGATTACCCGCAGGCCGAGTTCGAATTGGCCGTTGCGTTCGCTCGCCTGTGCCTCCCCCAGATCCTCTTCTACGGCATTTACACGATGCTGAGTCAGGTGCTCAATGCGCGCGGCCAGTTCGGCGCCCCGATGTACGCCCCTATCGCGAACAACATCATCGCGATCGCGACGTTTCTGCTGTTCATCGCGGTTGCCGGGACATCCGCGGCCGCCGACGGCAACCTCACCTCGTCGCAGGTGCTCATACTCGGCATCGGCACGACCCTTGGCGTCGTGTTGCAGGCGCTCATCCTCATCCCGATTCTCCTGCGAAGCGGTCACGTATGGCGGTTGCGTTTCGACTGGCGCGACGCCGGCCTCGGGCGCGCTGGAATCCTCGCCTTCTGGACGGTGGGGCTCGTCCTCGTCAACCAGGCAACGTATGTGGTGATCTCCCGGCTCGCGACCCAGGCGAACGTCGACGCCACCGCAGCGGGGGTCACAGCGGCTGGCCTCACCACGTACCAGAAAGCCCACCTCGTATTCATGCTGCCGCACAGTGTCATCACCGTGTCGATCGTGACGGCCATGCTCCCCGCCCTGAGCAGGTTGGCCCACAGCGGTGATCTCCCGCGAGTGGGCCGCGAGATCGGCTCAACAATGCGCCTAGTGTCGGCGTTCATCATCCCGATCGCCGCCATTCTCATGGTCACGGGATCTGGACTTGCCGTGCTCCTCTTCGGCTACGGTGCAGCGATCCCCGCCCAGGCCGCCATCATGGGCCAGATCGTCTCGGTCTTCATGATTGCCCTCCTGCCCTTCACCCTGTTCTACGTGCTCCTGCGCGGCTTCTATGCCCTCGAGGACACCCGCACCCCGTTCTTCATCAGCGTGGCCTTCAGCCTCGTCTGGCTCGTCCTCGCCGTTCCGCTCTTTCGCATCGTGGGCAGTGGCGGACCGCAAGTTGCAAGCCTCGCCCTCGCGTACGGGGTCAGTTACTGGGTCGGCATGGTGGTGGCGTGGTTCATCCTCGCGCGCCGGGTGGGGGGCGTTGATTCCAAGCGGACGATCAAGGCGCTCCTGCGAATGTCCGTCGCCGGTGCATTCGCCCTCCTACTCATGGTCGGCACCCGGGCCCTGCTCGTCGCTTACGTCACAGGGCCGGGTTCGGACGATAAGTGGTCGGTGCTGCTCACGGTGGTGACCGTGTCAGCAGTCGGCGGCCTTGCCTACCTCGGGGCCTCCTTGATCCTTCGAATCCGCGAGGTTTCGGAGATGATGGGGTTCGTCAAGCGAAAGGTGCGGAAGCGGTGACTGAGTCCCGGAGGATCGCGCGCTACACATTTCTCGAGGAGGTTGTCTCGACGAGGGATGACCAGTCTGTCGTCCTTTGGCGCGGATTCGACGAAGTGCTCGCTCGCGACGTCTCGATTCGGCTAATTCCCCGCGACGACCCGCGCTCAGGGGCCGTCGTCGCCGCGGCGCAAGCATCAGCCCTCGTCGAGGATCGACGACTGCTCCGAATCCTCGACGTGTTCGATGTGCCCGCCACCGAGGATGCCCCCGCGACGATCGCCATCGTCAGCGAGTGGGCAACCGGGGTGACGATTCAGGAAATGATGGAGTCCCGGAACTGGGAACCCCTTCCACTCGAGCAGGCGATCTCGATCGTCGACGACGTCGCCCGCGCGGTCGCCGCAGGGGCCTCGAGTGATGTAAGCCACGGCCGGCTTCGTCCCTCCAGTGTCGTGATGACGGACGCTCACGAGGTGAGAGTCCGGGGGTTCGCCGTTGACGCGGCGCTCTGGGGGCAGTGCAACCCGGCCCTCACGCCCGACGCCTGCGATGTCGATGCCCTTGGCAGCCTGCTGTACCTGCTTCTCACCGGGGTCTGGCCTGGCTCCGGAAGCCTGCCGAGCGTCGGGCTTCCGCGGGCACCGCGGGTGAGCCAGCATGTGCTGCCGCCATCCCGCATCTCCGCCAGCGTGCCGCGCACCATCGACGACTGCGTGGCACGATCTGTCCAGGACGCCGATCGTGCCCGGACCGTCCGCCTGACCAAGGACGTCCCCGCGTTCGCGATGATGCTCGGGCTATCCAGGGACTACGTGGCCGCCCCGCCTGATTCCTCGCCCAGCATCATCGGCGCCAGCCCCACCTTCGGCACCTCAGGTCGCGTCCTTGCCTGTGCCGGCGGAGTTGTTGCGGTTGCGCTGGTCGGCGTGATGGGGTGGGCCCTTGCCAACGCCGGTCCGAGCGCCTGGAGCCCAAATCCGAATGGGGCAGCGGAGTCAATGCTCACGGGAACTGCAACGCCCGTCATCGACGAGACGGAAGGCATCGAGCAGGTGATACCCGTGGTCACCGCCACGTCGTTCGACCCGTACTCCGACGATAACGACAACGGCAAGCCGGACGGACGCAAGGGCCGGGAGAACGAGGCCGCAGTCCCCCTCGCAATCGATGGTGATCCGGCGACGTCTTGGACCACGAGCACGTATCGCTCCGCCGATGGTGACGGAAAGGGCGGCGTAGGGATCATCCTGGATCTCGGGGCGACCCACTCGGTGAACGCCGTGTCAATTGACTTCGACGGAGCCGGGGCACAGGCAGAGGTCCGAGTTGCTGACAAGGTCTACCGCGATCCGGGGACCTGGAATCTGCTCGCGAGCGCACCCGCAGGTGGTCGATCCATCGAACTTCGGTCACCCCGCCCGAAAGTCGGCCGATACGTCCTCCTTTGGTTCCCATCCCTGCCCAAGTCACTGACATCACCCGATTCGTTCTCGCTTGGCGTCAGTGGGGTGGAGGTCCGCGGATGACCGCTGCCACCGGCTCAATCAGCACACCGGCGTTAGGCTCAGGTTCCATGGAGCAAGTCGGGGCGCCGAGTGACGCCGAGTTGCTGTCACTGCACGTTGGGGGTGATCCCCTGGCCTTCTCCGTGATCGTCGAACGACACCGAGACCGACTTTGGGCTGTGGCGCTGCGTACGACGGGTGATCCTGAGGACGCAGCCGATGCGCTGCAGGATGCCCTGATCTCGGCCTTCAAGCGTGCCAGCCAGTTCCGGGGTGAATCGGCCGTGACCACCTGGCTGCACAGGATCGTTGTGAACGCCTCGTTGGATCGCCTGCGGCGCAGGGCAGTTCGATCCACGGTCCCGCTCCCCGACGACGATACCAAGGCCGGTCGGGCTCTCATCGACCCAACCGATCTCCTAGGGCAGCGTGAGGACCAGATCGCCATCGCGTCTGCTCTTGCAGCCCTTCCCGTTGATCAACGGGATGCCATTCTCCTCGTCGATGTCGAGGGATGGTCCGTGGAGGAGGCGGCGGCCATGCTCGACTGCCCCCCGGGAACGATCAAGAGCAGGTGCAGTCGAGGACGCGCCAAGTTGGCCGTGGCACTTGCCCATCTTCGAAATTCACCGCGGGCAGGGAACCAGGACGTGGTCCCGCCCGTCTTACCCCCGAGAGGGGATGGCACGCGTGGCTGAGCAAGTGGATCTGACAGGGCCGGAGCCCGACGCATGGGTGTCCGCTGCCCTGCGGGTGGAGGCTTCGATGCCCTCGTTGGTATGGGAGCGACTCGATGCTGCCCTTCGGGATGAGAGTGATGCTCGGGCCCGCCTAGGGGTGACCGATGGCATCGCGACCGTGACCGAGCTCGCCTCGAGGCGCCGGCGGCCGTCGTTGCTCACCGGGATGGTCGCCGCAGCGGTGGTGCTTGTTGCCGCCGGACTCGTCCTTCCATTCGTGCGGGATTCGGGCGGTAGCGCGGATTCCATCGTCGCTGGTGAGGCGCCCATGGCGCTCCCCGGAGCGATTGAGGACGCGGCCCCCAAGTCTGCAGGAAGCGCGCCCGCCCGTCAGGTGGTCGCAAGCGGGATCGACTATTCCGCCGGCACCCTGCCGACCGACGTTCGACAGGTGGTCGACACCATCGGCGCCTCATCAGCGCGACTCATGTCAGACGTTCAGCCTGATCCCTCAATGACCGAGGGTGTCGAGGGCTTCACATCCTCACTCCCCCTGCTGAAGGCTTGCCTCACGTGGCTCACCGGCAGCGACAAGCTTCAGGCGCTCTTCGTTGATCGCGCGAGTTTCGAGGGGTCGCCAGCGGCAGTCGTGGTCGTCCCGGCAAGCGGGGCGGTTTCAATCCTGCAGTCTCTCGAGGTCTGGATCGTCACCTTGGACTGCACCCAGGACGACTCCTCGATCCTCGGGCACGAGACGGTATCCCTCGCCGCCAACTGAGGCGACAGATCCCGGGGAAACCCGGCCTAGACTTGCACCGCGGGCCATCTGGTCGGCTGCTTCCTGAAAGGCGCACATGAGCGAGATCCGCGACGTCATCATCATCGGTTCCGGCCCCGCCGGATACACCGCCGGCATCTACGCGGCCCGTGCCCAGTTGGCGCCGCTCGTCTTCGAGGGATCCGTCACAGCCGGCGGCGCGCTCATGAACACCACCGAGGTCGAGAACTTCCCCGGGTTCACCGACGGCATCATGGGCCCGGCGCTCATGGAGCAGATGCGCGCACAGGCCGAGCGCTTCGGGGCCGAACTCATCACCGATGACATCGTGAGCGTCGACCTAGCGGGTGAGACGAAGGTCGTCACCGACGGCTCGGGTGGTGTGCATCGCGCCCGCGCCGTCATCCTCGCCATGGGATCCGGATACCGAGAGCTTGGACTCCCGAGCGAGAAGCGCCTCTCCGGCCACGGTGTCTCGTGGTGTGCGACCTGCGACGGGTTCTTCTTTCGCGATCAGGACATTGCCGTCGTCGGTGGCGGTGACTCCGCTCTGGAGGAAGCGACCTTCCTCACCCGCTTTGCCAAGACTGTCACCCTCGTCCACCGGCGTGACGCCCTCCGCGGGAGCAAGATCATGCAGGAGCGGGCACTCGCGAACGAGAAGATGCGCTTCGCCTGGAATAGCGCGGTCGAGGAGATTCAGGGCGAAGCCAAGGTCTCCGGCATCGTCCTGCGGGACACGGTCACCGGCGAGCTGCGCGACCTGCCGGTCACCGGACTGTTCATCGCGATCGGCCATGATCCCCGATCTGAGCTCGTCCGCGAGCAGGTGCGCGTCGATGGAGAGGGTTACGTCCTCGTCGACGCCGGTTCGACGAGGACCTCGATCTCCGGTGTCTTCGCGTGCGGCGACCTCGTCGATCACACCTACCGTCAGGCAATCACAGCGGCCGGGTCCGGATGTGCCGCCGCGCTCGACGCCGAGCGCTTCCTCGCCGCGTCGGAGTAACCTGTTCCTGCACGATACTCGTCCGCCAACCTTTACGACCAGGAGTGCCTTCATGGGAGCGACCAAGATCGTCACCGACGCCAGTTTCGCCGACGACGTGCTGCTGAGCACGAAGCCTGTTGTGGTCGACTTCTGGGCAGAGTGGTGCGGCCCCTGCAAGATGGTCGCTCCGATCCTCGAGGAAATTGCTGCGGCGAACGACGGAATCGTCATCGCCAAGCTGAATGTTGATGAGAACCCGCAGACGTCCGCCTCCTACGGAATCACCTCCATTCCCACCTTGAACGTGTACCAGGACGGCAAGGTCGTGAAGACCATCGTCGGTGCGAAGCCGAAGGCGGCACTGCTTGCCGACCTCGCTCCCTACCTCTAGCGGAATGCTGCTGCGGCTCGGCGCATCCGGCCCGGCCGTAGACGAGGTTCGCAGCCGGCTTGCCCACCTCGGGCTGCTCGACGAGCAGACGACGGGCGAATACGACGCTCTCGTGGCGGCGGCCGTGCGCGCGTTCCAGCAGGAGCGGGGTCTGACGGTCGATGGGGTTGTCGGGCCCGACACATACCGGCGCCTCGAGGAGGCGCGCTGGCAGCTCGGTGACCGTGTGCTCATGTATGTGCCCGGCCATCTCGTCACGGGCGATGACGTGGCCCAGTTGCAGGGCCGATTGGCCCAACTCGGCTTCGATGCCGGCCGGATGGACGGGATGTTCGGGCCTCGTACTGATGGGGCTCTTCGTGAGTTCCAAGGCAGCGTCGGAGTCGACACCGACGGGGTCTGCGGCCCGGAGAGCTACCGCGCGTTCGACCGACTCGTGCGGACAATCAGCGGCGGCAATGCAGCCCGTCTGCGTGATCGTGTCACCTTGTCCGAGCTTCGAACGGGGGTCATGGACAAGGTGGTCGTCATCGATCCAGGATTCGATGCTGGCGCCGAGATATGCGAGGCCATAGCTGTCCGGGTCGAGGGGCGCCTTGCTATCCTCGGGACCCAGGTCCTTCTCACTCGCTCAGGGACCCAGCAGGCGCTCCCCGACGAAAGCAAGCGGGCTGACTTCGCGAATCGCACGGGGGCTGACCTGCTCATTTCCATCAACTGCACCCAGGCGTCCAGCGCACTCGTCAACGGGGTGGGGAGTTTCTACTTCGGCGAACCGAGCGGGGGGGCGCATTCCACGAGTGGAAGACTCCTCGCCGAGCGAGTCCAAGATGAGATCTGCTCGCGTACCGCGTTCCTCGATTGCCGGACGCACCCGCGTACCTGGGACCTGCTTCGCATGACGCGCATGGCGGCCATTCGCATCGACATCGGAAACCTGAGCAACCCAGATGATGCTCAGCGACTCCGCGATCCCGATGTGCAGGAGCAGGTTGCCGAGGGTATCGCCAGCGGCGTCACCCGCTTCTGCGCGCCTGAGTAGGAACGACGCTCGCACCGAGCGGCCGAGGCCACAGGAGTCGAGTGATGAAACCTGAGGCAACCCCCACTGCGAGAAGAAGCACAGCCCACATGAGCACCCGCTTGATCACGCGTCTATCGTAGGCGCCCGTGAGCGGTTCTCGACTTGATCCGTGGGTTGATTCCTACGCTGAGCGTGCGCACGGGATGGCAGCGTCCGAAATCCGGGCACTTTTCGCCGTGGCATCGCGCCCCGAGGTCGTCTCCTTGGCGGGGGGCATGCCATTCGTCCAGGCCCTGAACCTCGAGACTGTCGCCGACACCGTCCATCGCCTCATCTCACAGCGCGGAGCCCAGGCACTCCAGTACGGATCCGGTCAGGGCGACGTCCGGTTGCGCGAGCAGATCCTCGAGGTCATGGAGCCTGTGGGTGTCAGTGCCCACCCCGACGACATCGTCGTGACAACGGGCTCGCAGATGGCACTCGACCTTGTCACGAGGGTGTTCTGCGACCCGGGCGATGTCGTGCTCGTTGAGGCGCCGAGCTACGTCGGAGCCCTGGGGGTCTTCCGCGCCTACCAGTGCGATGTGGAGCACGTCGCGATGGATGACGAGGGGCTCATGCCATCGGCGCTCGAGCAGGCGATCGCCTCGGTTCGGGCGAGTGGTCGCAAGGTGAAGATGATCTACACCATTCCGTCCTTTCACAACCCGGCTGGCGTCACCCAGGGGCCGGCCCGGCGCGCCCAGAACCTCCAGATCGCCCAGCGAGCGGGAATCCTCGTGCTCGAGGACGACCCTTACGGCCTACTTGGCTTCGACGGCGAGACCCCGCGAGCCATGCGCGCGGACGACCCCGAGGGTGTCATCTACCTCGGTTCCTTCTCCAAGACCATTGCCTCGGGCCTGCGGGTCGGGTGGGCGGTGGCACCGCACGGTGTGCGGGAGAAGCTCGTGCTCGCCGCCGAGTCCGCCGTCCTGTGCCCGTCGAACTTCTCCCAGCTCACCGTCTCGGAGTACCTCGCCACTCAGCCCTGGCGCGAGCAGATCAAGGTGTTCCGGGAGTTGTACCGCGAGCGTCGCGATGCCCTGCTCGACTCCATGGCTGCGTTGCTTCCCGCTGGCACGAGTTGGACGACTCCAGCGGGCGGGTTCTACTCATGGGTGACCCTGCCGCACGGTCTCGACGCCAAGGCGATGCTCCCCAGAGCCCTCGCCGCGCTCGTCGCCTACGTCCCCGGGACCGGTTTCTACGTTGACGGCCAGGGCCGGCAGAACCTGCGCCTTTCGTACTGCTTCCCGGAGCCCGATCGCATCCGTGAGGGGGTTCGGCGCCTCGCATCCGTCGTCGAAGCTGAACTTGACCTCACTTCAACGTTCGGCACCGCCAGCGGGCTACATGAGTCCGCCGGCTCGGGGGTTCCAGCCCCGGATGTCCGCTAGGGATGAATTCACCTGCGCGACCGTTGTTGATGAGGAACGAGGGGTGAGGGTGCCGTGCAGGTTGTCGTCCTAGCAGGCGGGCTATCGCCCGAGAGGGAGGTATCCCTTCGCTCGGGCCGACGGGTCGCTGAAGCCCTTCGCACGAGCGATACATCCATTGAAGTCACCGAACGCGACGTCGATGCCACGCTCATCCAGCAACTTTCCGAGCAACCGCCGGCGTGCGTCATCCCACTGCTTCACGGCACCGCCGGAGAGGACGGTGCCCTCCGCGATGTCCTGCAGGCACTGCGAATTCCCTTCGTCGGATCGTCAGCGGCCGCCGCCCGGCTCGCCTTCGACAAGCCGATCGCCAAGACGATCGTCGGCATTGCCGGGATCCCCTCACCAGACGCCATCGCCCTGCCGCACTCCACATTCCGGGAACTTGGCGCCACCGCAGTCCTCGATGCGGTCGTCGCCAGCCTTGGCCTGCCGATCATCGTGAAGCCGACGAAGGGAGGTTCCGCACTCGGGGCCGCGGTCGTCCGTGAACCGGCGGACCTTCCCGCAGCCATGGTCGGTTCCTTCGCCTACAGCGACGTTGCGCTCATGGAGCGCCTCGTCGTCGGCACTGAGATAGCCGTGAGCGTCTACGAGAGCAACGGAGTCGTGATTTCCCTGCCGCCGGTGGAGATTGTGCCGCCGGACGGGATCTACCACTACAACGCCCGCTACACCGCTGGGATGACTGAATTCTTCATTCCGGCCAGACTCCCGCAGTCTGTGCTGGACCAGTGCGCCACTCTCGCCCTCCTCGCGCACCAAAGTCTTGGCCTTCGTGACTGGTCACGCACCGACCTCATCGTTGATGCGGAGGGCACCCCGTGGTTCCTGGAGGTCAACGCAGCCCCCGGCATGACCGAGACCTCATTGTTCCCGCAAGCGCTCGCGGCGGCCGGTATTCCCCTCGGGGAACTCACCGGTCAACTCGTGCGCACCGCCATCAAGCGCGGCGCCTAGCCAAGTCAGGTCCTGGCGATGAGGTCGGCTATCCGCCTCAGGTCCTCGGCATCGGCCACCTCGATGACAATCGTCCCACGGGAGTTCGCGCGTGGGAGGCCCTCCACACGAACCCGCGTGTCTAGCCCATCGCTCAGGCGCTGGGCAACGTCATCGACGAGATCTGCGACACCGTGCTCCCGGGGTTTCGGCGCCCGGGCCTTGCGCTCTCGCTTCTTGCCGTCGCCGTCGCCGAGGAGGATCAATTCCTCGACGGAGCGCACGCTCAGGCCCTCCGCCACGATGCGCTGCGCCAGGGCGTCCATCGCCTCGGGGCTATCGAGTGAAAGGAGCGCGCGGGCATGCCCCGCGCTCAGTACGCCGGCCGCGACCCGGCGCTGCACGTTTGCCGGGAGCTTGAGTAGCCGAAGGGTGTTCGACACCTGCGGGCGTGAGCGGCCGATTCGCCGCGCCAACTCCTCCTGGGTGCATCCAAAGTCCGCGAGCAGTTGCTCGTAGGCGGCCGCCTCCTCGAGTGCATTGAGGTTCGCCCGGTGCAGGTTCTCCAGAAGGGCGTCGCGCAGCAGGTCGTCATCGTCGGTATCACGGATGATTGCCGGAATCTCGACGAGGCCCGCGAGCTTGCTCGCCCGCAGACGCCGCTCGCCGGCGATGAGCTCGTAGCCGTCCGGCGCTCGGCGAACCACCACGGGCTGCAGGAGGCCGATCTCCTTGATGGAGTAGACGAGCTCAGCCAGAGCCTCCTCGTCGAACACCGTGCGAGGCTGCCGCGGGTTCGGTGCGATGAGCTCGATCGGTAGTTCGGCGTACACCGCCCCCATCGCCGCGGGTTCGACCGTGTCGCCCGTGGCGGCCAAAGGGGCAGCCTTTTCGGACGTCGCTGGCGCCGCCTCCCGGGGGATGAGCGCTCCCAAGCCCTTGCCGAGACCTCGCTGCGGCGCGGTTGCCCTGGCCATGGCCGCTACCTTCCGTCCTGATTGCGCTGGATGGTGATCACGCCATCACCTGCTCGAGCGGGACGATCGCTGCGAATTCATCGCTAGCCTCCCGGTAGGTCAGTGCGCCGGGGGAGGAGCCGTCGTACGTCATGATCGTCTGTCCGAACGATGGCGCCTCTGACACGCGCACCGCGCGCGGGATGACCGTGTTGAGGACCCGGGTGCCAAAATGCGTTCGCACTTCATCCACCACCTGCGACGCCAGTCGTGTCCGGCCGTCGTACATCGTCAGGAGGATGGCACTCACCTCAAGTTTCGGGTTCAAGTGGGTCTTGACCATCTCGACGGTGCGGAGCAGTTGGGACAGGCCCTCGAGTGCGTAGTACTCACACTGAATGGGCAGGAGCAGTTCCCGAGCCGCTACCAGCCCGTTCAGGGTGAGGAGCCCGAGGGAGGGAGGGCAGTCCATGAGGATGAAATCGAGAGCACGACCCTGCTCGCGCTCGAATTCGGCAATGTGGGTCTCCACCGCCCGGCTCAACCGGTACTCGCGCGCAACCTGGGATACCAACTCGATCTCGGCGCCCGCAAGGTCGATTGTCGCCGGGGCACCCCAGAGGCCGTCGACATCAGGGCACGCCTGCACCACCTCACTGAGGGTGGCCTCCCCACTGAGGACCTCGTAGACACCCTTCACACCCTCGTGATGGTCGACGCCGAGTGCGGTTGACGCATTGCCTTGCGGGTCAAGATCGATGACGAGGACGGTGTGTCCGCGCTGAGCCAGCGAGGCGGCGACATTGACGGTGGTCGTGGTCTTCCCGACCCCACCCTTCTGATTCGCGACACTCACAACGCGCGTCATGCGGGCCAGCCAAGTCCTGCGGGAGTCATCGATGTTTCACGTGAAACATCGATGCTCGTCTCAGTGGTTGTCGGCCAGCCGAGGCCGCTTGCGGCGGAGTCTGCGGGAATCTGGTTCGGGGACGTGTGGTCGGGGGAAGGAGACGGATGCACGTCGGTCATTGTGCCGTACCTCGGACCCCGGTCACGACCGTGGTCACGGGCTCGACCACCCCGGCACCGCACTGCACCACCCGCAGATCAACCACGCCGAGCGTCGCTGCAACTCCCTGCGCGGCCACGACCTCGTCCTGTGCACTGCTCCCCTTGAGAGCAACTAGACGGCCGCCGGCCCGCAGGAGCGGGATCGTCCAACCGAGCAGTCGCTCCAAGGGTGCCACGGCCCGCGCCGTCACCACGTCTACGCCGCTCCATCCCGGATCAGCGCACAGGTCCTCCGCCCGACCGCGCCGAACCACCACTCGGTCGTCAAGGCCGAGGTCGGTAACAACCGTCTGTAGGAAGGTCGCCCTCCGTAGCAGTGGCTCGACAAGTGTGATTGCCAGGTCTGGTCGTGTGATCGCCCAGACGAGCCCTGGCAGACCCGCCCCCGATCCGACATCGGCAACCGTCGCGCCTGATTCGACGAAGACCTCACCTGGGCCCACCACCACGGCGCAGTTGAGGAGGTGTCGGGACCACAGGCGCGGCACCTCCCGGGGTCCAATGAGGCCCATCTTGACGCCCGCCGAGCTCAGGACGGCCGCGTAGGCATGCAGTGGCTCAGTGAAGGGATCGAGCCACGGCGGGAGTTCGACGGGTTCGGCGGGTTTCACGTGAAACGGCCGGGGTTCAGCTCACTCGGATGACGACGCACCGGCGGGGCTCTTCACCCTCAGACTCGCTCACCAGACCGGCCTCCGCCACCGCGTCATGCACGACCTTGCGCTCGAACGGAGTCATCGGGTCCATCGTCACCGGCGCTGATGTCGACTGCGCCTCGGTGATCGCGATGGCTGCCAACTCGACGAGCGCCGCCCGGCGCGCCGCCCGGAAGCCGGCGACGTCAAGCATGAGCCGTGATCGCTCACCCGTCTCACGGGAGGCCGCCAACCGCGTCAACTCCTGAAGGGCGTCAAGGACCTCGCCTTTCGAACCGACGAGGTGACCAAGGTCGCCGGTGCGTACCTCGACGACCGACACCATTGCTCGGTTGCCCTCGACGTCGATGTCAATGTCACCATCAAGGTCGGCGATATCGAGGAGCCCTTCGAGGTAGTCCGCCGCAGCGTCACCCTCGCGCTCAAGGAGTGAGCCGGCCTTACTCGTCGACTCTGTCGCCTCTACTGCGCCAGCCTCAACCTCAGCCTGCGCCTGCTCATCCGTCATGTTCTCTCCTACGTGTGTGATTGACAGCTACGAACTGCCCTTGCGCTTACTGCGCGGGGTCTTCTTCGGCTGCACTCTGGCTGGCGGTGCGTCTTCCGTCGCTTCGGGCTCAGCGCCCGCGGCTTGGTCTGAGGCGCTGCTCGCGGCAGCCTTGTCCTTCGCGCGCTGAGTCCTTCGGGCCTCACGTGCTTCGAAAGCGGGCGTACCCGGCTGCGGGTTGTTGCGGATGACCCAGAACTGCTGGCCCATCGACCATAGGTTCGTCGTGAACCAGTAGATGAGAACACCGATCGGGAAGTTGATGCCACCGATGGCGAAGACGAGGGGGAATACGTACAGGAGGATCTTCTGCTGGCGCACCACGGGGTTGTCCGCCGCAGTGTTCTTCACGATCATCTGACGCTGGGTTAGGAAGGTGGTCGTCGTCATGGCAATGATGAGGATGAAGGCGAGAACCTTCGTATTGAGCGGGGTAAAGCCATCCTTGAACACTTCGTCGGCGCCCATGAACGTTCCGTAGAGCGGTGCACCGAAGATGGATGCGTCGTGTGCCTGGGCCAGCAGGCCTTCGTACTGGCTCCACTTGAACACGCCCTCGGGCACGCTCATCGCGATCCCCTGCAGGACGCTGAAGAGCGCGAAGAAGATCGGGGCTTGAAGCAGGATTGGTAGGCACGAGGCCAACGGGTTCGTACCCGTCTCCTTGTACAGCTTCATCATCTCCTGCGACTGCTTTTCGCGGTCGCCGGCGTACTTCTTCTGGATCTCCTTCATCTGCGGCTGGATCAACTGCAGATTCCGCTGCGACTTGATCTGCTTGACGAAGAGCGGGATGAGGACGATGCGGATGACGATGACGAGGCCGACGATTGAGAGTGCCCAGGTCCAGCCACTCGCAGGGTCCATGAAGTTGCTCAGCAATTGATGGAACTGGACGAGAATCCAGCTCACACCGGTGCGGAGCCAATCGAGAATGAACATGAGTTCCCTTGCGAGTCGTGTCAGGTCAGGTGTCGAACGCGTGGTCTACCGTCTGGAAGTATGTCGGGTCGCCAGTTTCGACCTGATGGTACGGGGTCCAAACCCCCAGCATTCCATGGGTTGCAGCGAAGTAGGCGCCAGACGGTCAAGCCCACGCCCTTGATCGCACCATGCTGCTCGATGGACCTCAGCCCGTATTCAGAGCAGCTCGGGTAGAAGCGGCAACTCGGCATGAGGAGTTTCGACAGCGTGAGTTGATACCCCCTGATGAGGATGATGAGCAGCCACTTCAAGATCCAGCCCAGGGAGTGCGCCCAAAGCCAGTTGAGTTTGCTGAGGGCCGTCATCACTGCGCCGCCGACACCACTCATCGCGAGAGTTTCGTGGCTGCGCTCGCGAGCGCTGAGACCAGCTCTTCCCCGAGTAAGCGGCTCGATGCCGTGGCGGCTGGGGGTAGCGCCCGCACCACGACTGTGCTGCCGCTCGGCAGCGCTCCCAGTAGGCCACGCATCTGTGACCGCAGGCGGCGGGCCACCCGGTGGCGAACCACTGAACCCCCGACGCCTTTGCCGACAGACAGTCCGACACGGGTCAACAGCGCAGAATTCGCAGGAGGCGGGATTACGTGGATGACAAGGCACGACCTCGACACGCGTATGCCTCGGCGAGACACCGACTGGAAGTCAGTCGACCTCCGAAGCCGGTTCTCGCTCGCGAGCATGGCGTGGAGTCGAACCTAGGCGGAGATGCGGGTGCGACCCTTGGCTCGGCGGCCAGCGAGGATCGCGCGGCCTGCGCGCGTGCGCATGCGCAGCCGGAAACCGTGCGTCTTCGCCCGACGGCGGTTGTTGGGCTGGAAGGTGCGCTTCATGGTCTGGCTCCTGGGCGAACGGTTGGGGAAGTCCGATAACCCGCTGAGCCTAGGCAGGAACCCGGCGGGCGGTCAAACTGACAGCGGACTCCATCACCGTCACCGCGCATACTTGTCGTACGGACAGGCCTTGGCTAGGTTTACCCTTGGTCAACGCACAGTGATCCACACCTGTGGATAACACTGTGGAAGGTCCCAGTGGCAAGTGGAAGGGGGGTCCCATGGACGACCCTGCCGATCTCACTGCCGTGTGGGCTCTGGCCCTATCCACGCTGGCTGACGGAACCCTCACTCCACAGCAACGCGCATTCGTCGCACTCACCCGACCCCTTGGCCTGGTCGAGGATACGGCACTCATCGCCGCACCGAATGAGTTCACCAAGGACGTCCTCGAGACCCGTCTGCGCCCATTCGTTGTCAGTGCCCTCTCCGCGACTCTTGGCCGTGAGATTCGGTTGGCGGTGACCGTCGATGCCACTATCGCCCCGGCCCTCGATGAGGTGACCACCGATGCCGTCGCGGACGCCACCTATGCCGATCGCCGGGCTCAATCCGCGCCGGAGCCCGCAGTCCCGCGTTTCGACGACGGTCCGCGACCCGGCACCGGGTCGCCGACCACTCGCCCGCAGGACGGCCGGCTCAATGCGAAGTACACCTTCGACACCTTCGTCATCGGCTCCAGCAACCGCTTTGCCCATGCTGCCGCCGTGGCCGTCGCCGAGCGCCCGGCCGCCGCGTACAACCCCTTGTTCATCTACGGAGGTTCGGGGCTCGGGAAGACACATCTACTCCACGCGATCGGTCACTACACCCGCACCCTCTACAACGGCACCCGCGTTCGATACGTCAGTTCCGAGGAGTTCACGAACGAATTCATCAACAGCATCCGCGATGACAAGGCGGCCGCCTTCCAGCGGCGCTACCGCGATGTCGATGTCCTGATCGTCGACGATATCCAGTTTCTCAGCGGCAAGGTGCAGACCCAGGAAGAGTTTTTCCACACCTTCAATACGCTGCACAACGCCGACAAGCAGATCGTCGTCACCTCAGACCAGCCGCCCAAGCAACTGCCTGACTTCGAGGATCGGATGCGCTCGCGGTTCGAGTGGGGCCTCATGACCGATGTTCAACCACCCGACCTCGAGACACGCATCGCGATCCTGCGAAAGAAGACGGTTCAGGAGCGACTAGACGCTCCAGCTGAAGTCCTCGAGTACATCGCATCGAAGATCTCCAGCAACATCCGCGAACTTGAAGGCGCCCTAATCCGCGTCACCGCCTTCGCGTCGCTCAATCGTCAGCCCGTCGATCTCGCGATAACCGAGATCGTTCTGAAGGACCTCTTCCCCTCCGAAACCGGACCTGAGATCACCGCCGGCCAGATCATGGCCGCTACCGCTTCCTACTTCGGTGTCACCATTGACGACCTCTGCGGCGCGAGCCGGTCCAGGGTGCTCGTGACCGCTCGGCAGATCGCCATGTATCTGTGCCGTGAGCTCACCGATCTATCGCTGCCGAAGATCGGGCAGGCATTCGGCGGCCGCGACCACACCACGGTCATGCACGCCGACCGCAAGATTCGCCAACTCATGGCTGAGCGACGCAGCCTGTTCAACCAGGTCACCGACCTCACCGGCCGGATCAAGTCACAGCCCCGGACGATATAGCACCACTCACGCACCATCATCACCAACCGGCTCACCTACCTTCTTGATCCCCACGTTTCCCACAGGTGTGGATAACTATTGGGGACGGTCACACCCAACACGCGCTGGGCACAACCTGTTGATCATCACCACACCCCGTACGAAATTTCCTCGTCTATCTGTGGACAACATCCATCGATGTCCGTTCGCACTTGCCACAGTCCGCTAGCTCTCCACACCCATCCACAGGTACCCCAACCCTTTCCACAATTCGCGCAGGCACCAACACGCACCCTCACCACGCGAATCGACCATCATCCACACTTTCCACAACACCTATGACGACGACTACACCTTCACCTATTCCCCATGTGCAACGATCATCAACCTGCCCCCTGTGGACACTCCGCGGTGCCTGGCACCATTTCGTGCCAGACTCAGATCCATCCCCGTGTCATGGCGCAAGTGGGTAGGCGACATACTCAGGACTTTCGTATGAAGGGTGGCACCGTGAAGTTTCGAGTCGAGCGTGATGTACTCGCCGACGCCGTCGCGTGGGCTGCCCGCACCCTTCCCTCGCGGCCATCGCTACCTGTACTCGCCGGCCTCGTCATCAGCGCTGGGGATGAGGAAGTCACACTCAGCAGCTTCGACTACGAGGTATCAGCCCGGGTCGAGATCGCGTGTGACGTTGAAGTGCCAGGCATCACACTTGTTTCGGGCCGACTGCTGTCGGACATAGCTCGCTCGCTCCCCGCGCAGCCCGTCACCCTCAGTGTTGAAGGTACGCGCGTCATCATCACGTGTGGGCGTTCGTCGTTCACGCTCCCCACACTGCCCGTCGAGGATTACCCGCAACTCCCGGTGATGCCATCCGCCTCAGGTGAGATCGCCGGCTCACTGTTTGCCACCGCAGTCGGACAGGTAGCCATAGCCGCCGGTCGCGACGACACCCTTCCGACGCTGACCGGTATTCGGCTCGAGATCGAGGGAACTCACCTCATTCTCGCGGCGACAGATCGATACCGCCTTGCGGTCCGCGAGTTCGAGTGGAGTCCGCTATCGACTGGGCTCAGTGCCAACGCGCTCATCCCGGCGCGGACCTTAGCCGAGACCGCCAAGGCGCTCGCATCAGCCGACAAGATGAGCATCGCACTCGCCCCGCCTGGGGCTGGTGAGGGACTTATCGGCTTTCAGGGCAACGGACGCCGCACGACCGCGCGTCTCCTCGACGGTGAGTTCCCGAAGTACCGCACGCTGCTTCCGAATGAGGCTGCATCCATTGCTCTGGTTGAGACCGCGATGCTCGCCGACGCAGTCAAGCGAGTGTCCTTGGTCGCGGAGCGCAATACCCCGGTGCGGCTGAACTTCGACGGTTCCGAGGTTGTCCTGCGCGCTGGGGCCGGTGATGACGCTACGGCGAACGAGGCCGTCGAATGCACTGTCGATGGTGATGCCCTCGAGATCGCGTTCAACCCGAACTACCTCCTTGATGGCCTCGCCGCGATTGACTCTCCGATAGCACGGTTCTCGTTCACGCAGCCAACACGTCCCGCAGTGCTCACTGGCCTCGCCGCCATATCTGCCACCCCCAGTGACGAGTACCGCTACCTGTTGATGCCGGTCCGCTTGACCGGCTGATGTCATGTGGGTTCACTCATTGACCCTCACGGACTTCAGATCCCACGGGCAGGTGAACCTCGACCTCTCCCCGGGCGTCACGACCTTCGTGGGGCTCAATGGGCAGGGCAAGACGAACCTGGTCGAGGCCATCGGCTATGTCTCATCGCTGGCGAGTCACCGCGTTGCCTCGGACGCCCCCCTCGTGCGCCACGGCGCCGAAATCGCGTTCATCCGCTGCGGCATCACATCTGACGACCGCGAGATCACCGTGGATATTGCGATCACGCCGGGTCGAGCGAACAAGGCACGGGTCAACCAGTCGCCGCTGCCGCGGATCCGCGATGTCCTCGGGCTCCTGCGCACTGTTCTCTTCGCACCGGAGGACCTCAGCCTGGTCAAGGGTGACCCGTCGGAGCGCCGGCGATTCCTCGACGACCTGCTCATTCAGCGCTCACCTCGACTAGCGGCGACGAGATCCGATTATGAACGGGTGCTCAAGCAGCGGAACGCACTCCTGAAGTCAGCGAGCGTCACCCGGCGACGAGCCGAGGACGAGATGCTCCGGACCCTCGAAGTTTGGGACGACCAGTTGGCAACCATCGGCGGGCAACTCGTCCACGAACGCGTCTGCCTTGTTGCTGATCTTCAACCCCTTACCGGGCACGAATATCAGATTGTGGCCGGGGCCGAGGGGTCCGCTCTGGGCCTGGCATACGTCTCCTCATTGGGTGACAGCGGTGAACAGCCCTCCGATAAGGATGCCTGGCGAACCCGGATCCTAGAAGAACTCGTGAACAGACGCGGCGACGAACTCAACCGGGGGCTGACTCTCGTCGGTCCGCACCGCGATGACCTGCTGCTGATGCTCGCCAACCTGCCTGCTAAGGGTTATGCCTCACACGGTGAGGCGTGGTCGATCGCACTCGCGCTGCGGCTTGCCTCGTTCGCATTGCTCCGACAGGACGGCGTCGACCCGGTGCTCATGCTGGACGACGTGTTCGCCGAACTCGACGCCACCCGCCGTGAACGGCTCGCGCAGCGGGTGTCGTCAGCCCAGCAGGTGCTCATCACCGCAGCCGTCGAGGCGGATGTCCCGTCTGCGCTGCACGGAGCCACCTTTCGGGTCTCACGCGAAAGCGTGGCGCTGGGATGACCGACGACACTTCTGGCGAGGTCGCCGCAGGGCCCGGCGACGCAGCGAATAGGGCCCTGCGCCGGGCCACAAGCGGAGGCCCGCGCCGGGCTCAGGGGCCTTCGGCGAAGCCGCGGCTCTCAGGTCCTCGCTCCGATGGGCGAGATCCGAAACTGCTCGGTGACGCGGTCGAAGCCCTCCTCACGGATCAGGGTTGGTCGACCGCGAACGCTGTCGCCGGCCTCATGGCGCGCTGGCCGCAGGTTGTTGGGGCGGATCTTGCCGATCATGTCGTCCCGGAATCCTTCACCGACGGCCAACTCATCCTGCGCGCAGACTCCACCGCATGGGCGACTCAGGTCAGGCTTCTCCTCCCGCAACTGCGCACGGAGATCGACCGGGAGGTGGGTCGAGGGCTAGTAGCCGATATCTCCGTCGTGGGTCCACAGGCTCCGTCGTGGGTCGCCGGACCGAGGCGGGTCGCGGGACGGGGGCCGCGCGACACCTACGGCTAACTCCGTCGATCACATCAGGGCCACGACAACCGTCGAAAGGTGCCGGTGGATACAGCAACACGGCCTGTGGCCAGACAATTCGATCTTGGCCCGTTCACGGCCGCGGCAGGCACCCTACTGTCAGTCTGAGGAGGTAGACTCAGAGAAAATCGCGGGCACTCGCCGAGTCAGCCCCACGTGATCGAGGAGGCCCGACGCCTGTGTCATACGACGCTAGCGCGATCACCGTTCTGGAGGGCCTCGACGCCGTCCGCAAGCGGCCCGGCATGTACATCGGTTCCACCGGCGAACGAGGACTCCACCATCTGGTGTACGAGGTAGTCGATAACTCCGTCGATGAGGCGCTCGCCGGCTACGCCACCAGCATCTCGATCACGCTCCTCGCCAATGGCGGCGTCCGCGTCATCGACGATGGTCGTGGCATCCCGGTCGATGAGCACCCCATCGAGAAGAAACCGGCGCTCGAGGTCGTCCTGACTGTCCTCCACGCGGGCGGCAAGTTCGGCGGCAGCGGCTACTCAGTCTCCGGTGGCCTGCACGGCGTGGGGGTGTCGGTCGTCAACGCACTGTCGAACCGCCTTGATGTCGAAGTCCGCCGCGATGGTTCCGTTTACCGGCAGGTGTATCGCTACGGCGTCCCGGAGGCCGCCCTCGATAAGGGAGAGGCCACCACCGCGACCGGCACCACGATCACCTTCTGGGCCGACGCGGATATCTTCGAGACCACCCACTATGACTTCACCACCCTCGCGCGCCGCTTCCAGGAGATGGCGTTCCTGAACAAGGGCCTCGTCCTTGAGATTGTCGATGAGCGTGAGGCGGTGGTCATCGAGGGTGAGGATGGCGAGGAGCCGGTCGAGGCAGTTCGCTCCGCACGCTTCTGCTACGAGGGCGGCATAGCTGACTTCGTACGGCACATCAACGCGAGCAAGGGCGTCGCGAACCCGAGCATCATCTCCTTCGAAACGGAGACCGATGACCACCGCATGAGCGCCGAGATTGCCATGCAGTGGAACACCACCTACTCGGAGTCGGTCTACACCTTCGCGAACACAATCAACACCACTGAGGGCGGCACGCACGAGGAGGGGTTCCGGTCAGCGATGACCACGCTCGTGAACAAGTTCGCGCGTGAGTGGAACATCCTCAAGGAGAAAGACCCCAACCTCAGCGGCGAGGACATCCGCGAGGGGCTCACCGCGATCATCAGCGTGAAGATGACCGAGCCGCAGTTCGAGGGCCAGACCAAGGCGAAGCTTGGCAACACCGAGATGAAAACCTTCGTCCAGAAGGTCGTCAACGAGCAGCTTGGTGAGTGGTTCGAGAAGAACCCGGCGGAGGGCAAGGAGATCGCCCGCAAATCGGTCAACGCTGCCACGGCACGGATCGCTGCCCGCAAGGCACGGGATCTCGCCAGGAACCGCAAGGGTCTTCTAGGCGGCGCCGGCATGCCTGGCAAGCTGATCGACTGCTCAAGTCGCGACCCGGAGGAGTGCGAGGTCTTCATCGTCGAGGGCGATTCAGCCGGTGGCTCAGCTCGACAGGGACGCGACCCGCGCCGTCAGGCGATCCTCCCGATCCGCGGAAAGATCCTCAACGTCGAGAAGGCGCGCATCGACAAGGTGTTGCAGAATAACGAGGTTCAGGCTCTAGTGTCGGCCTTCGGCACCGGAGTGCAAGATGAGTTCGATATCAATCGGCTCAGATATCACAAAGTCGTTCTCATGGCGGATGCCGATGTCGACGGCCAGCACATCCGAACCCTGCTACTCACCTTGCTGTTCCGATTCATGAGGCCGCTCGTCGACCAGGGCCATGTCTTCCTCGCGCAACCACCCCTTTACAAGATCAAGTGGTCGCGTGAGACTGCCGAGTTCGCCTACACCGACCGCGAGCGCGATGCGATCGTCGAGGCGGGCTTCGCCGCTGGGCGCCGACTCCCCAAGGACGAGGCAATCCAGCGCTACAAGGGCCTCGGCGAGATGAATGCGGATGAGTTGTGGGACACCACGATGGACCCGGAGCACCGAGTCCTGCTGCAGGTCACCCTCGACGACGCCGCCCAGGCCGACGAGATGTTCAGCGTCCTCATGGGCGAGGACGTCGAGTCCCGCCGAAACTTCATCCAGCAGAACGCTCGCGACGTCCGCTTCCTCGATATCTAGCACCTTGACCAACGGAGATTCCTGTGGCTGACGACACCTCGACCGTCGAAGAGACGGGGCCGGGCCATCACGGCCGAATCGAGCCCGTCGACCTCCAGACGGAGATGCAACGCTCGTACCTCGACTACTCGATGTCCGTCATCGTGTCGCGGGCGCTCCCCGACGTACGCGACGGGCTCAAGCCGGTCCACCGCCGAGTCCTGTACGCCATGTACGACGGCGGCTACCGACCCGATCGAAATTTCTCCAAGAGTGCCCGGGTCGTCGGCGATGTCATGGGCAGCTACCACCCGCACGGCGACACCGCGATCTACGACGCACTGGTCCGCCTTGCCCAGCCGTGGTCCCTTCGCTACCCCCTCGTGCAGGGCCAGGGCAACTTCGGCTCCCCCGGCAACGATCCGCCCGCGGCCCAGCGCTACACCGAGTGCCGCATGGCACCGCTGGCGATGGAGATGGTCCGCGACATCGATGAGGACACCGTCGACTTCGGCCCCAACTACGACGGCCGGACCCAGGAGCCGCGGGTGCTCCCGGCGCGCTTCCCGAACCTGCTCGTCAATGGCAGTTCCGGGATTGCCGTCGGCATGGCGACGAACATCCCGCCGCACAATCTGCGCGAGGTGGCAGAGGGAGCGCAGTGGCTGCTCGCGAACCCAGACGCCGACCGCGAGACCCGTCAGGCCGCGCTCGTCGGAATCGTCAAGGGTCCCGACTTCCCGACAGGCGCGCTCATCGTCGGCCGCAAGGGCATAGATGACTACTTCCGCACTGGGCGTGGCTCGGTCACGATGCGCGCAGTTGTCACCGTCGACGAGGATGCACGCGGCCGGCAGGTCCTCGTCGTCACCGAACTGCCGTACCAGGTCAATCCCGACAACCTGCTCCTGCGCATTGCTGAGCTCGTCGGCGAGGGCAAGCTCACCGGCATCGCTGACATCCGCGACGATTCCTCCTCGCGCACCGGCATGCGGCTCATCATCGACCTCAAGCGCGATGCCGTAGCGCAGGTCGTGCTGAACCAGCTCTACAAGCACACGCAACTGCAGGACAATTTCGGCGCGAACATGCTCGCCCTCGTCGATGGCGTCCCGCGAACCCTCACCCTCGAGCAGTTCATCCGCTACTGGATCACCCACCAGATCGAGGTGCTGCAGCGGCGCACGAGGTATCGCCTACGCAAGGCCGAGGAGCGCGCTCATATCCTGCGCGGCTACCTCAAGGCCCTCGATGCACTGGACGAGGTGATTGCGCTCATCCGTGCCTCGGCCACAGTCGACGATGCCCGAACCGGGCTCATGGGCTTGCTCGAGCTCGACGAGATCCAGGCCACGGCGATCCTTGATATGCAACTGCGGCGACTGGCCGCCCTTGAGCGACAGAAGATCATCGATGAGTTCGATGAGCTCACCGCCAAGATCGCCGACTACAACGACATCCTCGCGAATGAGGCGCGGCAGCGGTCGATCATCTCCGAGGAACTAGCGGAGGTCACAGCGAAGTTCGGTGACGAGCGTCGAAGCGAGTTCATCTCCTGGGATGGCGATGTCAACGACGAGGACCTCATCGCAGTCGAAGACGTCGTCGTGACGATCACATCCGGCGGCTACGCCAAGCGAACTAAGGCTGACCTCTACCGCGCTCAGCGCCGCGGCGGACGAGGCGTGAAAGGGGCTGCACTGCGTCAGGATGATGTCGTCGAGCACCTCTTCGTCACAACGACCCATCACTGGATTCTCTTCTTCACGAACAAGGGCCGCGTCTACCGGGCGAAGGCATACCAACTCCCTGACTCTGGCCGTGATGCCCGCGGCCAGCATGTGGCCAACCTGCTCGCCTTCCAGCCTGATGAGGCCATCACCCAGGTCCTCGCCATCGACAACTACGCCGCGGGTGAGAACCTCGTCCTTGCCACCCGAAACGGGATGGTCAAGAAGACGAAACTGTCGGACTACGACACGAACCGTCAGGGCGGGATCATCGCCATCAACCTCGGCGACGATGACGAGCTCATCTCTGCTCGCCTGGTGTCAGATCAGGATGAACTGCTCCTCGTCTCCCGAAAGGGAATGTCGGCGCGGTTCTCGGGCAACGACGACACTCTGCGCCCCATGGGCCGCGCCACGAGTGGCGTCATCGGCATGAGATTCCGTGAAGGTGATGCCCTGCTCTCCATGGAGGTTGTCCAGCCCGACACCTTCGTCGTGACGATCACCGATGGTGGCTTCGCCAAGCGGACACCGGTCAGCGAGTGGGCAACCAAGGGCCGCGGCATTCTAGGCGTGCGTGCCATGCGTCTCACTGAAGCGCGCGGCTCGCTCGTGGGGGCCATGGTGTGCCAGGCGAGTGACCAGATCTTCGCCATCGCATCCAATGGCGTGGTGATCCGGACTAAGGTCGAGGAGATCCGCCCGTCGGGCCGCGACACCATGGGGGTCACCCTCATGAATCTCACGGGGGACGACACCGTGGTGGCAGTAGCCCGGGGCGCCGAAAATGAAGAAGAGGACGACATCATCGCGGAATACATTGACGCCCCCGCGGTCGGTGATTCGACGGAGGAGGTCACCGTGGCTGAGGAGTCGACGTGACGGCGGAGTTAACGTCCGGCCCCCGGCAGGCTCGCCTCTACCTGTCAAGGGTTGACCCATGGTCGGTCGCGAAGGCGGCGTTCATGCTCGCGATCGCCGTGGGAATCGTCATCGTGGTCTCGGTTTCGGTGCTGTGGTTCGCCCTCAGCTCACTCGGGGTCTTCGAGACACTCTCGAGAAACGTCAATGAGGTGATCGGGAATTCACAGGCCAACTTCGACCTGATGACCGTGCTGGACTTCTCCCGAGTGCTCGGCGTGACGATCGTCCTCGCATCCGTCGAGGTCATCCTCGTCTCGGTGCTCGCGACCATCTTCGCGTTCATGTACAACCTCACGGTCGGCCTTACCGGCGGTGTTGAGGTGGTGCTCACCGACCGAAATTGATCACTCGCCGGACGCTATTCGAGGGGGATTGGTGCTTGCCCGTCCCCGTCCGGTAACCTGATCAGCCGCACCCGCGAAACGGGCCTATAGCTCAGCTTGGTTAGAGCGCTTCCCTGATAAGGAAGAGGTCGGTGGTTCAAGTCCACCTAGGCCCACGTGAAGAAACTGCTGCTGCTCGCTGCCCTCGCCGGTGTCGGATATGTCGTGTACCGACAGGTCACCGCGAAAAAAGCGGAGCAGGACCTCTGGTCCGAAGCAACCTCGGAACCAGACTTGCGCTGACGAGTGAGACAACTGAATATCGGCACGACGCACGGCCTCGGAACACCGAGGGGGTTTAGCTCAGTTGGTAGAGCGCTGCCTTTGCAAGGCAGAAGTCAGGAGTTCGAGTCTCCTAACCTCCACCCGTATCAGAGCATGTTGCCCTTGCATGTCAAAGCCCCCCGGGGACTGCGTGTGGCCAACCTACGACGCGGCCAGTTGGTTTCGGTAAAAGTCGGCTACAGCGCTGAACTGCAGTGAGCCCCAACCACTGGCCGGATCGAAACCCGGCGCCGCTGTGCAGCACCCAACGCCATAGAGGTCATTGGTACCGATGGTGACATCAGTGAAGTACGAGGAGGCGCCCACAGGCGCCGAATAGAGCGCCCAATTGGGCAGCCCGAGCCGGACGCTTGGGTTGGCACTGAGGGATTGAAGGACGGAGGCCAGACCGCCCGCGACGCCAGGAGCCGTGGCCGACGTGCCGCCGACGACAGTGAACTCGCACGAGCCGCCGGTCGTGCAGACCGGAATCGGCCCGAAGTCGGCCGGTGATGACACGAATGCCACATCTGGCGTGATGCGGCCCCCGCTAATGCCGAGTGAAGTCTGGTAGGCGGGCTGCGGAAGGCTACTCACCGTGGATCCGCCGCCTGCGTAACTCGGGCTGGAGTTCCAGACTTGCTGACCCGAGTCAAAATCACCAGCGGTGGTCGACTGGGTGCCGCCGACCGACAGCACATTCGGCGATGATGACGGGTACTGGGCGGCCTGGTCGGTGCTGCCGGGGGCACATGCGGATGAACCGGTGTCGCCAGAAGACGCGACTACCGTCACCCCGGTGGCGGCAGCCGACATGAGCAGCCACTCGGTCACATCGATTGCCTGCTCGGTGAGGTCTGTCTCGCAGAAACCGACGCTCGTCGAGATGATCCGGGCACCGCCCGGGGCATAGGTGCCGGCAAGGGCCGCTGCGAACGGGAAGACCAGCGGTGAGTACGGATTGAACTGATAGACGTCGATGCCCGACAGGCCCGGTGCCATGAGGCTCGCGGCGATGATGTCGAGGGTTGCTTCCTGCGCGACGTCGCCGAAGACGGACGCAGGGGAGGCGTCGACCATGTTCACCGTGACCGGCGCAATGGGATCACTGAAGCATGACCGATAGAGATCAAGGGCTTGCTGCGAGGTGGGGGCCACCTCGAGCAAGGCGATCCGCACCCCCTTGCCGATCGATCCCGCAGTCTGCAGGGGAGCCAGACCGTAGGTGTCCCTGAGCGAGGCGGCCAAGCCCTTCGTGGTCGGACACGGAGCCGGTGTCGATGCCGGGGCAGCAGGGGAACTCGTCGACGACGCAGTCGGGAGCAGTGCCGCGAGCCCGGCAACCTCGGACACGGTGCTGGAAATCGACTCCGGAGGCGAGATCGGCTTCGCCGGGCCGGCCACGGACAGGCCGGCTCCTGTTGGGGTCTCGAGGATGTCTGTGCCAAAGAATGTTTGTGCATCCGAGACACTCATCGTGCCGATGAGCACGCTGCCGGTGGGATCGAGCTCCCCGGTGAAGCCCGCGGCGTTCAAGGTGCTGAGTGCTGCTTGGGCATCCGCTTCAGAAGCCCCGTACGCGGAGGCAATGTCGGCCGGGGTCATCCACTGCGCAAAACTCGGGGACCCGGGGGTGCTCAGCAGTTGCACCTGCTGCGCGAGTCCGGCTTGATCCCGGACGAGTCCAAAGGCCACGGGCAGTTGCAGGTCTCCAGGAGCGGGGGAGCCATCACCGCCTGATGACGAGCAGCCTGCGAGGGCGATTACCGCACACACTCCGAGCGCTACCAGGCGTGCCCGGGTTGCCGTCATTTCAAGCCATCCTCAACGATCATCCAACGTGGGAATGCGAACAAACGCGACCCTACCGGCGATGGACCGGCTTACCCCGCAACGCGCACGTTCGGGTCCCCGACTCCGTCGGGCTGATGTCGCTCCGGCGACTTGACCCGGTGGCTGACCGTCACCGATCGTGGCGGGTTACCTGACCCATGATCAGGCCCTCGCGCAGCGCGTAGGCGGCGGCAGCAGCGCGGTTCGGCGCACTGAGCTTGGCGAGGATGTGCTCGACATGCGTTGCGACCGTGCGGTTACTGATGACAAGGGCGTCGCCGATCTCCTGATTCGATAACCCCTCCGCCGCGAGGGTGAGCACCTCGAGCTCGCGGCGACTGAGGGGCCCAATATCGATCGAGTCCATGCTCACGACGGTCGTGATCGGTTGTTCGCCTCGACACGGCACGACGCGGACCCGAAACCAGTCATCGTCATCGGGCCAGACGAATGATCCCCACGAGTTATGCACAGCGGCCCCCTTGGCCACTTCAAGCAATTCAGTGCCATCCGCTAGGAGCTTGTGGCCGGTGAGCCCGGGGATGCTGATCGCGGCCCCGGCGTCATCCAAGCCGACGGCCATGCTCCCGGCACCCAGCAGCATGGCAATCCACTTGCCGGATTGGAGCGGGTCAGCGAGGTTCCCCAGGGTCGCGCACAGGTGGGCCACGGCATCCCGGGCAATGTCGCTCG
Organism: Candidatus Nanopelagicales bacterium; assembly: GCA_049315365.1. Lineage (GTDB taxonomy): Bacteria > Actinomycetota > Actinomycetes > S36-B12 > S36-B12 > WLND01. The sequence continues at coordinate 54,071 of JBMOKH010000001.1, forward strand.
GGTGTTCAGTAGACAGGGTTGAGAGGTTGATGACTCCCGTCACACGTCCGTCGGGGGTCCGAAGGCACATGGTGAGGCCCTCTTTGAAACCCGCCGGGTAGAGCACATCAGCGACGGCCCAGTTGTCCAGCGGGTCTCCTGGCAAATCACGCATGCGAATCGGTCGCCCAGTAGCTTTGATTCCGAGGGCGTCCATCAATTCGTGGAACTCAGCGCTGTGCAATTCATCGAGGATCTGCTGCGAGTAGCCCTCGGAAGCGATCTGGACCGACTCGCCGGTGAGGGGGTTGATGGAGCAGATCTCAGCGGCCTCGAAGGGAATGATCCGCTTGAGCTCCTCAAGGACAGCCCTGCCTCGCTCCGCTACTGGGCCACTGTCCGATGCGATTGCGGCAATCGTCCCCATCGCACCGATGGTGGAATCGACCTCGACGGCAGACATACGCGCATCGTGACACCTCTGTCGTGCGTCTCGCAGCGGAACATGCACGATTCGATCGTTCGTAACCAAACAGATACACGACGGGCGCAACTCACCTCCCAAAACAGGAGAAGCAAATCGGTAGAAATACGGATAGCCGCGACGACTCGTTGTCGCAATCATGTGTCTACCCGGGCGTCTTCGTGCGCTCCGCCTAGAACTGGAGGCTCCATGCAACGCGCTCGAATAACCACTCTCGCAGCCACGGTCGCGACCGCAACCCTGCTGCTCGCCGCGTGCGGCGGCGGCTCCGAGACAGCCACCGAGTCGGCTGCCCCCGCCGCCTCCGCGGCATCATCAGCGGCGCCCGCCGAAGGCGGCCCCGCCACGGGCGAGCCGATCGTGATCGGCATGCCGATCGCGCAGTCCGGTCCCGCCGGCATCGCGGATCACAAGGATTGCTGGAACGGCGCGATCCTCGCCCAGGAGACGATCAACGCGAACGGCGGAGTGAATGGCCGTCCGATCGAGTTGGATGTCACCGACATCGACATCCTCACCCCCGAGGGCATCACGGCTGGATTCCAGAAACTGACCGGTGATGGCGTGAGCGCGCTCGTCAGCCCGTTCGTCATCATTCCGCCCCCCGCGCTAGACGTTGCCGCCGCCTACGGTGCTCCGTACATGAGCGGTGACACGAATATTGACGCCCAGAACATCAGGGCAAGTGATCCGGCGAAGTATGGCAACTATTTCGTGGACCCGGCCGAGACCTACTACGGCACCGGATTCGTCACCTTCCTGTCCCAGTTGAAGGATTCGGGCAAGTGGACCCCGAAGAACAACAAGGTCGACATCATCCGTGGTGACACCGCCTACAACCAGAACATCGCTCAGGCGACGATCGATGCGATCGCCGCCACCGAGGGTGCATGGGAGCTTGGCGAGGTCATCGACATCACGGCCGGAACGAAGGACTGGTCGCCGGTCCTGCAGAAGCTCGCAGCGAACGATGCCGGAGCCATCATGGTCGACCACTGGATCGGTGCTGAGCTCGCATCCTTCTCGCAGCAGTTTGCTGCCGCACCGGTTGATGGCTCGCTCGTCTACCTCCAGTACGGACCGTCACAGCCTGAGTACCTCGAGATCGCCGGTGACTCGGCCGAGGGCTTCGTCTGGGGAACCGTCATCGGAACCGGCAACACGAGCGCCGAGGACAAGGCATTCCGTGCGGCCTACCAGGCAAAGTTCGCCGTGGATGACAAGACCATGGGCCTTGTCTACCCGGCGTGGTGCTACGACATGGTGAACGTTCTGGCGAATGCCTGGGCGAATGCCGACCCGGCGGACTTTGCGGCGGTCAATGCGTACATCGCGGCGAACCCGACGAATGGCGTCACGGGCCACCTCGACTTCGCAAACGGCGCGGTGCCGATCTACCCGACGGTCGAGACCGATCCCGCAGCCGGTGTCACGCACTACTTCTACCAGGTCCAAGACGGTCGCCACACGGTGATCGCACCCGACATCGACGCGGAGGCAGCCTTTGCTCCCGCACCGTGGATGAAGTAGTCGATGCCACTCCTGTCCTGCACCGACATCACGCTTGACCTCGGTGGTCGGCGGATTCTCGAGAGCGTCACGCTCGAGGTAGGCAGGGCAGAGGTTGTCGGTCTTGCCGGCCCCAATGGGGCCGGCAAGACCAGCCTCTTCGAAGTGCTGTCGGGCCGCCAACTCAACCATGGCGGCGACGTCACCCTCGACGGGACTTCCATCAGGAAACTGCCGATGCGCGAGCGGGTTGAACGAGGCCTCGTGCGCAGCTACCAGAGGCCGATCGTGCCGGCCGCCCTCACGGTCGGCGAGACCCTCAAGGCCGCACGCAGGGCCTTCAAGCCCTACCCGTCACGCCTTCGCGTGGAGTGGGCCGCGGAGTTCGTGAGACTGCGCGCTCACATGGACCAGCCCACCGGATCACTCGAGACCCTAGAGCGCCGCAAGCTCATGCTGGCCTGCCTCCTCGTCCGCGATCCGCGGATCGTCCTGCTCGACGAACCCGCCTCAGGACTGACCGGCTCCGAGATCGATGAGATCGACCTCGTCGTTCGCAAACTCTCACAAGAGTTCGGAATTGCCGTCCTGCTCATCGAGCACCGACTCGAACTGCTCGCAATGGTCGCGTCGAGGGTGCTCGTTCTCGACGTCGGAACGATCATTGCCGAAGGCCCGCCCGAGACCGTGTTCACCCTCCCGGCAGTCCGGCAGGCCTACTTCGACATACCCATCATCGACGCTGAGAGCCTCGATTCATCAGGATTGAGCGTGGCGATCTGATGGCGATTCTTGAACTTGTTCGGGTATCGGCCGGCTACGGGCCGGTGCGCGTTCTTCACGACCTCAATCTCTCAGTCAATCCCGGCGAGCGCCTTGGCTTGGTCGGTCTCAACGGCCATGGCAAGACGACGATGCTCAGCGCAATCGTCGGCCTGACCGGTTGGCAGGATGGCTCGATCATCTTCGAGGGCCACCAGATCGGTGGGCGCCGCACCCACGGGGTCGGACGCAAGACGCCCAGTATCGTCCGACGGGGCATAGCACTCGCTCCGCAGGGGGATGCGATCTTTCCAGGCCTGACCGTGAAAGAGAACCTGGATTCCGGGGCGTACACGCGGGCCACCTGGCGGTCCCGCCGGCGTCGACGTGATCACGTCCTTGACGTCTTCGCCCCCCTTCGCCCGCTCCTGCGTCAGTCAGCGGGGACGCTCTCGGGCGGCGAGAGGCGCATGGTCTCCGTCGGCCGGGCACTTATGGCCGACGCCAAGCTCTACCTCGTCGACGAGCCATCGCTCGGACTTGCCCCGAAGATCTCCCTCGGTCTCGTCGCCGCGTTATGCGAGATCGACATCGGTGACGGCGCCATGATCATCGCGGAGCAGAACCTCCCACTGCTGCAGGGCCGGGTCGACCGGGTCCTTGGGATGCATGCGGGTGAGTTGAAGCAGGACGTGGGTGAAGCCCTCGGCGATATTCCGCCAGCCGCCGAGGCCATGGCCCAGGGCATCCACCACGGGCAGGCGCTCTGATGGATGTCGTCTTCAGTGCGCTCCTGCTCGCCTCGATGTATGGGCTTGTCGCGATCGGAATCTCCTTCACGTGGGCCAGCATCGGCATGCTCAACCTGGCGCAAGGCTTCATCTTCACCGCAGGCGGCTATACGGCCTTTCTATTCGCAGAGATCGCCACGACGTACGGGGTTGAAGGTGTTGCCCTGTCCGTCGGGCTCATCGTCTCCGGGATGCTGGGCTCGGCGGTGGCCGGACTTGCGGTCGGGCTGGTTGCCTTTCTGCCACTCCAGGACCGCGACAACTTTCGGACGAGAAGCCTCATCGCAACGCTTGCCATCAGTCTCATCGGGACGCAGGTCTGGCTCATCTTTTTCGGTCCGCAGAACAAGCCACTCCCGCCCATCTTCGGGACCGGGCGGGTCGAGGTCGCCGGCAGCGGAATCGGCAATGGGCAACTCGGTGCGATCATCGTGGCCATTCTCATGCTTGGCGCGGTAATCCTCTGGATGCGGTCAAGCCGGGCCGGCCTTCAGATGCGGGCGATGATGATGAATCCTCTCGGGGCAGCCGTGGTCGGCGTCTCGGTGAGAACCACGGGCATGCGGGTCCTCGCGATCAGCGGAGCCCTTACCGGCCTTGCTTCAGTGCTGCTCGCACAGACCTTCTTCGTCAGCCCCACTTCGGGAGTCCAGCCCCTCACGGTAGGTCTCATCATCTCGCTGGCCGGCGGGCTCGGTTCGATCCCCGGCACGGTCGTGGCCGCTGGGCTGCTCGGGCTCGCCGAGGCGCTCACGGCCCGGTACCTGCAGCAATCACTCGTACCGTTCGTGCTATTCGGGATCGTGGTGCTCATCCTCATCTTCCGCCCGCGCGGCCTCGGTGGACTGCTGGAGGATGTCCGTGAGTAAGCAACCCCTCATCGGCCGGCGCTCCTGGCGCCCGAGTTGGCCCGTCAGCACCGACAAGGTCTTCAAGCGCCGTCGCTACATCGGCACCAAGCGCTCGGTGCTGCGTCTCAGCGGGTCGTACAACCCGAAGACCCTCAAGCGTGAACTCGTCCTCACGGACAAAAAGCCGACCTTCTGGCTCCTCGGGCTGATCCTTATTCTCGTCCTGCCCATCGCCGCGAGCAATGAGCGCTTCTTCGCGCTCTTCGGCATCATCTGCATCTACGCGGCGATCAACGTCATGTGGACCCTCATCATCGGAACCGCCGGACTCCAGTCCTTCGCCACCCTCGCCACCGTCGGCGTCGGCGCCTATGGCGCGGCGTACCTGAGCATCACCTACGGGGTCCCGTGGCCCGCCATGCTCGTCATCGGCTTGATCCTCGGCGCCCTCATGGGATTCCTCATCTCCCTGCCCGCCAGACGACTCGATGGCCTCTACTACGCGCTCTTAACCTTGGGCCTGTCCGAGTTCTGCCGGAACTTCGTCACGCAGTCCGATGAACTCGGCGGAAAGTTCAACGGGGCACTTTTCGGGGTTGATCGAATCGTTCCCAGCGACATGATGACTACTTGGCTGGGGCAGGCACTGCTGTACGTGTCGGCCTTCGCCCTGCTCCTCGTAGCCCTCGCGGTCTTCCGGTGGGTCAACGGCGGGCGCCTTGGCCTGCTGCTGCGCACCTCGGCGACCAACAAGGAGGACGAGGCGTTCGCCTCGGCGATCGGCATCAATATCCAGCGCGCAAGAACCTGGGTGTTCATGATCGCCAGTGCGGCACTTGGAGCGATCGGTGCGTTCTACGCCGCGTACATCGGAGGAACATCGCTACAGGTGTTCAGCCTCGACCTGCTACTCCTCATGCTCGCCATGATCGTCATCGGTGGACTCGGTCGTGCAGAGGGTGCGGTTATCGGAACGATCATCGTCGTTGGCATCACCCAGTGGTTCACGGAGTGGGGACCTTGGCGCATCGTGCTCGTCGGCGTCCTCGCACTCCTCTCCGTCCTCTACACCCGAAACGGCATCTTCGGGCTCAAGGTGCAACTGAGTGAGATTCGGCAGCGTCGGCAGGCACTCCATCGCGCCGGGCTGACGAGCAGGTACGCAGAGTTCCTGCCGCAGCAGGCCCCAGACATCCACGACAAGTCGATCATCGTGGGCCGGACATTCGAGCGCGGACTCCGAGACCGGCTGAGGGGATGGATCACGCCGGCGCTCATCGAGGAGCACCGCCAAAAGCCCCTCGGCCAGCACAGCGATCACCTTGAGCGAATCCTCAACTACTTTAGGCAGGGGCCAATCCCTGATAAGTACGCCGTCTACTGCGAGGAACCATTCCGGTCGTACCGAGTGGTCGCGCTGTCCGGCATGCCAGGCGTTCCGCCGCGGGTGGTCGACGACAAGGTCTACCCCTCCCTGGACGAGGCCTACCACGCGGTCTTCCTGCGGCGGGTCAATGATTTGCGAGCATCATGAGCGGAGTTGAGTAACGATGGCAACGACAACGATCACCGGCTACACCGACAAGGTGAGCGTCGCGCCGGGTGCGGAGATCACCTTCCACATCAGTGTCGAGAATGCCGAGTCGGCTCACGTCGAGATCGTCCGACTCATCCACGGTGATGAGCACCCGGATGGCCCCGGCTTCATCGAGGAGGTCATCGCGAGCAGTGTCTCCGGTGATCATGCGGTGACGAAGCAGTTTGTCGATGTCGGCAATGCGATCGTCATCGACGACCCAGCAGAGCGCCTCGCGCTCACCGGACCGATGACCCTCCACGCATATGTCTTTCCGACCACGCCGGCGAAGGGCCGTCAGGTACTACTCGGGCGCTTCTCGCTCACCGAGACCGCCGGGTATGCCCTCGGCATCAACGGCGAGGGACGCCTCACCTTCTGGGTCGGTGATGGCGTGGATACCGACGAGATCACCTCGCAGGTACCCCTCATGCACCACACGTGGTACTTCGTGTCAGCCTCGTACGACCCCAAGTCGGGGAAGGCCCTCCTTCATCAGGAAGCGGTCGTCGGTCCGTACAACGGACGGCTCGGCAAGGTTGCGCCGTTCGATCACCGAAGCTCCGTCGAGCAAAAGCTGCGAATCAAGCCGAAGAGCGCGACCACGCCGTTCATGTGGGGTGCCGCGGCGAATTCAGCGCCGATTCGCGGGGCCTACAAGGACTTCGTATACAACGGGAAGATCGACCGGAGTGGGGTCTTCGACCGAGCGCTCACCCTCGACGAGATCAAGGCGGTCCATGCCGGGCAGCAGTTGAGTCCCGGGCCGCTGGCCTTCTGGGACACAGCCGAGGGCTACGGCCCGGATGGCATCGACGACATCGTTCGCGATACGAGTCCGAGTGGCCTGAACGGGCGAGGTATCCAGCGGCCCGTCAGGGCAATGACGGGCTACAACTGGAGCGGTAAGCATGATGACTGGCGGGTCGCTCCGGGCGAGTACGGGGCCATTGCCTTCCACGACGACGCCGTCGTTGACTGCGAGTGGGTGCCAACCCTGACGTGGACAGTTCCCGAGGGAACACGGAGCGGCGCCTACGCAGCACGGGTGACGATCGGTGACGTCGAGGATCACATCACCTTCTTTATCCGCCCGGCGAAGGCCACCGCCCCAATTCTGTATCTCATGCCGACGAACTCGTATCTCGCCTACGCCAACGAGATGATCGTCCACCACGTACCGGTCGGGCAGGCGATCCTCGCGCACCCCGCTGTGCTCACGGAGGCGGAGGCGGACTACTTCCAGGACCCCCGGTACGGACGGTCGACCTACGACCACCACTCCGACGGGGCAGGGGTGTGCTTCGCGTCATGGAAGCGCCCGATCCTCAACATGCGCCCGAAATGGCGCTCATCAGCCATCGGGACGACCTGGCAGTTCCCCCGTGACCTCTCGCTCATCGCCTGGCTCGAGAGCCAGGGCTACGACTACGACGTGGCCACCGATCACGATCTCACCGAGCAGGGCATAGACCTCCTCAAGCAGTACTCAGTCGTGCTCACTGGATCGCATCCTGAGTACTGGCACGAGGCCGGACTGAACGACCTCGAGGATTACATCGCCGAGGGCGGCCGACTCATGTACCTCGGCGGCAATGGCTTCTACTGGGTCATCTCGTATCGGGACGGCGAGCCGGAGTTGATGGAGGTCCGCAAGGGCGAGGCGGGGATGCGCGCTTGGCAGGCCGAGCCGGGCGAGTACTACCACCAGACGTCCGCGGAGCGCGGCGGCATCTGGCGCAACAGGGCGAGGCCCCCACAGAAGCTCACCGGCGTGGGGTTCACGACACAGGGCTTCGATGAATGCCATCCCTATGTCCGGATGCCCGACAGCTACCACAAGTCGGTCGCATGGATCTTCGACGGCGTCGAGGGCGAGGTGTTCGGTGATTTCGGGCTGGCCCTCGGTGGAGCAGCCGGGCTGGAGACCGAGCGCTACGACCTTGAACTCGGGACGCCTCCGCATACGAAACTGCTCGCTTCATCGACGAGTTGGTCCGACAACTACGCAGGAGTCGTCGAGGACATCCTCTTCAATCACCCGGGCACCCTCGGGACGCAGAGCCCGACGGTGCGCGCAGACATGACGTACTTCACGACCGCGAACAACGGCGGAGTGTTCTCGACGGGGTCCATCGCATGGATGAGCGCGCTCCCCTGCTTCAACTACACGAACAACGTCTCTCAGATCATGAAGAACGTGCTCGACGCATTCAGCAAGCCTGGCTCCCTCCCCGGAGGAGCTTGGGATCAAGAGGAGAAGTCGTGGACCTGAGGGGAGCGAGATGACGACGGGGTACGTCTGGCATGAGCTGTATGGCTGGCATGACACAGGCACGTATGCAGGCCTCCTGCCCGCAAGCCTGACGAGCCAGCCGTACCAGCACTTCGAGTCCCCCGAGTCCAAGCAGCGATTCCACTCCCTCGTCGAGGTCTCCGGGCTGGCACAGCACCTCACGCGGATCATTCCCGAGCCGGCGACGGATGACGACATCCTGCGCATCCACACTGCTGAGCACCTTGAGCGGATCAAGGCCGAGAGCGCCCAGCCCAAGGGCGGTGATGCCGGCGATGGCACATCACCGTTCGGCCACCAGGGGTTCGAGATCGCGGCCCTTGCGGCCGGCGGGTCGATCGCCGCCCTCAATGCGGTGCTCGACGGGACTGTCGACAACGCCTACGCACTCGTTCGCCCGCCCGGGCACCACGCCCGACCGGAAACTGGCATGGGGTTTTGCATCTTCGCCAACGCCGGTATCGCTATCAGGCACGCTCAGGCGGCAAACCCCGCCCTGCGGGTCGCAACGGTCGACTGGGACGTCCATCACGGCAATGGCACGCAGGCCGCCTTTGTGTCTGATCCGAGCGTGCTCACGATCTCCCTCCACCAGGACGACCTCTTCCCGCGGGGCAGCGGAAGGGTGAGCGAACGCGGCGAGGGTGCCGGTGACGGCTACGCCATCAACGTTCCACTGCCGGCCGGCACCGGAAACGGCGGATACCTCCATGCGATGCGCGAGGTGGTCGTGCCGGCGATTCGTCGATTCAAGCCGGACGTCATCGTGGTGCCCTCTGGTTTCGACGCGAGCTGCTTTGATCCGCTCGGCCGGATGTCGGTGACAGCCTCGGGCTACCGCGCGATGACGAGGGTGCTCATGGACATCGCGGAGGAGGTCTGCTCGGGTCGCATCATGATGACGCACGAGGGCGGCTACTCGCCGACCTATGTGCCGCTGTGCGGGGTCTCCGTGCTGTCGGAGATGTCCGGGGTGGATGTGGACGTTGTTTCGGAGATCTACGCCGGCTTCGACACGATGCCTGGGCACGCCCTCATGCCATGGCAGATTGACGTGGTGCAGACCGCTCGGCAGGAGCACGGTCTCATCTAGCGCCGACATCGTGTCAAGGGTTCGCGAGTCGCCTCTGCGTCGCATGAGACCTCATGAAAGGATCGGCACATGACCACTACTGCGACTCTGCATACCACCCTGGGCGACATCAAGATCAACCTCTTCGAGGATCAGGCCCCCAAGACTGTCCGCAACTTCACCGGGCTGGCCGATGGCAGTCAGGAGTGGACGAATCCCAAGTCCAATGCGAAGAGCAGTGAGCCGCTGTACGACGGCACGATCTTCCACCGCGTCATCTCCGGATTCATGATCCAGGGCGGCGATCCCCTCGGCACCGGCACCGGTGGCCCGGGGTACAAGTTCGATGACGAGTTCCATGGTGAACTCAACTTCGATCGGCCGTACCTGCTCGCCATGGCGAACTCAGGGCCGAAGACGAACGGCTCACAGTTCTTCATCACCGTGACACCGACCCCCCATCTCAACCGCAAGCACACGATCTTCGGCGAGGTCGCCGACCAGGAGTCACGCGATGTCGTCGATGCGATCGCGACCGTCGCCACGGGCGCCCAGGATCGTCCGAAGGAGAACGTCGTCATCAACTCGGTGACGATCACGCGCGACTAGCAGTCCAGTGACCGATCAGCCAGATGCCGTAGCGCCGGTGTGCTACCGGCACCCGGATCGGGTCAGTTACATCACCTGCACCCGGTGCGGCCGGCCGGTTTGCCCTGACTGCATGGTGGCTGCGCCGGTCGGCTTTCAATGCCGGGAGTGCGTGGCTGGGGCGGCGAGTGAGAGGGTCACCCCGACCACTGTCGCGGGCGGGCAGTACATCTCGAAGCCGCGTGTGACCTACGCCCTCATCGGGCTCAACCTCACGCTGTTCCTCCTGCAGTACCTAGGCGGGATCAATGAGGTTGCCGGCGACTGGGGGATGTGGCCGGTCGGGATCGCTGTCGGGGGCGAGTGGTGGCGGCTTCTCACCGGCGCGTTCCTACACGGTTCGTTCCTGCATATCGCCTTCAACATGTACGTGCTGTTCGCCCTTGGCCCGACCCTCGAGCGCGTCCTCGGCCATGGCCGGTATCTCATGCTCTACGTCCTCGCCGCCCTGGGCGGCGGCGTCGCGTCCTATGCCTTCTCCGATATGCGCACGGTCTCGGTGGGGGCGAGTGGCGCAATCTTCGGCCTCATGGGGGCACTCATCATCGCCGGCCGCAGGCTTCGGTACGACATCAAGCAGGTGGTCATCCTGCTCGGCATCAACGTGGTGATCGGCTTCCTGGCGCCCGGTGTCGACTGGCGCGCGCACCTCGGTGGGCTGGTCATCGGGGCCGCGGTGGCGTCCGTGTTCGTCTATGCGCCACGAGCCCACCGGAACCTGTGGCAGACACTCGGCGTACTCGGCATCCTCGGGGTGCTCATCGTCGCCACCACCTGGCGAACCGCCCAGATAATGGAGTTCGTCGCGCCCTTCGGCGTGACGCTCAACGCCTGACGCAACGTCCTCATCCACACATCTGCGACAAACGCACGTGCGTTATCCACAAGTTGTCCCCCATTGGGGACAATTACACCCGTGTAATTAGACCCAGCGGGTCGACAGCCCGAATCCCACGCCGATGAAGGCGAACCCGATACCGACATTGATGAGCGGACTGAGGTCCTTCATGACCGGGATCTGCCCACCGGCGATGTAATACACGACGATGTAGGCCAGGCCAATGACGAAGCAGGCGACCATGGTGGGGGCTAGCCACGAGGGTGATCCAAGGCGCGCTACCTTGCGCTCACCCTTCGCCTGCTCGGGGGTGTAGCGGGTTTCTTTCTTGCGTCCCTTGGACTCGGGCACGGTGCACACTCCTGAAGGTCACGCGCCCTTGGCCTTCGCCTCGGGACACAGGTGGACGTCTCCAGCGTAGATTACCCGTGTGCCCCGAATCCTTGTCGTCGACAACTACGACTCCTTCGTATTCAACCTCGTGCAGTACCTCGCGCAACTCGGCGCCGAGATCGAGGTGCGCCGAAATGACGCCATCACGACCAGCGAGGCGAACACGTTCGATGGCATCCTCCTGTCCCCTGGGCCGGGCGTTCCGGAGGCGGCGGGAGCGTGCATGGACATCGTTCGCGACTGCAGTGGGGTGACCCCGATCTTCGGGGTGTGCCTAGGTCACCAGGCGATTGCCGCTGCCTTCGGGGCGACGGTTTCGCGGGCGCCAGAGCTCCTGCACGGCAAGACCTCACTCGTCCACCATCAAGGAGCAGGGGTCCTCGCCGGACTCCCAGACCCGTTCATCGCCACCCGCTATCACTCGCTCGCTGTCGACCCGAGCACCGTGCCTGCCGAACTCGAGGTCACCGGCATCACTGACTCCGGCGTCATCATGGCGATCCGGCACCGGAGCCTTGATGTCGAGGGCGTGCAGTTTCACCCGGAGTCCGTCCTGACCGAAGGCGGTCACCGAATGCTCGCCAACTGGCTCGAGGTGTGCGGAGATCCGGACGCCGTCGCCAAGAGCGCCGGGCTCACGCCCGTGGTCGCTCGCGCCACCTAGCCCGAGGTCAGGGGCTGGCGACCGGGGCCGGGGTCGGCGGCGGCTCCGGAGTCGGAACGACCTCGGCCGTCGGCTGGGGTGCGGGAGCAGTGTCGTCGGGACCCGGCCCGAGCGTGGGGATATCGGGCGGCGGGGGAGCAGTGGCGACGGTGATCGTTACGAGCGACCCTCTCGCGAGTTGGCCGCCGGGAAGCGGCGCCTGCGCGATGACACTTCCGTCTATGAACTCGGCTGACTCCTGGTACACCACCTGTGCCTCGAAGCCGGCCTGCACGATGTCGCTGCGGGCCTGTGCCTCGCTCGAACCGATGACGTCCGGGACAACGATGTTGCCTGTCGAGATCGTAATCGAGACCGCTGTGCCTGCGTCGACCGCCGAGCCCTCCGCCGGCTCCTGGTCGAGCACATAGCCGGGTGGCTGCTCGGAGTCCTGCTGCTTGATCTCGCCGAGCTGGAGGTTGGCGTCGCTGAGGGCCAGCCGCGCCGCCTCGATGGAGGTGAGTCCGACGAGCTGCGGCACCGTTGCCTGCTCCTGGCCACCGCTCACGGTCACATTGACGGCCTGGCCCTGCTCGAGCATCTCGCCGGCGGCCGGCTGCTGCGCGATGATCGTGCCCTCGGGACGATCGGAGAGCTCGGGGGTCTGGGCACCGAGCCGGAGGTCGAACTCTGCGAGCGCTGTCGAGGCGCCCTGGACGGTGAGGCCATCGAGGTTGGGTACCTGAACCCTGCTGCCTCCGCTGCCGCCGAAGAGGAACTGCGAGATGACGACGGCCCCCACAATGGCGGCGATGACGGCGAGCCCGCTCACCGCCCAGAAGCCGAGCCCACGGCCGCGAACTCCCGCGGCACTCGTTCGGCGAGCTCGGTCTTGGCTGCTCAGCCCGGCTGCCTCAATCAAAGGCATCGCCTGGGTCTGGCCCAGCGTCATGGTCTGGATCGGCGCTGTCATCGGTGAGCCGGCTATGGACCGCGCGACGGCTGCCCGGAACTCGGCGGCCGACTGGTAGCGGTCATCGGCCCGCTTCGCGAGTGAGTGCATGACGACGGCGTCGATGTCCAGTGAAACTCCGTTGTCGACCTGCGATGGGGGGGTCGGCATCTCGGAGACATGCTGGTACGCGATTGCCACCGCGGAGTCGCCGGTGAAGGGCGGGCGTCCGGTGAGCAATTCGTACAGCAGTACGCCGGTCGAGTAGAGATCGCTGCGAGCGTCGACGACCTCGCCCCGCGCCTGCTCGGGTGACAGGTACTGCGCGGTGCCCATGACCGCGGAGGTGCCGGTCATGCTGCTCTGGACGTCATTGATGGCGCGCGCGATGCCGAAGTCCATGACCTTGACGTCGCCGGTGCGGGTGAGCATGACGTTGGCAGGCTTGATGTCGCGATGGACGATGCCGTGCCGGTGCGCGTAGTCGAGGGCCGACAGGACCCCGGCGGTGATCTCGAGGGCTCGCTCGGGAAGGAGGCGACGACCGCTGGCGAGGAGTTGGCGCAGGGTCATGCCATCGACGTACTCCATGACGATGTAGGGCACGATGACCGCTGGTGAGTCCTCGGTGGCGGCGAGGGTGTCCTCGCCGGTGTCATAGACCGCGACGATGTTCGGATGGTTGAGGGCTGCGGCTGATTGCGCCTCACGCCGAAACCGGGCCTGGAAGGAAGGGTCGCGGGCGAGGTCCGGGCGGAGGATCTTCACGGCGATACGGCGGCCGAGGCGAAGGTCGCGTCCCTCGTGCACCTCGGCCATCCCGCCACGGCCGATGACATCGCCGATCTGGTAGCGGTCGCCCAGCATGCGGGCCGACTCCTCCGTCACGATTCCTCCACCTCGGGTTGATCCACGTCGGGATCGAAGGACATCATCTCAGAATCGCCTCGATCACATCTTTGGCAATGGGCGCGGCGAGCGAGTTTCCGCTGACCTCCGCCACGCCGGCCTCCTCGATCATCACGGCCACGGCAACCTTAGGGGCGTTCGCCGGGGCAAAGGCGACGAACCATGCGACGGACGGCCGATCATTTCCGGTCTGCGCGGTGCCCGTCTTGCCGGCGACGCTCACCCCGTTGATGCGCACATTCGACCCGGTACCGTTTTCGACCGCGTTGACCATCATCTCAGTCAAGGAAGCGGCGTCAGTGGCGGTCATCGCCTGGGCGAATACCTCAGGTTCGGTCGTCTTCAGCACGGTCAGGTCGGGTGCGCGGATCTCCTGAACGAGGTAGGGGCGCATGACGGCGCCGCCATTCGCGATTCCCGCCCCGACCATGGCCATCTGCAGTGCGGTCGCGCGCACGTCGAATTGGCCGATGGCGCTCAAGGATGTCTGCGGGGCATCGGGCTCCTCGGGGAACCGGGAGGTCGCGGCGCGAAGTGGGATCTCGAACCCGGTCCCGAATCCCATGAGCTCGGCCTGCTGGCGCAGCGCGTCGGGACCGAGTTCGTTGCCGAGCCATGCGAATGCGGTGTTGCAGGAGACAGCCAATGCCTCGCGCAGGGTGAGTTTGCCGCCGGGTGCGCACGGCCCTCGATTCCAGTTACGCAACTCGGTCTTCGTCTGGGGGAGCCGGTAGGTCGCCGGACCGGGCAGGACAGAGTCGGCGGTGAACCTGCCGGACGCCAAGGCTGCGGCCGCCGTGACGAGCTTGAAGGTCGACCCGGGGGGATTGAGGGAGACGATAGGGCGGTTGAGGAGTGGCTTCTCCGGATCCGCCTTCAATGCTGCGTAGTAGGCGCGGATCTCGGCCGGGTCATGACTCGAAAGCACCCCCGGGTCGAATGACGGGGTTTGTGCTGAGGCAAGAATTCGGCCGGTCGATGGCTCGATGGCGACCACTGCCCCGATCTTGCCCTGCAGCCCTGCGAAGGCGGCCCGCTGGGCACGGTCATTGATCGTCGTCTCGACGGCCCCCCCGAGTGGCTGTCGACCGGCGAACAACTGCTCCGTCCGCTCGATGAAGAACAGGTCAGACTTGCCGTTGAGGATCCGGTTCTCCTGCCGCTCGAGGCCGGTGGCGCCGTAGACGATGGAGTAGAAACCGGTGACGGGGGCGTAGAGCGGGCCGTCGGAATAGGTTCGAAGGTACCGAAGGGTGTCCCCGGTCTCGACGGACCGAGCGACGGCGTCCGACCCGACGAGGATCGGGCCGCGCTCGCGGTCATACTCCTCGAGCAGGACTCGCTGGTTGCCCGGCCGATCACGGTAGTCGCCCACGCGCACGAATTGGATGATCGTGACGTTGACGAGTAGGGCGACGAACAACAGGGCGAAGACGAGCGCAGTGCGCAGGATCGGACGGGTCATACGCGGCGCACGACCTGCGTGAGCGCCTCGTCTGGCGCCGACTCCTTGATATCTGGCCGGCGCGCCCGGTCGGAGATGCGGAGAAGCAAGGCGATGATCACCCAGTTGGCGATGAGCGACGACCCGCCGTATGAAAGGAATGGCGTGGTGAGGCCGGTGAGCGGGATGAGCTTCGTCACCCCGCCGACGATGACGAACACCTGCAGGGCGAGGGTGATCGACAACCCGACAGCGAGGAGTTGACCGAAGCTGTCGCGGACCGAGATGGCAACCCGGAACCCACGCTCGACGACGAGTGCGTAGAGCAGGAGCAGGGCGAAGATCCCGGTGAGGCCGAGTTCCTCGCCGAGGGCCGCGACGATGAAGTCGGTGTTTGCGAAGGGCACGAAGTTGGGAAAGCCCTGACCAAGGCCGGCGCCGAAGATGCCGCCATTGGCGAGCCCGTATAGGGACTGAACGATCTGGTATCCGGAGTCATCGGCGTACGCCCATGGATCGATCCAGATGGTCACGCGCGCGCGAACATGGCCGAACATCAGGTACGACAGCCCTGCACCGACGGCGAACAGGATCCCGCCGAGCACGAGCCACGATCGACGCTGCGTGGCGATGTAGAGCATGAAGACGAACAGGCCGAAGAAGAGCAGGGAGGTGCCGAGGTCGCGCTGAAAGACCAGGACGCCGAGCGAGACAGCCCACGCGATGGCGATTGGCCCAAGGTCCTTGAGCCGAGGAAACCCAAGGCCGAGGAACTTCGATCGGACGAGGCTGAGCGAGTCCCGCTTCTCCATGAGGTAGCCGGCGAAGAAGACGGTGAGGAGGATCTTGGAGAGCTCAGCCGGCTGCAGGGAGAAGCCGCCGACCCTGACCCACAGGGTGGCCCCATTCACGGTGGTGCCGATAACCGGTGCCAGGGGTAGGACGAGGAGGACGAGGCCGACGAGGCCGAAGGTATAGGTAAAGCGCTGCAGGCGGCGATGGTCCGGAACGAGGATGAGGACGGCGACGAAGAGCACGACGGCGACCGAGAACCAAGTGAGCTGGGCGTAGACGTCGGGGGTCGGAATCGGGGCATCGTTTCGCTCGGCGCGCAGGGCGGACGCGACGTCGATCCGGTAGATCATCACGAGGCCGAGAATGGTGAGGAGGGTGGAGACCGGGAGCAGGATCGGGTCGGCATAGGTGGCGCGACGGCGCAGGGTGACATGCATGGCCAGGGAGAGGATCGCCACTGCTCCGACGGTGATCCACAGGCGCTGGTTCATGCCCTCGGTGGTCGCCCACGCGACCTGAATCGTCCCGAACGCGCCGATGAGCCAAGCGCCCACGAGAAGCCCCAACTCGATGTTTCGCCTGCTGGGCTGGCGAAGGCCCTCAACCGCCTGCCGGGCGGCAGAGCTCACGGCGCCGCACCGGGGCATCCGGAGGGCGCGAGTGGCCCTGCGCACGCCGATGCCCGGTCATTGAGCTCAGCGACGATGCGCTGGGCATCGGCCTCGCCCGATGCGGGGATGCCCTTGCTCACCAGTTCCTGGTCGAAGAAGGGCAGGGAGCCGACAGTGAGACCGGAGTCGACGCTCACTGACGAAAGGTTGATGCCGAGCATCGACCCCTGAATCCCGTTGTAGATCGCGACGGTCCCGGTGCCGGGGTTCCCGTTGACCGCGACATACCAGCGCGAGTGCAGCCAGTTCTGGGAGACGAGGGCCACGATAACGGCGCCGGCCAGGATGAGGGCCAGGGCCACGATCAGTCGCCACCTCCGTCGTCGAGGCCGGGCGCCTCCGTCGTCGGCACCACCCCCTGCGAAGGCCACGGCCGGGGGATGGTGGCCGTGACCACCTCCGTCGGCACGATCCGGGTCCGGCTGGGCGTCATCGGGGAAGGCCACGTTCGGGAGGCGAACGCGAACGCGTGGCTCGCCGGCGGCGCCGACGACCACGGGGATCACGTTGTCCTCGCCGGAGCCATCGCTGTCGATGACATCGGCGATGACAACGGTGACGTTGTCGGGGGCGCCCCGCTCGAGCGCCAACTCGACGAGCCTGGTGACTGATCCGGTGGGGTCGCCGTCGCGCATGAGCCCGGTCATCTCGTCGGCGGAGACCACCCCGGAGAGTCCGTCGGAGCACAGGAGGTACCGGTCGCCCAGCCTGGCCTCCCGCACCGACAGATCGGGCTCGACCGGGTTCAATCCGTCGAGGGCCCGCATGATGAGCGAGCGCCGGGGGTGGATGGCGGCCTCCTCCTCGGTTATGCGGCCGGCGTCGATGAGGGTCTGAACGTAGGTGTGGTCGTGCGTCAACTGGGTGAGCTCGCCGCCCCGCATGAGGTAAGCG
This sequence comes from Candidatus Nanopelagicales bacterium, assembly GCA_049315365.1. GTDB lineage: Bacteria > Actinomycetota > Actinomycetes > S36-B12 > S36-B12 > WLND01. The sequence goes on from JBMOKH010000001.1 coordinate 71,578, forward strand.
CGCGAGTCGCCCACGTGGACGAGGGCAATGCGCTCGCCCATCCAATACAAGCTCGTGACGGTGGTGCCCATGCCAGCGAGGTCGGCGTCGGCCTCGATAACGGCCCTGATCGATGCGCCGGTGTTGTCGATGGCGTCGGCGAGGGCGGCGAGGACGTCGCTGGCCTGGGGGGGCGCAAGTTCGAGATGGGCGAGCGTTGCGACGGCGGTCGCGGACGCGAGCTCGCCGGCGGCGTGACCGCCCATGCCGTCAGCGACGATGAGGAGCCGGGGGCTTGCGTAACCCGAGTCCTCATTGCCGCGGCGCACGAGCCCGACATCTGAGCGCGCGGCGTATCGAAGGCGTTGGGTCATGGGCTGCTACTTCTGCAACTGGAGGGTTGTGCGCCCGACGCGGAGCGGCGCCCCGACGGTGAGCAGGGTGGGAGAAGTGATGCGCGTGCGGTCGATCCAGGTGCCGTTGGTCGATCCGAGGTCCTCCACGAGCCAGGATCCCTCGGACGAGTAAATGCGGGCGTGACGGCTGGATGCGTAGTCATCTTCGATGACGAGTGTCGAATCCGGTGCCCGGCCGATCGTGACCTGCGCCGAGGAGAGCGGAATGACGGTTCCGGTCAGCGGGCCCTCGACGACGACGAGCATGCTGCCCACGCCCTTCGTCCTCCTCCCGGGCTTGGCGGGCCGTGGCTGCTTCGGGGGCTTGCGCGATGCGTGTCCGGCCGGCCTGGCATCGGCCGGTTGGCGCAGGTCACGTCGCAGGATCAGGACGGTGGCGATGACGAACCCCCAGAGCATGGCCAGAAATGCGAGCCGGGCCAAGGTCAGCCCAAGTTCAGACACGCCTAGCTGTTCTTGAAGATGAGCGAGGTCGAGCCGATGAGGATCTCAGTGCCGTCGTCGATCGTGATCTCAGTGACGCGCTTGCCATCGACAAAGGTGCCGTTGGTCGACCCGGTGTCACGCAGCAGCACCGGAGTTCCGATGACGATCTCGCAGTGATTGCGCGAGGCGCCGGGGTCAACGACCCTGATATCGGCGTCGGTGCCGCGGCCTAGGCGGGTGATACCGCGGACGAGCGGGTACGCGACTTCGCCGACCACCAGGCGAGGCTGGCCACGGACGACATCGTCGGCCTTCGACTCCTGGCCTGAGCGGATCTCGGCACGTGCCTCGCTTCGAACCCGGAAGATGCCGGTGTCGAGCTCCTCGTCCTCCCCGAACGAGACGTCGATGGCGCCGAGGATGGTGTAGCGCTGCTGGGCGCCGTAGTCGCGGATGAGGGCTGCGAGCTCGGCCTGCAGTGCAGTCTGGAAGGGAGCAAGGCGGTTGAAGTCATGCTCCGACAATTCGATGAAGAACACGTTGGGGATGACGGTGCGCTCGCGGTCGATGACCGCGGCCCGGTCGTCCATCTCGCGCTGCAGGGCCGCGGCGATCTCGACCGGCTGGACCTCCGCCTTGAAGGCGCGGGCGAAGGCGCCGTTCACGAGGCGATCCAGTGAGTCCTCGAACCGCTCGAGTAGACCCATCACTGCCTCCAAACCCCTGAGTCGTGTGCGACCGCGCCAGCATTCCCGCGTACGTCGAAGCCTAACCCGCGGGAGCCTCGACACGGGTGAGCCTCACGGGGAAGCGACCACTTCATTGCTGGGGTCGCTCGCAATTCGCCGGTCACAGGCGCAGGCAAGGAAGCAGAATGGTCCGATGACCACTCCTGACGTGAGCGTCCAGACGAACATCACCGGGAAGGCAATAGACGTGTGGAGTGCTGTCGCTGATCCCCGCCGGATCACCGAGTGGTCACCGGAGAGCGTATCGGTTCGCTGCGACACGGAGGGCGCCCTCCCGATGGGTGCCACGTTCTACGGAAGCAACCGGAACGGACGCCGACAGTGGTCGACGAGATGCCGGGTCATCGAGTCGGAGCCCGGGAGGGCATTCGCATTTGACGTGACGTTCAAGGGGATGGCCGTGGCCCGCTGGCGCTACGAGATCACCGATGGCCCGGATGGCGTGTGCGTCGAGGAGCAGTGGTGGGAGCGTCGAGGGGTGATCCTTCGCCTCATGGGCTCGCTCGGCACCGGCGTCTTGGACCGGCGGGCGCATAACGAGGCGGGGATGAAGGCAACGCTCGCGGCCCTGAAGGCGGGCATGGAGGCATAAGGCTCCCCCGGAGCCATCCTCTTGACGAATCTCATAGACTGCTCCACGCAACAAGAGTTTGGTCACGCGCGAGTGGCGGAATAGGCAGACGCGCAGCGTTCAGGTCGCTGTATCCGAAAGGGTGTGGGGGTTCAACTCCCCCCTCGCGCACCACGCCTGGGGTAGCCTTGGGGCACATCCCCGGCACGGACATTCATCCGAGCCGGGGATTCGTGTTTCCTCCCCCAATCCCTACGTTCCCGGAGCGCGGCGCTCATCTGCGGCGTCTGTGAATACTGCCGCTATGCGGCGGTCCAGATGGGGCCGTGGTCGAGGTCTTCGATCACGAGGTCCCAGTGAGAGGCCAAGTGCACCGCCTGCACGACTGTCGGGTGGAAGATCGCGTGGCAGGTGGCCCCGGGATTGCGGACAGAGGGGTAGGTGACGCCGAGGGAGCCGGCGGCCCGCAACTGGTGGGCGGCGTACTGGCTGGAGCGGTAGTCGCCCGGGTCTAGTAGCGCGGCGGCATCGATGTGGTCGGTGTCGATGGCATGCAGGGGCGCGGTGTAGGTCGCGGCCCAGGCGGTATGGCGGGTCGGGCTTAGCGGCAGCGCGGTCGATAGGTAGACGGGGTCGAGGTCGGCGTATTCGAGGGCCTTGTGGTGGCCGACTTCGATCTGCGCTGCGGGGAGGGTCTCCGCGGAATACCAGGT
>JBMOKH010000148.1:0-5574 GCA_049315365.1 Candidatus Nanopelagicales bacterium
GTCGCAAGCCTCGCGCTCCCCGTCACGGCGAGTGCCGCGCCGGCGCTACCCAAGGTGAGCAACTGCGGTGAGATATCCGCGAAGCCAACCGGACTCGTTCTCTCCTGCGCCGACGCAAACACCGCGCTCGAGACGCTCAAGTGGAGCGCCTGGGGCAAGTCGACTGCCAAGGCAACCGGGATCTTCGCCGACAACGACTGCTCACCGACCTGCGCGGCAGGGACGTTCAATCGTTACAAGGCGAACGTCACCCTGTCTGCCCCGAAGACCATCAACGGCAAGAAGGTCTTCACGAAGGTCCGCGTCGTCTTCCCCGGGATAACCGACCAGGTGAATCGCACGTTCAACCTCGGCTGATCCGCGCGGGGCGCTCAGCCGGCCCGGAGCAGCAGGAGGAATTGGCCTCCGCCCGGCTCGACGTGAGTGGTCACCGCAAGATCGGGCGCGAATCGCGAGAGGCGATCGACGAGCCACTCGGCGGCCTGGTCGGCATCGACTCGGCTCGGGCAGCGAGCCACGACCTCCTGGCCGCCCTTGCGGCTGAGCCGCTCGACCGTGGCGACGATGGGTGCCGGGTCAACGACGAAGAGGTCGGAAGACCACGGCACGACCGGCTGTACCTTTCCCTTGCGCGTGTTGCACGCCCGGTGCGCGAGGCGCTCGGCGGACGCCGTCTGCTTCTTGCCCTTGGCGCTGCCCTTCGTGCTGCCCCAGGCGTCGACGCTCGGGCCTCGATCTGCATTGACTGACGCGTCCGGGTCGACCGGCTCGTCGCACAGCCAGCAGCGCCAGCCGTCGCGCTCGCCGATGTCATTCAGGTCGCTCATGACTGCAGACTATGGCGTGCCCTGAAACGTCCGGCTTGGGGCCTTCGGCCGCTAGCCTGCCGATGCCTCTGCGGAGGAGACTTCGAGCAGAAGGGGCAGACGCATCAAATCCGCCCGGCACCGAGCCTTCCACCAATAGGCTGCCAGCGTGGAATCGCCATTCGTCATCCGGGCAATCAGGGGCCTGCTCGCCATCGGGTCACTCGTCTTCGCGCTGAGCGCCCTCGGCCTCCTCATCATGCCATCGACTTTCGCCACGCTCCTTGGGCTCACCTCGTCGAGCGACCTGGACTGGGCCCTGCGCATGATGGGCGCCATCCTCGTTGCCCTCGCCGGGCAGATGTGGCTCGTTCGCCACACCCCGGATCCGTCGACCCGAGGCGCTGCAGCCGTCATGGTGCTCGGAGGCGGCCTGATGACGGTCATGACCGTCTGGCTTCCCGGCGAATGGAGCACGCTGCGCTGGACCTACCTGGGGTTTGGCCTCAGCTTCGCCCTGCTCTACCTCATCCTCCTGCTCGTCGGCCTCAGGGACGCCCCGGAACTTCGGGGCGCCTACGCAGCGGAGGACGATGAGGAGTAGGAACTAGGTTGCGGCCGGGGCCGGTTCAGGATCGTCAGCGAACGGGTGCTCCGGATCTCGTCCCGTCACGTATTTTGCGATCCCATAGGCGGCCCCTGCGATCGGCACCGCGATGAGTGCCCCGACGATGCCGAGGGCAATGGCACCTGCGGCGATCGCGATGACGATCGCGAGCGGGTGGAGATTGACGGCCTTGCCCATGACGAGGGGCTGCATGACGTCACCGTCGAACGAGCCGACGATGATCGTCAGGACGATGACGAGCACGGCGATCAACGGACCCTTCTCCGCAAGTGCCACGATCGCCGCGAAGAAGGTCGCGACCGGGGCGCCGATGACCGGGATGAAGGCGCCGATGAAGACGACGGCCGCAAGTGCGGGCGCTAGAGGAACACCGAGGATTTCCAGCCCGATGAAGACGAGCAGGGCGTCAAGGAAGGCAACGATGACAATGCCGCGCGTGTAGCCCGAGATGGATTCCCAGGCGATTCGACCTGCAACGTCAATGTGGTGGCTGGATTTCCTCGGGATCCAGGAGATCACCCACGCCCAGATCGCGGAGGGGGCCATGAGGAAGAAGATCACGCCGAAGATGAAGACCGAGCCGGCGATGATCAGTGTGCCAATCGACCCGGCCGCACCAAGCGCATCACCGAGCACGCCCTTCGCAACATTCGCGCCAACGCCCTTGGCCTGTTCGAGCAGATTGCTGATGTCTGCGTCATCGAGGCGGAGGGGACCGGTCTTCATCCAGTTCTCGATCTCCGCGAAGCCGCTCTGGATCGACGCGGCGAGTTTCGGGCCCTCGCTGATCGTCGATGAGATCACGCTGTAGAGGACGAGGATGATCGCCGTGCCGATTGCCAGGAGCGCGAGAATCATCGCGAGGACCTTCGGCATGATCTTGTTGAGGAGGTTCATGACCGGTGAAGTCCACGCGGTGACGAGCATGGCGAAGAAGAGTGCGAAGACGACGGGGAAGATTGTGTTGAAAACAATCCCTATCAGGACGAACCCCGCCACGAGCACGAGCAGTCGCCATGTGATGCCGGAAAGCCGCTTCAAGGTATCGGGGATGCCGTCGTCAGAGTCCATGCGTGAACCCTATTGCCCATTCGGTCTATCGAATATGCGCATCGGGGATTTGGGATAACCGCTTTGCTGTGAGAATTGGCCCATGCCAACCACTCGCAGATCAGTGCTCGTCACCGGAGGCTCACGCGGCATCGGTGCCGCGGTAGCCCTCGAGTTCGCCACGATCGGTGACCGGGTGGCCGTTCACTACGGTGCATCGAGGCAGGCCGCCGAGACGGCCCTCGCCGCCCTGCCCGGCGACGGTCATGTCATCGTTCAGGCCGATCTCCGCGACCCCGATGCGGTGCGCCGCATGGTCGACGAGGCAGCCGCCTGCCTGGGCGGCATCGACATCCTCGTGAACAACGCCGGCGTCTTCTTCCCGCATCCCATCGAGGCCTCCACCTACGAGGAGTGGCAGCAGGGCTGGCGCGACACGATCGACATCAACCTCATCGGCGCCGCGAACGCCGCCTGGTGCGCCCTGCAGCACATGCCTCGCGGCGGCGACTCGCGCATCATCAACGTCGGATCGCGGGGTGCCTTTCGCGGGGAGCCAGACAGCCCCGCCTACGGCGCCAGCAAGGCAGCCCTCGGTGCCTTCGGACAGTCCATCGCCAAGTCGCTCGGCGCCCTCGGCATCGCCGTCACCACCCTGGCCCCCGGCTTCGTCGATACCGAGATGGCCGCCGCATCCCTTGCCGGCTCGGGTGGCGATGAGATCAGGGCCCAGAGCCCATTCAATCGGGTCCCGTCGGCTCAGGAGGTAGCCAAGGCGGTCGTGTTCCTCGCATCGCCGGCCGCCGAGTGGGCAAGCGGGGGCATCCTGGACTTCAACGGTGCCTCCTACCTGCGGATGTAGGCCCGAAGTGATTTTCCGCGGACAGCACGACATGACGCAGGACTTCGCGGCGGAGAGCTTCGCCCCATGACAGCGGATGACTGGGTCGGCGCGGTGAAGGCTGCCCTGCTCCCCCTTGCCCGGCCCGCTGATGCCGAGCCGATGGCCGGGTACATGAAGCACGTTGCCCCATTCCTCGGCATCAGGGCTCCAGACCGCAGGCGTGCGGTCCTCGCCTCGATCAAGAACCTTCCGCCTCCTTCGCAGGAGCGCCTGCACGACATCGTCCTGACCCTGTGGGCTGAACCCGAGCGCGAGTACCAGTACGCCGCATGCGACGTCCTCACTCGCTTCGCACCGCTCCTTTCCGAGGAGTTTCTCGCCGATCCAACCGAACGCCTCCTCAAGGCGAAGCCTTGGTGGGACACGGTCGATTTCCTCGGCAGCGCCGTGGTGTCACCCCTCACTGCGCGCTACCCCGCGGCACTCGACCTCATGTGGCAGTGGTGCCGGTCAGGTGATCGGTGGCTCATTCGCGCATCCATCCAGCACCAGCGCGGGCGACGCGAACGCACTGACATGGAGGTGCTCACCTCGATGAGCGCGCTGCACGCCGCGGACAGCGAGTTCTTCGTGTCAAAGGCGATCGGCTGGGCCATGCGCGACACCTCCCGCTGGTTTCCGTCCGAGGTGCGGGCGTTCATCGATGATCACCCTGATCTGTCCCCCGTGGCCCGCCGCGAAGCCGAGCGCGGGCTGGCAAGGGTCGGATAGCGTGCACTTATGCGCCGCCTGATTGAACTCTCCCGCTTCGCCGTCGCGGTCCCGGCCGTGACGTCGATCGTCGCGTCCTTCGTGCTGATGGGCATCGGAGTCTGGGAGGTCGTGATGTCGATCGTCCACCTCATCGACTCGAGCGTGAGCATCAAGCTCACCGTGGTGGCGATCCTCACGGCGGTCGACACCTTCCTCCTCGCGACCGTGCTCCTCGTCATCGGCTACGGGCTCTACGAGCTCTTCGTCGACAGTGAGGTGAAGCTGCCCGAGTGGCTCGAGATCCGCTCGCTGGACGACCTGAAGACGAAGCTCATCGGAGTCATCGTCGCCGTCCTCGCGGTCGTCTTCCTCGGGGCGCTCGTTGATCGCAGTGACGCGAACTCGGTCATGCTCCTCGGCGCGGGGGTCGGCGCCGTCGTCGTCGGCCTCGCCGCCTTCACCTTCGCGACGAAGCGGAAGTAGCACCGGGCTCAGCGGCAACCTCTTCGCCGCCTGGTTCGCGAACCCGGTGGTCTCATCGCCCGGCGCTGACTCCGGTGGCGAACTCGATTCAGCCGACTATGGTCAGGTGGTGGCAAAGTCCCTTGAAGAGCTAGTACACCCCACCTGGCTCCCCGTCCTTTGGGAGCAGCAGGAGAACCTCACCCAGATCGGCGAGTTCCTGCGCAGCGAGCAGGCGGCCGGACGGCCCTGGTGCCCTGGCGGCCAGCACATCCTCCGCGCCTTCGAGCAGCCCCTGAACGAGGTTCGTGTCCTCATTACGGGCCAGGATCCGTATCCCACGCCGGGCCACGCCATCGGACTGTCGTTCTCCGTCGCGGCCGACGTCCGGCCCCTCCCCCGAAGCCTGCAGAACATCTTCAAGGAGCTCGCAAGCGACCTCGGCGTCGCTATCCCGTCCAGCGGCGACCTCACCCCGTGGGCCGAGCAGGGCGTCCTCCTCCTCAACCGCGTGCTCACGGTCGGGTCTGGCGAGCCCGGCAGTCACCGCGGGATCGGGTGGGAGGCCTTCACCGAGGCAGCCATCCGAGGCCTCGTCGAGCGGCTCGAGGAGCCCCTGGTCGCGATTCTGTGGGGCAAGGACGCCCAGTCGCTCACCGGCATCCTCGAGGACGTGCCGATCATCGAGAGCGCCCACCCCAGCCCGCTATCAGCGGACCGCGGGTTCTTCGGGAGCCGGCCGTTCAGCCAGGCGAACGAATTCCTCGACGATCTCGGCGGCGAGCCGGTCAGCTGGGCGTTGCCGTAGCAATCCGCGCGGCAACGTCCTTGTGGACGAAGCGCTCCGCGACGAACGACATGAACGGCACTGTGCCGGCGAGCAGGATGAGGACGGTCTTGCCAAGGGGGTAGCGAAGCCGGAATGCCAGGTCGACGCCGACGATCAGGTAGATGAAGTACAGCCAGCCGTGCGCGGTCCACAGGCTGCGGTAGAGCTCAGGCTTCACATCGGTGTTCGCGTAGTCGAGGAA
>JBMOKH010000149.1:0-5569 GCA_049315365.1 Candidatus Nanopelagicales bacterium
CGCTGTGCTCGGACTCGCGGTGCTCGAAGGTCCGCTTCACCATGTCCTTGAGGTAGACGACGCCGACGACGTCGTCGGCGCTCTCGCCGATCACCGGGATCCGCGAGAAGCCCGAGCGCAGGCCGAGCGAGATCGCCTGCCGGATCGACTTCGTGCGCTCGATGAAGACCACCTCGGTGCGAGGCACCATGACCTCCTTCACGAAGGTGTCACCGAGCTCGAAGACGGAGTGGATCATCTGCCGCTCCTCGTCCTCGATGAGGTCGTCGGCCTCGGCCATGTCGACGAGCTCGCGCAGCTCGGCCTGGGTCGCGAAGGGTCCCTCGCGAAAGCCCCGCCCGGGCGTCAGCGCGTTGCCGATGATGATGAGGAGGGTGGTGAGCGGCCCGAGGAGGGCGGCGAGGAACTGTGCCGGCCTCGCCGCGGCCAGGGCGATGCGGTCGGCATGCTGGCGGCCGAGCGTTCGGGGAGCGACGCCGAGTGCGACGTACGACACGATCACCATGATGACGACCGCGAGGGCCAGGGATCCGCCAATCGGCCAGCCCTGCTCGCCGGTGAGCCATTCGACGAGGACGAAGGTGACGAGCGAGGTCGCGGTCACGGTGGCGACCGTTGAAAGGAAGAGCAGGACGTTGACGTAGCGCGGGCGGTCGTCGAGGACCCGAAGGAGGCGGACGGCCTTGGGCTTCTCGCGGCTGAGCTCCTCGACGCGACTGCGCGAGACGCGGCCGAATGCGGTCTCGGCACTGACGAGCAGGCCCGCGAGGAGCACGAGCCCGACCGAGAGGACGACGAGCCAGCCATCGGACGCCGACATCATGGGCATGCCTCGCTTCGCCACTCGCTTAGAACGAGGTCCTGCAGGGCGAACATCCGCGCCTCGTCCTCAAGCTCCTGGTGATCGTGGCCAATGAGGTGGAGAAACCCGTGGGTGGTGAGGAACTGCAGCTCCTCGTCCAGCGAGCGACCCTTCTCAGCAGCCTGTACCGCGGCGAACGATGGGCACATCGCTATGTCGCCGACGACGCCCTGCTCGGGCGCCTCGCCCTCGGCGGCACTGCGCAGCTCGTCCATCGGGAACGACAGGACATCGGTCGGCCCCGGCTCGTCCATCCACTCGACATGCAGGTCGGTCATGCGGGGCTCGTCGATGAGGGTGATCGCCAATTCGCAGTCCGGGTGGAGGCGCATTCGGTCAAGGAGGAACACGGCGAGGGCCTGAAGCGCGTCGAGGTCGCACGCGATGTCGGTCTCGTTCGTGACCGAGATGAGCGAATTGGTCATTGCGCCCGATCCGCGTCGTAGCGCTCGTAGGCCTCGACGATTCGTCCGACCAGCTTGTGGCGCACGACGTCATTGGAGGTGAGCCGGCAGAAGGCGACATCGTCGAGGCCCTCGAGGATGTCGCTAATGACGCGCAGGCCGCTCTGCACCCCGCCAGGCAGGTCGACCTGCGTGACGTCGCCTGTGACGACGATGGTCGAACCGAACCCGAGGCGGGTGAGAAACATCTTCATCTGCTCGGCCGACGTGTTCTGCGCCTCGTCGAGGATGATGAAGGCGTCGTTCAGGGTGCGGCCGCGCATGTAGGCCAGGGGCGCGACCTCGATGGTGCCGCTCGTGATGAGCCGGGGGATCGAGTCCGGGTCGATCATGTCGTGCAGGGCGTCGTAGAGCGGCCGCAGGTAGGGGTCGATCTTCTCCGACAGGGTGCCGGGGAGGAAGCCGAGCTTCTCGCCCGCCTCGACCGCGGGCCTGGTGAGGACAATTCGGTTCACCCGCTTCGCCTGCAGTGCCTGAACTGCCTTCGCGACGGCGAGGTAGGTCTTGCCGGTGCCTGCCGGCCCGATGCCGAACACGATCGTGTTCGTGTCGATCGCGTCGACGTAGCGCTTCTGGTTGAGGGTCTTCGCGCGGATCGTGCGCCCGCGATTGCTGAGGATGTTTGCGGTGAGGACGTCGCTGGGCCGCGACCCAGACTGCATGAGGGAGATGCTGCGCTCGACCGACTCGCCGGTGAGGGCCTGGCCGGTGCGAAGCAGGGTGAGCATCTCGCCGAAGAGGGTCTCGATGAGGCCGACGTCGTGCGGGCTGCCGGTGATCGTGATCTCGTTTCCGCGCAGCAGGATGTCGGCCTGTGGGAAGCCCGCCTCGACAAGGCGCAGGTACTCGTCCGACGCGCCGACGAGGGCGACCATCGGCTGGGAGTTCGGGATGGTGATGCGGGCTTGCGCCTGCGGCGCATCTGATTGCGCCTGCGGTTGATCGGAGGTAGTCAGGGTCACTCGCTATCCCGGGGGCCAGAGGAGGTCACGCCCGCCGAGGACGTGAGCATGAACGTGGAACACGGTCTGCCCGGCATCGGCCCCGGTGTTGAGGACGATGCGGTAGCCGCCGCTGAGCCCCTCGGCCTCGGCGACCTGCGCCGCCGCTGCGAGAAGGTCGCCGGCGAGGGCGGGGTCTGCTGCTGCAATCCCGCCTGCGTCGGCATGGTGGGCGGCCGGTATGACGAGGACATGGACCGGCGCCTGGGGATTGATGTCGCGGAACGCGACGAACTGGTCGGTGCGCAGGACGACATCCGCGGGGACATCACCCGCGACGATCCGGCAGAACAGGCAGTCGCTCATGTGGATGATCCTTGCATGTCAGCCGCCCGCCAGCGGGCTCGAGCCGAGATCGAAGTCAAGGCGACCGCGCCCGCGAGCGATGAACGCAGGACGGTCGGGCCGATGCGAACCTCGAGCGAGCCGCAGGCGCGGAGCGCGGCCCGCTCATCGTCGGCCAGGCCGCCCTCAGGTCCGACGACGATGACGACCTCTCCCGCAGAAGGGAGCCAAGCGTCTGCGAGCGATGCGCTGGCCTCCTCGTGGAGCACGAGGCCGACCGCGGCGTTCGATATCAGTGCGCAGGCGTCCGTCAACGTGGCCAGCACGCCGATCACCGGGGTGCGTGCCCGCCGGGACTGCTTCGTCGCTGCCCCTGCGGCCGCCATCCACTTGGCCCGCGCCTTCTCGGCGCGATCTGGCTTCCACTGCGCGACCGAGCGCTGCGCGGCCCACGGAACGATGGTGTCGACCCCGACCTGGGTCATGAGATCGACCGCCAGCTCGGCGTGCTCGCCCTTCGGCAGGGCCTGGATAACGGTGAGGCGCAGCCCGGGTTCCGGTTCGTCGGTGACGTCGGCGACGAGAATCCCGAGCGAGTCGCGGCCACCTATGGACGCGACGGTGCCGCGCACGCGCCTGCCCCCGCCATCGACCAATTCGATTCCCTCGCCCGGCTCCATCCGCATGACGCTCACGGCGTGCCGGGCCTCCGGGCCGACGATGGTCAGCGCAGACCCGACCCGTGCGCCGGCGAGCTCGGCGGGGGTCGCAAGGAAGACGGAGGCTGTCACTTCTGGGTGAACGCGTCCTTCAGCCGGGAGAAGATGCCACCGGTCGCCTCATGGGTATCGGCGCCGACACGGGCACCCTCCTCGGAGCGCAGGGCCGCGAGCTGGCGAAGGAGCGCCGCCTGGGCGTCGTCGAGCTTGGTCGGGACCTCGACGAGGAGGTGGACGTGCAGGTCGCCGCGCGCCGGGCTTCGCAGCCGCGCTGCCCCCTTCCCGCGCAGGAGGAGCACCTCGCCCGGCTGCGTGCCGGGCCGGATGTCGAGGACCTGCTCGCCGTCGAGGGTGTCGAAGGTGACGGAGGTGCCCAGTGCCGCGGAGGTCATCGGGAGCGTAACGGTGCAGTGGAGCTCATCGCCTTGGCGCTCGAACACCGGGTGGGAGGTCACGGCGATCTCGACGTAGAGGTCGCCGGCGGGCCCGCCGTTCGGGCCGACCTCGCCCTCCCCGGTGAGCTGAATCCGGGTGCCGGAGTCGACGCCGGGCGGGATCTGGATCGTGAGGGTGCGCCGGGTGCGGACCCGGCCGTCGCCCGCGCACTCGGGGCATGGGTGCTGGATGGTCTGGCCGAAGCCCTGGCACTGGGGGCATGGTCGCGCGGTCATGATCTGGCCGAGGAATGACCGCTGCATCTGCTGGATCTCGCCGCGGCCCTTGCACATGGCGCATGTCGTGGCCTGGCTGTTCGGAGCGGTTCCGGCACCTGCGCAGGCTCCGCACGATGCCGCCGTGTCGACGGTGAGGTCGCGGTTCGCGCCGAAGACGGTGTCCTCGAGGTCGATCTGGATTCGGATGAGGGCGTCCTGCCCGCGCCTGGCCCGGGTGCGAGGGCCTCGCTGGGAGCCGCCGCCGAAGAAGGCGTCCATGATGTCGCCGAAGTCGAACCCGCCGCTGAACCCGCCGCCGGCCTGGCGAGGGTCTGCGCCCATGTCGTACATCTGGCGCTTCTCGGGGTCGCTCAGCACCTCGTAGGCCGCCGTGACCATCTTGAACCGCTCTTGATGCTCGGGGTCGGGGTTCACGTCGGGGTGCAACTCGCGGGCGAGCTTGCGGTACGCCTTCTTGATCTCCTCGGGTGAGGCATCGCGCGCAACGCCGAGCAGGGCGTAGAAATCGGTGGCCACGGGACTCACTGTTCATCCAGGATGCGGCTGACGTACTGCGCAACGGCATGCACGGCGCCCATCGTTCCGGGGTAATCCATATGTGTTGGACCGACGACGCCGAGGGACGCGACGGTCTTGTTGCCCCGGCTGTACCGGGCGGTAATGACCGATGTCGACTCGAGGCCCTCGACCGGGTTCTCGTGACCGATCCGGACGGTGACCCCGGTGCTCATCGTCGCCTCGCCGAGGAGCCGCAGGAGCACCACCTGCTCCTCAAGCGCCTCGAGCACGGGCTGGATGGCCAGCGGGAACGCCTCGCCGTAGCGGGCGAGGTGGGCGGTGCCGCCGAGGATGACGCGCTCGTCGATGCGCTCGGTCATGGCCTCGAGCAGGGTCGCGACGATGGCACCCGCGAGGGGCCTCAGCTCTGCCGGGCACGACTCGGTGAAGCCCGCGACAGTGTCGTCGACCTGGGCCGACGGGTGGCCGGCCACAGCGGTCAGGAGCCGTGCCCGCAGGTCGGCGAGGGCCGACTCGTCGACCGGTGCCGAGCACTCGATGACCCGCTGCTCGACCCGGCCGGTGTTGGCGATGAGCACCATCATCACCCGGGTGGGGCTCAGGGCGATGAGCTCGATGTGGCGGACGGTGCTCTCGATGAGGGACGGGTACTGGACGAGCGCGACCTGCCTGGTGATCTGGGCGAGGAGCCGAACGGTGCGGATCATGACGTCGTCGAGGTCGACGGCGGATCCGAGGAACTCGTGGATCGCGCGCCGTTCGGCCGGGCTGAGCGGCTTGACGCCGGAGAGACGGTCGACGAAGAGGCGGTAGCCGAGGTCGGTCGGGACGCGGCCCGCGCTCGTGTGCGGCTGGGCGATGTAGCCCTCGTCCTCGAGCGCGGCCATGTCGTTGCGGATCGTCGCGGGCGAGACCCCGAGGCTGTGTCGCTCGACGAGCGCCTTCGAGCCGACCGGCTCATGGGTGGAGACGTAGTCCTCGACGATGGCCCGGAGCACGGCGAGGCGACGATCCTCAAGCATCGCGCCTCCTTTCACGCTTTTGG
>JBMOKH010000150.1:0-5568 GCA_049315365.1 Candidatus Nanopelagicales bacterium
GGTCTGGCGAAGAAGTGGATCGCCGTCCTCAAGGCCGCCGGAGCACCCGCCAAGCCCCTCTGGGACACCGAGAACAACCTCGGGCTCAAGGGCCCAGGCCCCCTCAACCCCGATGTCGACATCGAGGGTGAGAAGGCCGCTGACTGGGTCGGGCGTACCTACCTCGATTCGATCCGCCTCGGCCTCAGCCGCACCTACTGGTACCGCTGGGAGCCCGACAATGACCTCTGGGGCATCCAGATGTTCACGGGCACCCCGGGCGCCGAGGCCTTCAAGACCCTCGAGGATTGGATCGTCGGAGCGACCTACAACGGGTGCACCGCAAAGGCCGGAAACGTCACCTGCAACTTCGCCAAGGGCGGAAAGCCGTTCGTAATCCTCTACACCGACAGCGGTGCGGAGAAGAACTTCGCTGTGAAGGGCTCCTACTCGCAGGCGTGCTCGCTCGACGGCACCTGCAAGGCCATGACCGGCAAGTCCATCGTCACCAACGGACCGGTTCGCCTCAGCAACTAGCACCACCAAGCAATCTGCCCCAACTTGGCAGGTAGGACCCCCTCGAGAATCCCGTTTACGGGAGGACCGAGGGGGTCCTTCGCTTTCCTTTCGGCCACAACCATCCGAGCGCATGGGCGGCCAAGCAAGCTGACCGCAGAGATGGGACCTGAGGCGCTTCAGCGGGCGCGGCCCTTGTGGGCATCCCAGACACTGCGAGCTTCCGTCTCGCTCAGGTGGCGCACCTCCGTCTCGGGCATGGCGACGACGCTGGTCAACACGTGAACCAGCCACGGTGGCAATCCGCCCTCAGGCTCCGGTTGGGCCGCCAATCCGCAAGCGAGTTTGCCCAGGGCATCGATGGACGCGGCCAGAGGCACGGTGTGAGGGTCTCTTCCTAACGCCTTGACCCGGTACGACAACTCGGCGTAGACCTCGGCGTCGCTTCGCGCACCGAACGCCCAGATCTCGGCGACTTCCACGACGATCGCACCCGAGTCGTCGTGGGTAACGCGCCAGACAACGCGCCAGTCACGGTCGCCCACCACCAACTTCCGGTAGCCAATGAGGCCGCCCATGAGTGGTTCGCCAGCTTCGGGGTTCCGCTCCAGCATCAGGCACTTCTTGAGTGCGGCGCGAGCAACCTGCGGGTCACCCTTGCGAGCCATGGCCAACAGGTCCTCAAGGGCCGGGTCCGTGAATCGGACCTGCACCCGAATTGCTGCTGGGTGTCTTCCGGCACGGGTAGCGGACTTGCTCTTAGCGGACGGGTGCTTCCGGGGAGCGCTCACTACCGATCCGTGGCGAGGTCTTCGTCCAGTTCAGCCTCAAGTACCTCCCGGTCGAACCCGAAGTGGGCGATGACACCATCTAGTGACGTTCGTGCGCCACTGTCGGTGGCAAGCCGGGCGAGCAGGAGAACGGAATCCTGAAGGTCACGCTCGAGCCGTCGGATCTCGTCTAGGTGCTGCATGCTGATGAGAGCTGCCACCGCCTTGCCCCGGCGCTCGACGACCAGGTCCTCACCCATCTCCGCCTCGCGCACGAGTTTCGGGAGGCCCCGTGCCGCTGCCTCTGTCACGGAGACGACGTGGGGCTCAAACACGATCAGGCTCATAACCCAAACTGTACAGGTATCTATACAGAATGCCAGGGGCGTATGGTGAGCGGTGACAATTCGGCGTCCGGCGTGGTCCGGGGCGCCGTGACACATTGGGCGAAACACCACGGTGCCTCGTTACCGGTTAGAGCCGGAAAGCGGTCCGTTGCCCGCGGCGGCAGAGCAGGGCTCGTCGTCATGGGCGTGCGATCGGGCGGAGATCAACGTGACCCGATATGGCCAGCGGCCGTTCTGTGTCGCGCCCTCAAGTGCGCAACGCCGTTCGCCGTCCTAGGGGTCCATGGCGTTGACGACCTGCACAGGTCGCCGGTGGCCATCGTGTTCGGGAGCGCACGGGTCCCAGGGGTTGCCGTCAGGGGACCAGTTCGACGACCCTGCCGCGTAGCCGCGCCTTCTCCGAACTCGGCGTGCCCTTCACCTTCACGGCGATCCGCGTGCGGTCGGCGCGGAACAGGTCGTGTGAATACTCGAAGGCAACGCCTCTGGCGTCTCGGGTGGTTCGGGTGATCGAGATGAGGGGCGCGCCCGGCTCGATGGACAAGATCGCGGCCTCATCAGCCGAGGCTGCGACGACCTCGATGTGCTCTGTCGCCTCCTCCGGGCGCAAGCCGTACTCCGCGTCGAGTAATTCATAGAGCGAGCCACCGAGTTCGCGCTCAGGGAGTCCAGGGACGAGCTCAGCTGGGAACATCGCATGCTCGAGAGAGATGGGGACGCCGTCCGCGAGCCGAATGCGCACGAGCGCGATGACGAAGTCCGAGGCCCTGATGCCGAGTGCCTCGCCCGCCACGTCGCCGGCCGTCGCGACGCCGACTCGCACGACCCTCGAACCGGCCGTGAACCCCTGATCGCGCAGCAGCATCGGCACGCCGACGATACGCGAGAGATCGCGCTCGACCTTCGCCGCAGCAATGAACGTGCCACCTCCCCGTCCGGGGATCCGGCGAATCGCGCCCGAGTCCTCGAGGGCCGCAAGGGCCTGCCGGAGGGTTGACCTGCTCACGCCCGCGGTCACGGCGAGCTCCCTCTCGGCAGCCAGCTTCTGGCCCGGCTGAAGGGTGCCGCGCTCGATCATCGCAAGGAGGCGGCGGCGCACCTCGTCGGCGGTCGCCCCGATCTGAGCGGGTTCGTCAGACCCCGTGGCGCCCACGCCCTACATCTCCTCCAGCGCGGCGAGCGACTCGGGGAGGACCTGTCCACCGTCGACAACGAGCGCCTGCCCGGTGACATAGGCCGCCTGGTCCGTCGCGAAGAACAATGCTGCGTAGCCGATGTCCTCGACCTCGCCGAGGCGTCGCTGCGGGATCGACATCTCCATGGAGCGCCGGTACTCCGGGCCGAGGTCCGCGAGCCCCTCGGTCGCGATGTTGCCCGGGAGCACTGCATTGACGGTGATGCCGTGCGGGGCAAGCTCGATTGCGGCCGTCCGCATGAAGCCGAGCTGCGCCGCCTTGCTCGCCCCGTAATGGGACCACCCCGGCGACCCGGTGATCGGGCCGGTGATCGACGAGGTCAAGATGACGCGGCCGCGACCCGAGGCGATGAGGGCAGGCAGGCAGGCCTGCACCGTGAAGATGGTGCCCTTGACGTTCGTGTCGAGCATGAGGTCGATATCCGCCTCCGACATGCCGGCGAGGTGAGCCGCGGGGAAGATGCCCGCGTTCGCGCATGCGATGTCGATGCCCCCGAAGGCATCGATCGCTGCCTGCGCCATCGCGTCGCACGAGGAGCGGACGGCGACGTCGCCGATGAAGAATGCCGCCCTCCCGGACCCGAGGTCCGCGAGCTCAGCCACGGCGCGCTCGGCATCCTGCTGATTGCGTCCCGTGATGAGGACGTTCGCACCCGCCTTCGCCAAGACCCGGGCGATGCCCTTGCCGATGCCCTTCGTACCCCCTGTGACGATGGCGGACCGGCCTTCCAATGACGTGAACATGTGAACTCCTCTCCTAGAACCTTCTTGTCAGGTATTCCTCTGCCAGCCGGCAGCTAGTCGTCGTGTATTCATCGCCCATCGCCTGGGCGGTCTCGGTGCTGACATGAGATCCGATCCATGCCACGAGCAGCAGGCGCCTGAGCATGATGAAGGTCGGCAGCTCGGCCTCGTCCTCGGCGCTCAGATCCTTCACCATTCGATACCCGGCGACCCAAGCCTCGATGAGGTCTGGCACATACGGCTCGTGCTCGATGAACGAGAGGGACGACCCTAGGTCGTACATGAACCAGCTGAGCCCGCAGTCATCGAAGTCGATGACGGTGACCTCGTCGCCGTGGACGAGCAGGTTCGCCAGGCGCATGTCGGCGTGCACTAGGCCGAATCGGTCCGGGCCCTTGCCATAGCGGTCAAGGCGCTCCTTGATCCGGCCCGAGCAGCGCGTGAGGATGTCAATGGCCCCGGCATCGACCGCTAGCCCGTCCTGCCAACGTCCCCAGTGACCACGCTCACCGAGCGACGTGTCGTAGTCCCATACGAACCGGCTGAAGCCAGCGGGACGCTGCCACTGCCTCGCGTGCTCGTGCAGGCGCGCCGTGATCGACCCGAGTTGCACGAAATCCTGCTGGAGGCGGTCCTCCGTCGGCTCGCTGCCGTCGACCCAAGCGAAGCGGACGACGAATCTCTCGTCGCCGCCTGCGAGCCGAGCGGTCACGACGGGCTCGCCGTTCAACGCCGGGAGGTAGGCCGGGGTGTTGACGACCTGGTCTGCCCGGAGCGCCGAGATCCAGTCCAACTCGCCCAGCACCGCCTGCCGCGTGTGGTACGCCGTGCGGTGGACGCGAAGCACGGAACGGCCCTGCACCGGATCGTCGATCCGGAAGGTGCCATTCTCCGAGATGTTCAGCAGGGTGACCACGGCGTCCTGGCTGATCCCAAAGAACGGGAGGGCCGCCCTCGCGAACTCCTCGAACACCGCCGCCTCCGCGCTCATCTCACCTCACTGCTCCCGGCCGACAACCGCAACAAGCGCCTTCGTGATCGCCTCGCGTGCGCATTCGACCGCCTCGGTCGGGCCCCCAATGTAGACGCGGCCGGCGGCACCGATCATCTGGACGTCGACGAGCGTGATGTCAGGAGCCGCCTTCTCGGCCTCGTTCGCCGCCATCGCAGCGAAGAGGGCCGGGGTCATCTCGAACACGAGGAGGCTCTCGCCGGGCAGCAGCATCGAGCCCTGCCTGTTGCGATTGATGATCACCGCGTGCTGGTCGGTGACGTCCTCGATCACGTCGGCATAGAGGATGCGCGGACGCAACTGCTCCTCGGCCTTCGCCCCGATACCGTCGAGCACAGCCTGCCCCGCCCGTGACACGTCGTCCATCGAGTCGGCGTGGACCTCGAGGACACCGAACTGCCGCTCGACGAACAGGATGCCGGGCTCGATGCCCGGAACCGAGCGCAGCGCAAGGTCGGTTACTCGCTCGATCGCGAGCCCGGGCGCGACCTCGATGATGAGGGCGTGCTGGCCCGCGAACGGGGGATAGCCACGGGCACGGGTGGGCGTGCCGAGGTACGCGGCGAACTGCGGCTGCAGATCGACGAGCGGGAGATAGACGCGGAGCTCGGGCCCCGCCAAGGGCGGGTGCTCGGTCACGCCTTCTTGTCGCCTGACACCGCGAAGAACTTAGCCAACTCGGTATGCGGGCGCGGGATGACATGGACGCTCACGAGCTCGCCGACAGCGTTCGCGGTCTCAGCGCCGGCCTCGGTCGCTGCCTTCACGGCGCCTACGTCACCGACGATCGTGATCGCGACGAGCCCGGCTCCCACCTGCTCGCGGCCAACGATGGCCACGTTGGCTGCCTTGACCATTGCGTCAGCTGCCGCGAATGCAGCGACGTAGCCCTTTGTTTCAATGATGCCGATGGCATTGTTGGACATTTCGTTCCCTTCGTTGGTGCCCCGTGACCGGTGTCGCGCGGCGTCGTTGCTGATTCGTTCGTGGTGCCAGTCGTTCGTG
>JBMOKH010000151.1:0-5554 GCA_049315365.1 Candidatus Nanopelagicales bacterium
GAGATGTTCGATCAACCGAGGAGACGGATCAGAAGTGAAGAGCGACGTCGAGACCTTGTCCCCGACCCGAGTCAAGCTCACGGTCGAGGTGCCCTTTGACGAGATGCAGCCATCCTTGGACGCTGCGTATGCGCGCATCGCCAAGCAGGTGAGCATCCCGGGCTTCCGGAAGGGCAAGGTGCCGGCTCGGGTCATCGAGCAGCGCTTCGGCCGCGGGGCCGTGCTCGACGAGGCCGTGAACGATGCCATCCCAAAGGCCTATGAGGAGGCATTGCGCACTCACGAGGTCGTGCCGGTCGGCCGCCCCGAGGTCGAGGTGACGGAGATCGAGGACGGCAAGCACCTTGCCTTCACGGCCGAGGTCGACGTCCGTCCTGAATTCGATCTCCCCGATTTCGCGAGCCTGCGGGTCGAGGTCACCAACGCAGAGCCTCAGGAAGAGGACATCCAGATCCAGGTCGACAACTTGCGCTCGCGGTTCGCGAGCCTAAAGGAGGTCGATCGGGCGGCTGCCGACGGCGATCTCCTCCTCGTCGACATCTCGGGCTTCACCGCAGATGAGGACCCGATCGAGGACCTCACCGGCAACGCCATGTCGTACGAGCTCGGAACCGATGGCATGCTCCCCGGATTCGATGATGCGGTTCGCGGAGCGGTGAAGGACGAGGTCCGCCGGTTCATCTTCACCCCGGAGAACGGTGATTGGACGGGCGTGCCGCTCACGGTCAGCGTCGTGGTGCAGGCGGTGCGCGAGCGCGAGTTGCCGGCGCTCGACGACGACTTCGCTCAGATGGCGTCCGAGTTCGACACGGTTGCGGAGTTGCGCGACGATCTCACCAAGCGTCTGGTTCGACTCAAGCGACTTGAGCAGGGGGCGGAGGCACGCAACAAGGTGCTCGAGGTCCTCCTTGAGCGGGTCGACATCCCGCTGCCCGAGTCGGTCATCGCCGATGAGGTCGCGTCGCACTTCGAGGACGGCCACGACAGCGGCGAGGAGCATCGCGCCGAGGTCGAGCAGCAGGCTCGGGCCAGTCTCAAGAGCCAGTTCGTGCTCGACAAGGTTGCCGAGGCCGCCGAGGTCTCGGTCGGCGAGTCAGAGCTCTCAGCGTGGCTCGTGCAGCAAGCTCCGAGATACGGCATGGCGCCCGACGCATTCGCCCAGGCACTCGTCGAGGCCGGGCAGGTACCCATGGCGATCCAGGACATCCGGCGCGCGA
Source organism: Candidatus Nanopelagicales bacterium (assembly GCA_049315365.1). Classification (GTDB taxonomy): domain Bacteria; phylum Actinomycetota; class Actinomycetes; order S36-B12; family S36-B12; genus WLND01. Next base: position 1,218 of record JBMOKH010000151.1, read on the forward strand.
AGTCGCTTGCGACCGTCCTCGAGCAGGCGACCGTCGTCGATGCTGACGGCAATGTCGTCGACCTCAAGGCGCTCGATGCCCAGCTGAATCAACTGCCCGACATGGGCAGCATGACGACCATGGAGACGGTCGAGGAGGAGTCGTAGCGCTCGCATTGCGGTCGTTGCGGGTGAACTTGTCTTTGGCTGCGGGCGAACACGGCGCCGACAGGGAAGCCGATGGGCGCTCGCCACGTTATGGTCGTATGACGGTCTTATATCTGGAGGTTCGGTGAGTGGCATGACCCAGTTCGGTATCGATGGGCCGGCGTTGCGCGGCGGGGGCAGCATGGCCGGATTCGGCGACATGCTCGACGAGAGGCTGCTGCGCGAGCGCATCGTGTGGCTCGAGGGCGAGGTGCGCGACGAGAACTCCAACCGCATCGCCAAGCAGCTTCAGGTGCTTGCGGCGGAGGATCCCGACGCCGACATCACCTTGTACATCAACTCCCCGGGCGGTTCGATCACTGCGGGGATGGTCATCTACGACACGATCCAGTTGATCCCCAATGACGTGACGACCATCGCGATGGGCCTCGCTGCATCGATGGGCCAGTTCCTCCTCTGCGCGGGAGCGGCCGGAAAGCGGTACGCGACCCCGAACACTCGCATCATGATGCATCAGCCGCTCGGCGGCATTGGCGGAACGGCGAGCGACATCAAGATCCAGGCCGAGCAGATGCTGTTCATCAAGAAGCGCATGGCCGAGTTGATCGCGAGCCACACCGGCCAGACCCTCGAGACGATCGAGGCCGACTCTGACCGCGACCGCTGGTTCACGGCCGAGGATGCCAAGACCTACGGCCTCATCGACCACGTGTACCGCAATTCGACGGACGCCCCGGCAGTGAAGAGCGCTAAGAGTGGCAAGGGAGACAAGCAGTGACGTTCCTCAATCCGCAGAGCAGGTACATCCTTCCTGAGTTCCGTGAGCGCCACGCAAACGGCGAGCGCGTCCACAACCCCTACACGAAGCTCTTCGAGGAGCGCATCATCTTCCTCGGCGTCCAGATCGACGATGCCTCGGCCGATGACGTCATGGCTCAGTTGCTGTGCCTGGAGTCCATGGATCCGGATCGCGATATCCAGATCTACATCAACTCACCCGGCGGCTCGTACACCGCGATGACCGCGATCTACGACACGATGCAGTTCGTGAAGCCGCAGGTGCAGACCGTGTGTCTCGGCCAGGCTGCCTCAGCCGCGGCGGTCATCCTTGCGGCCGGCACGCCCGGGAAGCGGTTCGCCCTTCCGCATGCGCGCATCCTCATCCACCAGCCGTACACCGAGGGCGGCGGTCAGGGTTCCGATATCGAGATCCAGGCCAACGAGATCCTGCGCATGCGGGTCGAGATGGAGGGCATGTTCGCCCTTCACACCGGCAGGAGTGCCGAAGAGGTAGCGAAGGATATCGAGCGCGACAAAATCCTCACGGCGGCGATGGCGAAGGATTACGGAATCATCGATCAGGTCATCGCCTCACGCAAGGTGTAAGTAGGTAACGCTAAGTAGCACGGGTCGACGCAAGATTGTCCGGCTAAAGCGTGGTGGACACCTGCAATTGTCGGTGTGACAGGGTACGGTCATAGCCTGTTCGCGCGGTTGCCGGGCAGGAGTGAACCGGAAGGATCGATGTCGTGGCTCGGATCGGCGAAAGCGGCGACCTGTTGAAGTGCTCCTTTTGTGGGAAGAGCCAAAAACAGGTCAAGAAGCTCATTGCCGGTCCGGGCGTGTACATCTGCGACGAGTGCATCGACCTGTGCAACGAGATCATCGAAGAGGAGCTCAACGAGGCCTCCGATGTTCAGTGGGGCGACCTACCCAAGCCACGGGAGATCTTTGACTTCCTCGACGAGTACGTCATCGGGCAGGACACCGCGAAGAAGGCGCTGGCCGTGGCGGTCTACAACCACTACAAGCGCGTGCAGGCGACCACCGGCGACCGGCCAAAGGACGATCAGGTCGAGCTCGCCAAGTCGAACATCCTGCTGCTTGGCCCGACCGGCTCGGGCAAGACCCTGCTGGCCCAGACCCTCGCCCGCATGCTCAACGTGCCGTTCGCGATCGCTGACGCCACGGCGCTCACCGAGGCCGGCTACGTGGGCGAGGATGTCGAGAACATCCTCCTCAAGCTCATCCAGGCTGCCGACTACGACGTCAAGAAGGCCGAGACCGGCATCATCTACATCGATGAGATCGACAAGGTCGCCCGAAAGAGCGAGAACCCATCGATTACCCGCGACGTCTCAGGGGAGGGGGTGCAGCAGGCGCTCCTGAAGATCCTCGAGGGCACCACCGCATCCGTGCCGCCGCAGGGCGGGCGCAAGCACCCGCACCAGGAGTTCATCCAGATCGACACCACGAACGTGCTCTTCATCGTCGGTGGCGCCTTCGCCGGGCTCGATCGCATCATTGAGCAGCGGATCGGCAAGAAGCAGCTCGGGTTCACCTTCGACCTCGTCGAGGGCGAGCGGGTGACCGACGACAACAGCGATCCGGCGGATATCTTCGGCCAGGCCCTGCCCGAGGACCTACTGAAGTTCGGCATGATCCCCGAGTTCGTCGGCCGCCTGCCGGTGTTCACCGCAGTTTCCAAGCTCGACCGGGAGGCGCTCGTCTCGGTGCTCACCGAGCCGCGCAACGCTCTCACCAAGCAGTACCAGCGACTGTTCGAGCTCGACAGCGTCGGCCTCGAGTTCGAGCCGGAGGCACTCGAGGAGATCGCCGAGCAGGCACTGAAGCGCGGAACCGGGGCTCGCGGCCTGCGGGCGATCCTTGAAGAGGTTCTCCTCAACGTCATGTACGAGGTCCCGAGCCGCACCGATGTCGGAAAGGTCGTCATCAGCGGCGAGGTGGTGCGTGACAACGTGAACCCGACCCTCGTGCCGCGGGACGCCGCTCCCCGTCGGGAGCGACGCGAGAAGTCCGCCTGACACAGGAAGTCCGCCTGAAGAACGATGACTGACGGCGCCAAGGCTTCCTTGGATGCACTGACCAAGATGCAGGTCAATTGACCAGAAATACGGTTAGGCGGCCCGGATACCGGATGCCATGACCGAGGGACGTCCCTTGCGGGGCTGGGCTTCGTCCGGCATGTTCACCTGTGTCCGGATTTATCCGGACAATGCCCGTGTGCCGTAGTCCAGCGCGGGCGTTTCCCGTGACGCGTTCGCTACGTTTGGCACGGCCGAAACGCCCTGAGGGTGGCTTGCTTTCCGGGGGGACCAAGCGAGCCACCCCCGGCGTTTTCGGCCCCTTCTATTCCGCCGCAGCGATGGCGTTCAGCCCTACTTCGGGGGCATGGCAGCGGGGGCATGGCAGCGGGGGCATGGCAGCGGGGGCATGGCAGTCTGGGGGCACGCGGCTTCCGGCGCTGCTACGGCACCTCGGCGAGCGCGACCTCCACCGACAACTGCGGTCCCTCGACGAACGTGAGGTCGGCGATCCGTCCGACTGCCGCGATGTCGCCGGAAGCGGCGCGCAGCAGATCGATGGCGTCGGCGGGCGCGGTGATGACAGCGGATGCGACATCGGCGCGCATTGAGGCATTCGCATCGCTCTTCGCCTTGCGAATCGAGGTGAGCACCGCGGCAAGATCGCCGAGGAGTGCCCGATCCTGGCCCTGGGCAAGCGCCGCAAGCGCCTCACTGTCCGGCCAGGACGCGCGATGGACGGTTCCCTCCTGCCACCAGCTCCAGACCTCCTCGGTGACGAACGGGAGGAACGGGGCGAACAGGCGAAGAATCGTGTCGAGGCTGACCGCGAGGGCCGCCTTCGCGGAATCTGCCTTGGCCTCGCCCTCGGCACCGTAGGCGCGCTCCTTGACTAGTTCGAGGTAGTCGTCGGTGAAGTCCCAAAAGAAGGTCTCTGCGACCTCGAGTGCCTTCGCATAGTTGAACTGCTCAAAGGCGACGGTTGCCTGACGTGCGGTCTCGGCGAGCGCGGCGATCCGCGCCCGATCGTGCGGCTCAGTGATGGCAACGGCGTCGGACTTCGGATCGAGCATGAGCACGAACTTGCTCGCGTTGAGGATCTTGATGGCGAGCCGGCGACCGATCTTCATCTGGCCGACATCGAACGCGGTGTCGGTTCCGGGTCGGCCCGACGCGGCCCAGTACCGAACGGCATCGGAGCTGTACTCGTCGAGCATCGCCATGGGGGTGACGACATTGCCCTTCGACTTGCTCATCTTCTTGCGGTCCGGATCAAGGATCCAACCCGAGATCGCGGCGTCGCTCCACGGCAGGCAGTCGGACTCGAGATGGGCGCGGACGACACTGCTGAACAGCCAGGTGCGAA
>JBMOKH010000152.1:0-5553 GCA_049315365.1 Candidatus Nanopelagicales bacterium
GCGGCTCGTGAGCGATGCGCGCCGCCATGGCTGCACGATGCCGATCCTGCCCGGCCTGCTCCCCGTGACGAATGTCGCGCAGATCGAGCGCTTCGCCGCGCTCTCGGGCGCCGCTTTCCCCGCGGCGCTGGCCGCCCGGTTCGCCCTCGTCAAGGATGACCCTGACGCCGTTCATGCCCTCGGCGTGGAGGTCGCGGCGGAGCTCGCGCAGGAGTTGCTCGACCTCGGAGCACCCGGCCTGCACTTCTACACGCTCAATCGCTCGACGTCGACGCGTGAGGTGTATGAGGCCCTGGGCCTCGGCTCGGACTAGCGAGACATGTCGCTGGAAGGCCTTGCCCCGGCGCTCCTCATCGGCTCGGCGATCGTCCTCGTGTCGATCCTCGGGGTCCGGCTCGCCGGGCGGCTCGGCGTGCCGGGACTCCTGCTGTACCTCGTCCTGGGCCTCGGTCTTGGCTTCGCATTCCCCGATATCCGCGTCAGTGATGCCGAGCTGGCTACCGTGCTCGGCTATTCGGCCCTCGCGCTCATCCTCGCCCACGGCGGACTCACGACACGGGCATCCCAGCTGCGCCCCGTGCTCGGGCCGGCGACCGTCCTCGCCTCCTTAGGCGTCCTCGTGAGCATCGCGGTCGTCGCCCTTCCGCTCGTCCTGCTTGCCGGGCTCGAGGTCCAACTGGCGGTGCTCCTCGGCGCGGTGCTCGCGGCAACCGATGCCGCGGCCGTGTTCACCGTCATGCGCGGCCTGCACGTCTCACCCCGGCTGCGGTCCCTTCTCGAGGCAGAAGCGGGCTTCAACGACGCCCCGGTCGTCGTCCTCGTGAGCATCGTGGCGAGCGGCCAGTTCGGCACCGCTCCGTGGTGGCAGGTGGCAGGGCTGATCGCGGCTGAAATCGCCGGTGGGGTGGTGGTCGGCGTTGCCGTGGGCTTGATGGCCAAGTGGCTGCTCCCTCGGCTGGCACTTCCTGCGGTCGGCCTCTATCCGATAGCGGCCCTGGCGCTGCTTATCGGTGCCTACGCCCTGGCCGACGTGCTGCACGTGTCCGGCTTCATGGCGGTGTACCTGGCAGGCGTGCTCATCGGCTCGGCGAGGAGGCTGCCCCACCGCCGTTCGATCATGGGGTTTGCCGACGGGCTGGCGTGGGTGGCCGAGATCGGCCTGTTCGTCATGCTCGGGCTGTTCGCCGACGTTTCCCGGCTGCCGCAGGCGCTGGGTGTCGCAGCGATTGCCGGCGTGACCCTCGTGGTCCTTGCCCGGCCTCTCGCGGCGCTGCTGTCATTGGCGCCCTTCAGGTGGGCATGGCAGGAGATCGCCTTTGCCGGCTCGGCAGGCCTGCGAGGGGCGGTGCCGATCGTCTTCGCCGCCATCCCGCTCGGCCTGGGCCTCACGGGGTCTGAGCTGGTGTTCGACGCGACGCTCATCATCGTGCTGGTCCTGCTCCTCGTCCAGACGCCACTCCTCCCGCTGCTGGCACGGCGCCTGGGCCTGGACACCCCGACCGGCGTGACGGAGCTGGAATTGGAGAGCGCGCCCCTCGATGGCATGAGCGCCCTCGTGCTCGGCGTCGACGTGCCGCAGGGATCCGGCCTCGTCGGCACCTTCGTGAGCGAGCTCGGGCTGCCCCGTGGGTCGGTGGTGTCGTTGATCGTCCGTGGTCGGCAGGCGCAGGCGGTCGACGAGCATTCGCGGATCCGGGCGGGCGACCAACTCGTCATCGTCTCGACGCAGGAGGGCCGCGATGCGACCGAGGAACGTTTGCGGGAGGTAGGGCGCGATGGCCGCCTCGCGTCATGGCTTCGTCCTATGCCACCCCAGCCCAAGGCCACCAGGCGCCCAACCCCCTCGCATCCGACCCGGAATCCGGGCAGCCTGAACGAATAACCACGATCTGGGCGCCTATTCGTTCATCTTGCCCGGGTTGCTGCTCGGCTACTGGGATTTGGACGGGGCTCGGCCGACGAGCGTGGCAACGATCTCGGCGCTCATCCCGACCAGGGGCAGCCCGCCCCCCGGATGCGCCGATCCCCCGACGAGGAAGAGGCCGGGGATCGGCGATGCGTTCGCCGGACGCTGGAATGCGGCCCGCGACCCATTGCTCGAGGTGCCGTAAATCGAGCCTCCGGGGGCTCGTACGTCGCGCTCATAGTCTGCCGGGGTGCGAATCTCGCGCCAAAGGACCCGGTCGCGCAGGTCGGTTCCGCGCTCGGCGAGCACCGCGAGCACGTGATCGGCGTAGGCCTCGGCGACGCCGGGCTGTGACCAGTCGACGGTGCGATCCCGGCCGTCGCCATGGCGGGGCGCATTGACGAGGACGAACCACGACTCGTGGTCCGAGTCAGGACGCATGAGCGGATCATCGGGCACGCAGGCGTAGACCGTCGGATCCTGAACCGGCCGGGGCCGGGATCCGAATATGTCGTCGAACTCCGCGTCGTACCGCTCGGGGAACCACACGTTGTGATGCTCGATTCCCGGGGTTCGACCCTTGACTGCGAGGAGCAGGACGAAGCCGGCGAGCGATGCCGGCGACTTGGCGAGGTCCTTCGCCAGCCGGGCGGCCCGCGGATCGACGGCGAGCAGCGTGCCGTACACCTGCCCGGCATCGGCGTTCGCGACGAGGATGTCGGCTTCCATGCGCGTTCCGTCGTCAAGGGTGACCCCGCTGGCCCTGCCGTCCGAGAGGTCGATGGACGCCACGGAGGTGCCGAGTCGCACGGTGACCCCGCGCTCGGCGCACCGGGCCGCAAGGGCGTCTGCGAGGGTGCCGAGCCCGCCACCGAGGTGCCACGCGCCGAAGGTCTGCTCGACGTAGGGCACTGTCGCGAGGACGGCGGGAGCCAGGCGGGGGTCGGAGCCGGTGTAGGTCGCATATCGGTCGAGCAGCGTGACGAGCCTGGGATCGTGGAGATACTGCCCGGCGAGCGCCCGAAGGGACGTGAATGGCGCGACGGTGCGTATGTCCTGGGGGTTCCTCGCGAGCGACAGGACGCTCTTGAGCCCGCTGAGCGGCGACTGAAGGAACGGCTCGCGGGTGATCTGCCACATGGCCCCGCCACGCTGCATGAGTGCCCGCCAGTCCGCCTCGGCTGTTCCGCCGAAGGCGGCACCCAGTGCTGCCGCGCACCGTGCCGGGTCGACCCCCGGCATGACGACCGTTGATCCGTCGGCGAACCGGTAGCGGAAGGCGGGCTCGAGCGGCTGCAGGTCGACTGACTCCTCGAGCGGGCCGCCGGTCTTGAGGAACAGGTCGCGGTAGACGGCGGGAAGGGTGAAGAGCGAGGGTCCGGTATCGAATGCGAATCCGTCACGGCGGTAGGTGCGCAGCTTTCCGCCGACCTGATCGCCCTGCTCGAGGACCGTGACCGCGTGGCCCTTCACCGCGAGCCGTGCTGCGGTCGCGAGGCCCCCGACGCCTGCGCCGATCACCACCACCGTGCTCATGGGGCCAGCCTAGGATCCGTGGTGGGGTGGCCGGATGTCGGTCGGCCGGAGCCGCCGCCGCGAGGAGACATGGATGCGCGACCTGCTCGGTGATCGGGAGATCGACAGCTTCTGCGCGGCTCACGGCCGCTGGGAGCGGCGCGGACAGCACCTCGTCGGTGCAGCCACGGCGGCGAGCTACGCGGCCGCAATTGCTTGGGTGAACCGAATCTCCGAGGCGGCCGAGGATCTCGACCACCACCCGGACATCGACATCCGCTGGTGCACGCTCACATTTCGGCTCACGACGCACTCGTCAGGGTCGCTCACCGAACTCGACCTGATGCTCGCCGAGCGCATCGATGCGATCGTGGACGCCGTGGACGCCGTGGACGCCGGCAAAGCGAACGAGGCCGCCGGCTAGACGGGCCGCCCCTTCCAAGAGTTCGTCCCGCGCAGGTGGCGACTCCACGAAACGGCGTTCAAGGCGGCGAAGGCCAGGATCGACGCTGGTTGCGCCGCGGCATCGGGCCAGACCCGCTCGCCCGTTCGGCGGGCGACCAGGGCGCGGCTCGCGACGCCTGCCGCGTAGCCGGTGAATCCGAGGGCGCGCGTGCGCCGATCGCGCGAGACGACCACGGCGGCGGCTGGTACGACATAGGCGGTCAGGAGGAGGGCGTTGACGGCAATGGACCTGGCCGGCCCGCCGAACGCAGACCACAGGCTCTTGGCGTATCCGTCAGCGACCTGCCCCGCCCCCTCGTACATCCGGCACTGCGCGAGGGAAGAGCCGTCGACGGTCGCGGTGAGGTGCCCCGCGGTCTTGAGGGCCCGCATGAGGGCGACGTCCTCGACGATCTCGCCGCGTACGCAGGCATGGCCGCCCGCGGACCGGTAAGCACCGGCGTCGACCACGATGAACTGCCCGTTCGCGGCGGAGAGCGAGGGGCGATGGGATCGCTCGGCCCAGCCGAGGGGGAGGGTTGCGGCCCAGGACCAGGTCACGAGCGGCTGGACGAGTCGCTCGAGCCATGACGACGCGACCTGCCGGGGATAGGGCGCGACGAGGGCGAAGGAACCTGCGCGCATCTCGGCGAGCGCTGCTCGGGTAGCCCACGGCTCGAGGCGGACGTCGGCATCGACGAAGACGAGGACCGACCCTTCGGCGCGGCGGGCAAGCCGGGCGCATGCCCACGGCTTGCCGAGCCACCCGTGGGGCAGTGACTCCTGGCCGCCGGTCATCACGGTGAGCCGGGGGTCGTCGATCGATGCGAGGATCTCGCCGGTGGCGTCGGTGGACCCGTCGTCGAGGACGATGACCTCGAAGTCGTCGACGCCTTCCTGGGCGAGCGCACTTCGAACCGTCTGCTCGATATGTGCCTGCTCGTTTCGCGCGGGAATGAGCAGGCTCACTCGCTCCGATCGGGGAGTCGAGTCACGGCGCGGCGTGCGCAGGGCGCGCAGGTTCACCACCGTGTGCCCGGTGATCGCGACGGCGATCCCGGCCCCGACCACGGTCAGGGCCCGGATCACCACTGAGGCTGACTCCAGGCGCGCCACCACCACGGGATGACGACTGCGCCCATGCAGATGCCTCCCCAGAGCGCCACGGCAGGCGCGCCGAAGAAGACGAGAGCGGCAAACACATTTGATACGTAGACCCACGAGAGCATGAGGGTGGGCACGCCATCCTTCGCGGTCTTCCGGGGGAGACGGTCCAGGAGATACATGAGGACGCATGCCGTGAGGAGCCACCCGAGGAAGTTCTGCAGCGGGATCCCATCGATGCCCGGCAGGGTCCAGTTCACCGTGTTCCACACCCAGTAGCCCTCGCCGACCATCTGCGGGTCGAGGAAGAGGTCCCATGAGGCAAAGAGGAAGCCGCCGATGAGGGCGGTCGCGAGGCCCGGGCCGACAATGCGCTGCGTGGCGAGGAGGCAGGGGTAGGCCATCATCGCCCAGGCCATCGGGATGACGAGCGGCACGCCGAGCAGGGCAGGGCCGAGGGCATCGGAATAGGCATAGTCGCCGAATGGGAACTGGGTCGCGACCCCGAGGGCCTCGATGCCCCAGCCGAGCGTGAGCGAGATCCCGAGGAAGCCGGAGGTCCAGGCGAGGCCGCGGGTCGCGAA
>JBMOKH010000153.1:0-5503 GCA_049315365.1 Candidatus Nanopelagicales bacterium
CGCGACGTCTGGTGGCACGACATCGTCGATCGTCAGGCCGACACCCACGTTCCCGAGGCCTTCGACAGCGAGCACCCGCTGTTCATCCTCTACACCTCGGGCACGACCGGAACCCCGAAGGGGATCCTTCATACGACCGGGGGCTACCTCACCCAGGTGTCGTACACCCATCACGCGGTCTTCGACCTCAAGCCCGACTCCGATGTCTACTGGTGCACCGCCGACATCGGCTGGATCACCGGCCACTCGTACGTCGTCTACGGCCCGCTGTCCAACCGCGTCACCCAGGTCATCTACGAAGGCACCCCCGATACGCCGACCCAAGACCGATGGTGGGACATCGTCGAGCGCCACGGCGTGACCATCCTCTACACGGCGCCGACTGCGATCCGCACCTTCATGAAGTGGGGCGACCACCTGCCGCAGGGCAAGGACCTGTCGTCCCTGCGGCTGCTCGGATCGGTGGGAGAGCCCATCAACCCCGAGGCATGGATGTGGTACCGCGAGGTGATCGGCGGCAACCGCTGCCCGATCGTCGACACCTGGTGGCAGACCGAGACCGGCGCCATCATGATCGCTCCCCTGCCGGGCGTCACGGCATGCAAGCCGGGGTCAGCGATGCGGGCCCTGCCCGGGATCGGCGCCGACGTCGTCGATGACCATGCGGTGCCCGTCAACCATGGCACCGGGGGCTACCTGATCCTCACCGAGCCTTGGCCCGCCATGCTCCGCGGGATCTGGCGCAACCCGCAGCGGTATGTCGAGGGCTACTGGGAGCACTTCTCCGGGGTCTACTTCGCCGGCGATGGCGCGAAGCTTGATGACGGCGGCGCCATCTGGCTGCTCGGCCGGGTCGACGACGTCATGAACGTGTCAGGGCACCGCATCTCCACGACCGAGGTCGAGTCGGCGCTCGTGTCGCATCCGAAGGTGGCCGAGGCGGCCGTCGTCGGCGCGACCGATGCAATGACCGGCCAGGGGATCGTCGCATTCGTGATCCTGAGGTCGGGTGCGACCGACGACGGTTCCGGGCGCTCCTCCATAGGCCGCGAGCTGCGCGACCACGTCGCCCACGAGATCGGCCCGATCGCCAAGCCGCGCCAAATCCTCATCGTCGCTGAGCTCCCCAAGACCCGGTCAGGCAAGATCATGCGCCGACTGCTCCGCGATGTCGCGGAGCAGCGCGATGTCGGCGATGCGACGACCCTTGCCGATCCCGCCGTCATGGCCCTCATCTCGGCTGGCCTCGCCGCGAATTCGAGCGAAGACTAACTGCGCGTAAAGGCTAGGCTCGCGATGACATGAGTCAGCCCTTCTTCGGACGCCTCAGCCGGCGCCAGCGCCGATGGGTCGTCGAGCAGCTTCGCGACGAGACGGTCGGCGGTGGCCTGCTGCTGCTCGCGGCAATGCTCGCCCTCGTCTGGGCCAACTCCCCCTGGGCCGACTCATACGCCGCGCTCGTCGCCCTGCCTGTAGGGCCAGCGAGCGTGGGACTGCAACTACCCCTGGGTGTCTGGGCGGCCGATGGCCTGCTGTCGGTCTTCTTCCTCGTCGTCGGTCTTGAGCTCAAGCACGAACTCGTCGTCGGGTCGCTCTCGAAGCCATCGCGGGCCGCTGTGCCGATCGCCGCCGCTCTCGGCGGCATGCTCGTCCCCGCGCTCATCTTCGTCGCCGTCAACTCGACGATGGCGGGCGGTGCGCTGGCCGGCTGGGGAATCCCGATGGCGACCGATATCGCCTTCGCCCTGGCCGTCCTCGCAGTCATCGGACGCCGGCTGCCCGTTGCCCTGCGTGCCTTCCTCCTCACCCTCGCGGTGGTCGACGACCTCGGGGCCATCACGGTCATCGCCATCTTCTATTCCAAGCACTTCGAGCTCGCCTGGTTCACCCTCGCGATCATCTGCCTCACCGGCTACGCCCTCGCCCAGCGCCGCCGCATCAGGTCGGCGTGGCTCTACGTCCCGCTCGCGCTCGTCGCCTGGTACGCGATGCACGAGAGCGGGGTCCATGCGACGGTCACCGGAGTCGTGATCGGGCTGCTCACCCGGGTGCGCTCGGACCCCGGCGAGGCTGAGCCGCCAGCGGATCGGGTCGCCCACCGGCTCCACCCGTGGAGCGCCGCCCTCTGCGTTCCGATCTTTGCCTTCTTCGCCGCCGGGGTCGACCTGCGGTCGATCGGGCTCGTCGAGGCCCTGAGCGCGCCGGTAGCGATCGGCATCGTCCTAGGACTCGTCGTCGGCAAGCCGATCGGGATCGTCGGCACCGCCTGGCTCGTCGCCCGGTTCACCCGCGCCACCCTGCCGAAGTCCATCCGCTGGTCTGACATTTTCGCCGTCGGAGTGCTCGCCGGCATCGGTTTCACGGTGTCGCTGCTCATCACCGAGCTCGCCTTCCCCGGCGAGCCGGTGATCGTCGCCGAGGCCAAGACCGCGGTCCTCGCCGCATCGATCATCGCGGCAACACTCGCGGCGATCGCCTTGAGACTTCGAAGACGCTAGCCTCTGACCATGGCTGCCTCAGGGGACCCCAGCATCGCCGACCTCGTCCGCAAGACGATTTCCGACGCACAGAAGCTTATGCGTGCGCAGATTGCGCTCACCCAGGCTGAGCTCTCTGCAACGAGCGAGGCCGTGGCAAGGGCCGGCATCTTCGCGGTCCTCGCACTCGTCTGCGCCTCCCTGTTCGGGATCTTCCTGCTCGTCACCATCGCCTACGCCTTCGTCGCGATGGGCCTGCCGGTCTGGGCCGGGTTCGGGATCGTCAGCCTCGTCCTCCTCATCACCGCCGTCGTGTGCGGCCTCATCGCGCGCAATCAGGCGCAGCGGATTCAGGCCCCCAAGCTCGCCCTAGGCGAGCTTGCCAAGACGCGGAGCGCCATCGCGCCAGTCGAGCAACCGGGTCGGTAGCGAGTGCCCCTGATCGATCCTGATCGGGTCATCGAGGCCCCCGGCCCGTGGACTCATCGCCAGGTCTCCGCCAACGGCGCCCGGTTCCACGTGGTCGAGCTCGGCGAGGGTCCGGCCGTCCTCCTCATGCACGGGTTCCCGACCTTCTGGTGGACGTGGCGCAACCAGCTCACGGCGCTCGCTGCCGCCGGCTACCGGGCCATCGCGATGGACCTGCGCGGCTACGGCGGCTCCGACCATCCCCCGCACGGCTACGACCCAACTACCCAGACTGCGGATGCCGCAGGGGTTCTCCGCAGCATTGGCGTCCCATCGGCGTACGTCATCGGCCACGGTTGGGGAGCATTCGGCGCCTGGGCGATGGGAGTCCTCGAGCCCGATGCGGTCCTCGGCATCGTCCCGATATCCATGCCTCACCCCAGGGCCATGCGCAGTAACCTCCGTAAGGCGGGCCAGTGGACCACCCTGGGCTACATGCTCAACTTCCAGATGCCGCTGCTGCCGGAGCGGTCGCTCCGCCGCCTGGAGGGTCACCGGGTCGAGGAGCTCATGCGACGCTGGTCAGCGTCGACCGGCTGGATCGACACCGAGGGCGAGGTCTATCGATCCGCGTTCATGCGCTGGCCCACGGCCCACACCTCGATTGAGTACCACCGATGGGCCGTGCGGTCCTTCTGGCGCACCGACGGACTTCGGTTCATGTCGGCGATGTCCGAGCCCATCGCCACCGACGTGCTCCACATCCACGGGGTGCTCGATCCGATGGTGCTGAGCGCCAGCTGCAGCGGGAGCGGCGGCTACGTCTCAGGTTCGTACCGATTTGCGGCACTCCAGACGGGCCATTTCCCGCAGGAGGAGGCGCCCGCCGAGGTGAGCGCCCTCATCATCGAGTGGCTGAACGAGCGCACGAGGTCATGACCGGCCCCGGGGAATCGTGGGCCTAGAGCGGCCGCGGGACCGGTTCGGACGGCCGCTTCGCCGTGGAGCCGATCCGGGCACCGCGTACCCAAGCGTGCCGGACCGCACCTTCGTCTCGGCATCCCAGGCCTGGCTCGAGGCCCTCGCCTACGTCGAGCGGGGACTTCCGTTCCACGCGCACGAGGTCTTCGAGCAGCGCTGGCGCTGCGCCCCGCAGGACGAGCGCGCACTCTGGCAGGCCCTCGCCCAGTGGGGCGCTGCCCTCACGCATGACGCCCGGGGAAACGCGACCGGCGCCCGCAGGATTGCGGAGCGCGCTCGCAGCGGCCTCGACTCGGCGACGATCGTCGAGCCCGTGGATGCCGACGCGGTCACTGCGTCGCTGAGCCGGCTACTCGCGGATCTCGCATGATCCGGTGTCGACCGGTGCCGTGCGGCCAAGCCCCGCCTGCGCCGAGCTCGCCAGTTGCGCGCCCGTGATGGCGTAGCCGGTGGGGTCGTCCTGCAAACCGGCGCCGAAGACCATCCCAAGCACCGAGCCGCTCATGGCGAGGAGCGGACCCCCGGAGTTGCCAGGCGAGACCTCGCCCCGGAAGGAGTACACCTCGCGGGCGACCCCCGCATCGCCGTAGATGTCATCGCCCCTGGCCGTCACCGTCGTCCGGATTCGAACGGCTGCCGCGACATAGCGACCCCCGCCCGGGAATCCTCCGACGACAGCCTCGTCGCCCGAGGCGGGCGGGGCATCGGCGAAGCCGAGCGCCCGGGCATCAAGGTCGGGAGCGTAGAGGACCGCCGCGTCGAGTTTCGGGTCGAAGGCGACGACAGTTGCCGTGAACATCGGCTCCCCCGACCGCACCTGGACCGTCGGTGCCCTGACGCCAGCGACAACGTGCGCATTCGTGAGGACGTAGTGCTCGGCGTAGACGAACCCGGAGCCGCTGAACGACGACTTGCAGGCACCAGCGCTACCGGTCACCCGCACGATGGAGTCGCGAGCCGCTGCTATGGCGCCGGCTTCAATCGACTGGGGATCTGGGGGCTGGACGTCGGGCCCGGTGATCTCGCCGAGGCCCGAGAAGATCCGTGGGACGGCCGTGGCGCCGACAGCATCGCGGACCTCCCCGAATCCGTTGCGCACCGCATCGGGGATGAGGCTGTCAAGGCCGACTAGGACCCCGGACTGGCGGATCTGGCCCGTCACGGACGATTGCGGAAGGAAGGCGACGGCGGTCGCGATGATCCAGGTCACGATCGCGAGGGCGAGGATGTTGAGCCCGGCACCAGCCGCGCTGTCGACGAACCTCGCCGGGGTCCAGGTGATGCCCGTTCGCAGGCTGCGGCCGAGGAATGACAGCAGCAGCTGGCCGCCCGCCGCGCAGACGAGGATCCCACCGGCGAGGAGAAGGGACCGGCCCAGCCCTGGCTCGACCCGGGTCTCGATGACGCTGGGGAGGAGGAAGGCACCGGCGAGAGCGCCCCCGAGGAAGCCGGCGAAGGACAGCGCGCCCGCCACGAACCCCTGGCGCCAGCCCGCCCAGGCGAACACGATGAGCGCCCCGATGAGGATCCAGTCGACGAGGTTCACAGCACTTCGATCTCAGGCTCGGCGAGGGCTACGAAGCGTTCCCTGTCCCACGGAACCGCCCATCCGGCGGAGTCAAGGACAGCGGAGATGA
>JBMOKH010000154.1:0-5473 GCA_049315365.1 Candidatus Nanopelagicales bacterium
TTCGCGATGATGCGTACCGATGGAACGTTGGCCGGGACCGTTGCCTCCTGCTTGCGTGCCCCCGTTGCATCGGTGATAACGACGTTCAGTTCAGACATTCCTGTACTCCTCATCCATTGTGATGACAATTCGCGACGGTTGCCCTCGCAGCCGGCGGCGACGTGTGATGCCGATCGAGATCAGCGCGATGATCCCGGCGGTCAGGGAGGCGATCGGCACCCACATGGCCAGCGGCCAGGCGCCAGACCCTGGCCGGCCGAACGCCGTCGCGCTCGAGGCGTCCTGATCCCCCGACTCCCTCCATGAATCGATGACGGTGCTCACAACCGATGCGGGAACGGCGAATGCATGACCGTCAAACATTCCCTGCTTCACGACGAGCCCGCGTACTGCGCCCGCCTCGTCGATGAGCGGCCCGCCGGAGCTCCCCGGATCCACCGGGGCATCGGACTCGATGAGCCCGCCATCGACTCGGGTGACGGCTCCTCGCGACGCGACGAGTTCGCCGATCGGGCTACCAATGGCGTAGACGGTCGCTCCCGGCGACGGGAGATCTCGATCCAGCGACAAGGCCGGCAGATCCGGCACCTCTGCCAAGCGAATGAGCGCCACGTCTCGTTGCTCATCGACGAACACGACCTTGCCCACGAGTTGTCGTGCCCTCGGCGCCGCCGTCGACAATCGCACGCCATTTGCGTCCTGAACCACATGAGCGGCCGTTACGACCAGATCTGCCTCGATGAGGAACCCGGCTCCCACGGCACCCGTCGACGTCTCGACGACGAAGCAACTGTCGATCACGTCGAATGGCGATGCTGCGGGAGCCAGGCCCAACGCCAAGGTCGCCACTCCGAGGCCCAGCGTCATCAGGCTCAATTCTTCAAGGCTCCGGGGACGGAGTTGTCAGAGGACTTTTCACGGAATCGCAGTTGCGTCGATCCGATCGTCACGACATCGGCATCGCTGAGCATGCTGAATTGGACCGGAATCCCGTTCACCGCGAGGGCGTTCACCCCCGGCAAGCCTTCGACCTGACAGGCATTGCCTCGTACCCGAAGAACCGCGGCCACCGGAGCTATCCCTGCGTCCTTGATCAAGGTGATATCGGCACTCGGCGATGAACCCAAGGTCACCTCCTGCTTGAACAGGATGAATTGCTTGCCGGCCAATCCTCCGGACACAATCTCGATCCAGCGGCTCTTACCGGCCTGCTCGATGAGGGCGGTTGCCAGTCCGATGAGAGTGCCGAGAAGGACGATGCCGACCACCTGGGCCAAGAACTCGGTCGAATCCGAAGTCGCAATGAAGTCGAAGATGAACCCCCCGAGGAAGCCGCCGATCGCGCCGCCAAGTGCTGCGAGGCCCAATCGCTTCCATGATCGCGATGCTGCACCTGCCGCGACACCGGCACTGACCCCGACGAGCATCCACGCAAAGCCTCGAATGGGGTGCAGCCTGAGCGCCACGTACGACTCGGCCTGCGATTCGGAGAGCTCGCCGGTCGAGACCTTGTCGATGACCGAGTTGTAGAGCCATTCGATCGACGCCGAGTAGAAGAGGTGGGCAACGAGCCCCATGACGATCGCAGCTCCGATCGCTGCGGGCACGGCGATAGCAGCAACCGAACCGAACTTCGCCCAGCTCTTGTTCATCACCACATCGGCGAGGGATACGCCGGCGCCGATGAACACGGCCAGCATGAAGGTGAAGCTCATGTTGCTGAGAAACGAGTTCTCGGACAGGGCATCGCTGACACCCGGTACCGCGTCGAGCAGCTTGATGCCCAGGAAGGCGAGCAGCCCGCCCGTAGCACCGCCGATGGTAAGGGTGAGGATCGCAGCGCCAGCGCCGGAATTCCGCGCGGGCGCATCACCGACCGTGCGGACGAGGGCCACCTTCTGAGCCTGGGCCATTTCCTCGACCCGGCGACTCACCTCCGGAGTGCTGACATCGTCCTCGGTGATTCGGATGCGCTGGGTCGGCTGGTCCTGATCACTCATGCTGTTCCCCCCTCGTTTTCAGGAACGACGGACTCCGAGCCCATCGTCACGTTTACTGACTGTCCGAACGATCCGATCTCAACGTTGCCGATCGGCAGGCTCGCTGCATGCGCATTCGCCCACTCGGCCGCCACCGCGTTGAGCGGGCTGCGAATGTTGTACTTCTTGTACTGAAGCATGTCGCCGATGCTCGCGATGATGTCGCCGAGTGTCTGCCCCGGAGCCCAGAAGTCGGCGATGCACACATAGGCCCCGAAGTTGGGATGGAACACCGGGTCGATCGTCTCGGCATACGGCTTGCCCCGCGGGTAGTCCGCCGGAAGCGTGAGCGTGACGACGGTCATGTTGCTGCGCACGGGCGAGTTCGAGCCGTCGAGCCGCAGGGACTGGACTCGGTAGATGAGCTGATACTTCTCTGGCGGCATGGGTCCGAACGGGGTGATCGTGATGCTCGGATCACCATCGAATCGCGCGCGGAGTTCGCGGTAGTCCGCTTCGAGTCTTCGGATTCGTGGGTTCACTTCAGGACGCACCTCTCGGGCCAGCCGGGCAGGCGAACTGGGCGCAGCCACCATTGGCATACCAGCAGTCGCGATGATGAAGGGCCTGGCAGTGCCAGCAGCGAGGGGCACGTTCGGCGTGAGCCGTCGCGAGGCAGTAGCAGCATTTCATCGCTGCACCCCCTGCCCGCATATCAGTCGCCGAGAGTCGCCTGAAACAGCCACGAGTTTCCCTTCAGTTCGGAGTTGGATGAAGAGATCTCTCCCCTGCTCCCGATAGCGAGGCTGTACAAGGAGGCCTGAGTCGTCACATTGGGGATGGCTGCATCGAACTCACAACCGGCGTAGCTCTCGGTTCCGTATTCGCTCAACGTCGTCGTTCCAACGAGCTCGTCATCAGCGGTGAGCACGACGACCGAGCCGGGAACGTCGATATAGCCGAGCCCGATCGAGCAGCCATCGATTCCGTAGATCGTCATCGTGATGTTCACGGTCGTCGTCTTCGATCCGGACAGCACGCCCGTCGCAAGGACGATGATGGTCGCAGCCGCAAGAATGCCCACGATGACGGACGGAATCACCCACCCCTTGCGCTGCTTGTGGTGCGGCACCGGGGTGCTGAAACCAGGTGCGAACCCCGTACCCGAGCCAGGAGGGTCAGGCGGTTCCTGAGCCGGACCCTGAGCCGGACCTTGGGCAGGCGCAGCAATGACAAGGCCGCATACAACGCAGAATCTTGCATCGGGTGCGTTGGCGTGACCGTTCGTGCAGGTAGCCATGACGGCGGTCAACTGCCCGCGGACGCGAGGAAGATCAGGGTCCACACGACGAAGCCGATGATGCCGAGAACGAGCCCTGTGGTGGCAGCGCCCTTGTTGTTGGCGCGACCCGCGTTCGCTCGACTGATCCCGATCGATCCAAAGACGATGGCGAGCGCTCCAAGAAGGCATCCGAAGGGCAGGCCAAGGATGCCGAGCACCAGCGCGGCTGTTCCCATTCCGTTCTGTGGCCGCTGCAGCGACGAGTACTGCCCGCCCGCGAATCCCGGCGTGGGCGGTGGGGCTGGCCACGCGTTCGCGGGAGTTTGGGGCGCCGGCCACTGACCGGGAGCACCCGTGGCCGAGGGCCAAGGCACCGGTGCACTCGGGGGAACGGCGCCCATCGCAAGCCCGCACGATGCGCAGAAGGCTGCCCCCTCGATGTTCTGATGTCCTGCAGAACAGTTCATGTCGCCCCCGCCTCATCCACTAGTTGAAAGACTTGCGCCCGAGCCTCGTGGCCGGTGACCCATCGAGGGTGTCTTCTCCAGGGTCGTCGATGCCCTGGCCCCCTAGCCTCAGGCCATCGAACCTGGCGTAGTGCTCGTCCGCCACGATTGAGTCGCAGGCACCCGCGAAGGGCAGCACGTAGGTCGAACAATTGCGGTCGAAGTCGAGCCGCGAAACCCCGCTGGAGACGTCGGTCGCATCAGTCATGGTCACCAGTCGTGGACCCTGTGACCCCATCATTACCCGCGGAATCACTACCCACAGAATGCCCTTTGAGCTTGCCCGGTCGGCCGCAGTCTCCTGGAAGGAGACAACCGCGTCAGCGGAGGTGGTCTCAGTCGCGTGCACGCTGCCGTGAACGCACAGACTCCACGTACTCAAAACGAACCTCCCCCGAGATTGTTGCCCCCTTCAGGGAGCATCATCACAATAGCGGACCTCAACTCAGCGTCTGAGTCGGCTTCTCCGGGGGCGCCGCCACCACCGGAGCGGACGGCATTCGCGTGGGACCCGAGGAGGCGGGCAGCCCCGGACCCTTCCTGTTGAAGGCCTGCACCGAGAAGGTGAACGTGGCACCGTCCGCGAGTCCGGTGACCCGGCATACAGTCTTTGTCGTCGAGCATGAGCGGCCGCCCGGGCTCGCCTTCACCAGGTACTTCGTAACGCTGAGCCCCCCGGTCGATACGGGCGGCTGCCATGCAACATTGGCACTGCCTCGTACGACACTGACTTTCACCGTGCCCGGCTTTCCGGGGCCCGCGATGAGCCGCGCCACCGCTGACGGCTCAGAAACCGGCCCCCATCCGACCTCGTTGCGAGCCGCGACGGTGAATGTGTAGTCCTGCCCGTTCGTCAGCCCAGCGATCGTGCACGAGATGCCTCCGGCAGAGACGCAGTTCGCTCCCCCGGGGCTAGCAGTGGCCACATACTCCAGCACCGTCACGCCTCCCGTCGAGGCAGGTCCGATCCACGTCACGTCGACACGGCCGCGCTCGCCGAGATATCCGACGACGCTCAAAGGAGCCCCCGGCAGTCCCTTCGGCATAACGGACGGGGATCGCGCGCCCGTACTCGTGCCATAACTGGTGGCGGCGGTCACGACAAAGGAGTACGTCGTTCCGTTGACCAACCCCTGGAATTCACACGTGACGCCAGCGGTGTTGCATTCGACTGCCGCCGGTTCGCTCACCACGCGATAGGTGAACGGCCCGACAGCCTTGGCCGCATTGGCGGGCGGAGTCCACGAGACCGATGCCGTCGAATCGCCGGCCGTTGCAGCCACGGAGGCTGGTGCGGTGGGCACGGAGCAACAGGGCCTCCAAGGGCCCTGACTCCACACATTCGAGGTTCCGTACATGTTGTTCGTCGCCGTGATCTGGATGTAGTGATCGACGCCGTTCACGAGATTTCGCAGGGTGCACGTCGTGGTCTGCGTCTCGCACGATGCCACGACCGAGTTCACGCCCGGGACATTTGCCTGAACCTTGTAACTCACGATCGAATAGGGAGTGCCGTACGAACTCGTTCCGGGATTCGCCGGCGCCCAGGTGACGGTCAGCGTTCCGTCGCCCGTCACGCCCTGCACCTGCGACACGGGCCCGGGGTCGTAGATGCTGGCGCCCGAAGCGACAGGCGACCCCATGAGCAAAGCGGAACACGCCGCTCCGACGATGAATGTGACGATGCTGCGGACAATCGTTGCTGA
>JBMOKH010000155.1:0-5456 GCA_049315365.1 Candidatus Nanopelagicales bacterium
GGTGGACGGCCGCCATGATCCGCAGGCCGATGAGGTCGCCGAACCTGGTGTGGGTTGGGAGAAAGGACGCTAGGGCTCGAGGGCCGTCGAGGTCGTCGATCACCGCGCGCAGGATCTCTGCGGACGTCGGCGAACCCGCGGCTCGGCAATAGCGCTCCTGCCAATCGAGCTGCAAGCCGATCGGCACGACCTCGTCGTCACGCATCATTGCGGGCCACCCCCTGGGCGCAGGCATCATCGGCTTGAGTGTGACAGCCTCCCCAGACTATGGCGGCGACCGACGGTACGCCCCCGGCGTCAGTCCGAGCACGGACCGGAACTGCTTGGTGAAGGAGCTCTGGTCGTAGAAGCCGCACTCGGCCGAGATCGCCCCCAGGCTTTCGGCGGTCTCCGTGATGAGGCGCACCGCATGCTCGAGCCGCAGTCGCTGGACGAGACGCTGCGGGCTCAGCCCGAGGGTCCGGCTCGCAAGGCGCTCGAGCTGCTTGGGGGAGAGCCCCGCGATAGACGCGAGCTCCGGCACCCGCCACGGATGCCCGACCTGCTCGCGCACGCGGGAGATCATGCGGGCCAGCCCCGCGTGGGCGCTCTCAAGCTGCGACTGCAGGTCGATGGACAAGACGGCTAGGCCCCACACGCTTCGATCGATGCCGATCAGCCGCGACTTCGACGTCACGTACCAGCCGATGCCCCCATCGGCCCGGACGATCAACTCGAGGTGGCTCTGCAGGGGCCGTCCCGTCGCTAGGACCTGCGCGTCTTGGCCGGCGTACGAGCGAGCGAACTCCACCGGGAACAGCTCATCGACGGTGCGCCCGACCACCTCATCGGGACGAATGCCGAGGCGGTTGGCGAAGCCGGTATTCGACCAGACGTACCGGCCAGCCGGGTCCTTCATGCAGCCGAGCACCTGCGGGATGCCCTCGACGAGGTCGGCGAATACCTGCGCCGATGGCGGGAGGGACGCGGACGACGGCCGGCTGGCGAGGGGCCCCTTTTGTACTAATCGGACAGGCACATGCAGATGTTGGCACAAGACGGGCATGGTCCGATAGGAACATGACGACACTGCCGGCCGACGACGTCCTCATCCGCGAGACCGAGGAACTGGCCCTCGCCTTCCTCACCCGTGCGGAGGAGGTGACGACCCGGGCCGAGAAGGGCCGGGCGAACCGGCTCGATGCCCTCCTGTCCGAC
Source organism: Candidatus Nanopelagicales bacterium (assembly GCA_049315365.1). Classification (GTDB taxonomy): domain Bacteria; phylum Actinomycetota; class Actinomycetes; order S36-B12; family S36-B12; genus WLND01. The sequence continues at coordinate 1,198 of JBMOKH010000155.1, forward strand.
GATGCCGGACGCGACCTGCTCCTGGACCTCACCGACCAGGTCCTGCGCATCCGCGACCCGCGCCGCTCCGCCCAGCGGCTCCATGACCTCACCGGCGGGTCCGTTCCGGCATCGCTCTCGCCGACCGACCGGCTCGGGCTCCGGGTCCTCGGCCGGATTGCCCCGGCAATCCCGCGCATCGCCGAACGTGCCGTCGACTGGCGCATCGATCGAGACACCGCCGGCGTCATCCTGCCCGCCGACGACCCCGCCTTCGCCGATTACCTGCGGGCACGCCGGCGCGATGGCTTCCGATTGAACGTCAACGTGCTCGGCGAGTCGATCCTCGGCGACGACGAGGCGGCGGAGCGCTGCCGCAAGGTCATCTCGCTGATCGAGCGCGCCGACGTGGATTACGTCTCAGTGAAGATCTCGGCCCTGTGCGCGAACCTCGACGTCCTCGCGGAGTCCGACTCGTTGCGCCGCATCGAGGCGCGGCTGCGGGAGATCTACAGCGCTGCGAGGGATTCATCGCCGCGCACGTTCGTCAATCTCGACATGGAGGAATACCGGGATCTCGAGCTATCCCTCCGCTCATTCATGACGGTGCTCGACGAGCCGGAGTTCACGGACCTCGAGGCGGGCATCGTGCTGCAGGCCTACATCCCCGACTCGCACGCGGCCCTTGAGCGGCTGTGCGCGTGGGCGAATGCCCGGCGGGCTCGCGGTGGCGCCGGCATCAAGGTCCGACTCGTCAAGGGCGCGAACCTCGCCATGGAGCAGGTCGAGGCTGAATTGCACGACTGGCCGCAGGCGCCCTACCCGGCCAAGCTCGACGTCGATGCGTCCTTCAAGCGCATGCTCGAAAGCGCCTTGCGGCTCGGCAACCCGGATGCCGTGCGCGTCGGCGTCGCGAGCCACAACCTGTTCGAGGTGGCCTGGGCGGTCACCGTCTGCGAGCACCTTGGCGCCCGCGACCGCCTCGACGTCGAGATGCTCGAGGGCATGGCCCCACCGCAGTCGCGTGCCGTGCGCGACATCGTCGGCGAGCTCCTCCTCTACTCTCCGGTCGTCGAGAAGCAGGACCGCGAGGCATCGATCGCCTACCTCTCCCGGCGTCTCGACGAGAACTCCTCCCCCGAGAACTTCCTCAAGTCCCTGTTCGACATCACGCCCGGCAGCCCATCGTGGCTGCTCGAGACCGAGCGCTTTCGGGCATCGGTCGCCGCCCGGCACTCGGTGTCGGTCGAGTCGAATCGCCGGCAGGACCGAACTTGCCCGACAGTTTCCGAGCCCGACGCTTTCGATACGTCATTCGTGAACTGCGTCGACACCGACTTCACCAGCGAGGCCAATCGGGCCTGGGTCGAGAGCGCCCTCACCGCCTGCGAGCCCGTCGAGCCACCGCTCACCGACACCGTCGAGGTGGTCGACGCGCTCGTCTCCGCCGGGTTGGCCGCCCAGACCACCTGGGCGCAGACGCCGTGGGAGCAGCGCCGCGCAACCCTGCTCACAGCTGCCGATGTCATGGAGTCAGAGCGAGGGAACACGCTGGCACTCATGGCCAACACGGCTGGCAAGACCATCGCCGAAGGTGATCCCGAGATCTCGGAGGCCATCGACTTCACCCGCTACGCCGCCCACCTAACCCTCGGCCATGAGCAGCAGATCGCCGATGGCCTCACGTGGACTCCGTATCGCGTGATCGTCGTCGCCGGTCCATGGAACTTTCCATACGCGATCCCCGCGAGCGGGCTCGTGCATGCGATCGCGGCGGGCTGCGCCGTGATCATGAAGCCGGCACCCGAGACCCGAGCGGTCGCCGCCGCCCTCGTCGACCACCTCCGCACGGCTGGCGTGCCCGACGGCCTTGTGCAACTCGCCTGCACTCCCGACGACGAGGTCGGCCGGCACCTCATCACCCACGATGACGTCGACAAGGTCATGCTGACCGGCAGCTACGACACCGCGACGATGTTCCTCGAGTGGAAGCCGGCCCTGCGCATCAATGCCGAGACGAGCGGCAAGAACGCCCTCATCATCACGGCTGCCGCCGACATCGATCAGGCGATCAAAGACCTCGTCCGCTCGGCCTTCGGCCATGCCGGGCAGAAGTGCTCCGCCGCGAGCCTGGGGATCGTCGAGGCATCGGTCTACGACGATCCCTCCTTCCACCGCAGGCTCGCGGATGCCGTGACCAGTCTCAAGGTAGGGCTCCCGCTCGACCCGGCGACGAAGGTCGGCCCGCTCATCGGGCCGCCGGGGACGTCCCTGCGTCGGGCGCTCACGACCCTGGAGCCCGGCGAGTCGTGGCTCGTCGAGCCTGGGCCGCTCGACGACGGCGAGCAGCTTTGGTCACCGGGCGTGCGTGTCGGCGTGGCGCCCGGTTCCTGGTTCCACCTGACCGAGTGCTTCGGCCCGGTGCTCGGCATCATGCGCGCGGATTCGCTCGAGCACGCCATCGAACTCCAGAACGCTCCGGAGTACGGCCTCACCGGCGGCGTCCACACCCTCGATCCCAAGGAGATCGACCTGTGGCTGCAGCGCGTGCAGGTCGGCAACGCCTACGTCAACCGTCACATCACCGGCGCCATCGTCCAACGTCAGCCATTCGGCGGCTGGAAGCGATCATCGATCGGTGCCGGGCAGAAGCCCGGCGGTCCGAGCCACCTCCACGGCTACGGCACCTGGAGCCAAGGCGATGCCGACCCGGCACGCGCAGGGGATTCATTCGCTTCCGCATGGGCAGCGCACTTCTCGCGCGACAACGACCCGACCGCGCTGGCCTGCGAGGGCAACGTCCTGCGCTACCGACCACTCGACGCCGTCATCGTCATTGCCCCGGTCGACGACGACATCACGCGGACCCTGGCCTTGCGTGCGGCCAATACATGCGGGGTGTCGCTCATCATCGTCCCGGAGGAGACGGAGGCGCTTCGCATCGCGAGTGGGATGACGCCGCACTTCACCCGGGTGCGCGCGCCCTCGGGGGCATCCGCCGACCTGCGCCGCGGGCTGCAGGGCCTAGGCATCGACGTGGACGACGCGCCGCTCACCGCATCGGGCACGGTGGAACTTCCGCACTGGCTGCTCGAGCAGTCCATCTCCCGAACCCGGCATCGGTACGGACGGCTCATCGACCGCCTCGACGCTCAAGCCCTCACCGCCCTTGACCAACACGCCTGATTTTAGGCCTTGCAATGGCCGGTATTCGGGCCTATCATTGTCAGATGCAGACGCTTCCGATCTCCAAAGTGAAGGACCGGCTCAACGACCTCGTCGATGCCGCATCCATCACCCGCGAGCAGGTAACTATCACCAAGAACGGTACCCCGGCGGCGGTGCTGATCGGGATGGACGAATGGGAGTCCCTGCAGGAGACACTGTTCTGGCTATCCCAGCCCAGGATCCGCGAGTCGATCGTCGAGGCGACCGCCGACGTCGCAGCCGGCCGCGTCCACTCCGAGGAGCAGATTCGGGCGGAGTTCAACGTCCCGACCCGTGACCGGTGAGCCACGAGGTCGTCGTTACCGCCACGGCGCGGCGTGACCTTCAGCGCATCCCGCCGCGGATCGTCCCCGCGGTTATAGAGTTCGCGTTCGGTGACCTCGCCGCCTCCCCGCGTCGCGTGGGCAAGCCGCTCCAGCGGGAGCTCGAGGGCCTCTTCGGAGCCCGACGCGGCCCCTACCGAATCCTGTACTCCATCGACGACGACGCCAACCGCGTCGAGATCCTGCGCATCGATCATCGGTCGGACGTCTACCGAAGCGACTGACCGTGGCCGGCCGGAACGATCCCGCTCGGCCCGGCGCGCCGGGCGTCGGGCAGTCTGTCGAAGTCCTGAAGTGGCGTTCTGTCAGAAGGACCGGACAGGGCGAACGAGAAATCCCCCCGCGCCCCACTTCCAGATGGCTTGCTGAAGGCCGGTCGTGAACTGCTGGGTCCACGCGCTGACCGGAACCCCCTTCGCAAGGCCCTGCAGTCGCGGGGCCATCTGACCGGACCGACCGGTCGGCTCATCCCCGGGTAGGTCCGCGGTCGGCGTCCGCTTGCTGGCTTGCGATGACGACCAGTACGTCTGGTCCCCGGTGATGCCGTCCACCAAGCCCACGACGGTGCGCCTGACATACATCTGGTTCAGCTCGCGCTTGGACGGCAGGAACCAATCGGAAAGGCCTCCACCCCGATAGGCCGACGCAGCGCCCGCCGCTGAATCCCTTCCGCAGGCCTTGATGATCAGCTTGGTGTTCGCCGCACCGGTGCCGATCGCCGTGCCTGTC
>JBMOKH010000156.1:0-5429 GCA_049315365.1 Candidatus Nanopelagicales bacterium
CTTGGGTTGCTGGAATCTGCTTCACCGCTAAATTGTACGTTATTGGGTGATCGCACTGCGCGGCGGCGGTCGAAGTCCCTCGGCACGCAGTTCGAGGGCGGCGAGTGCATCGACGATCTGACGATCACCACGCCGCCACGCCCCGGCCGGGTCGTCGTCGATCCGAGCGAGGATGTGCAGGGGCTGACGGGCCAGCGCCCGCAGCGCGAACAGGTCGAGGTCGGCGTCAGCATCGACGAACTTGCGCGCGGCCGTGGCCCGACGCATGAACGCGATCCGAATCGGCAGCCAGACTGCGGCGAACGAGGTGAAGGCGAGTACCGCCAAGGTCACCGACAGGAACATGGCAAGGAGCGTCACTGCGTCGACCTGCGCCTGGCCGGCGGCAGCCATGACGCGGGCTGCTGCGCTCATGCCGTCGAACGGCAGGCTGAGACCGTCGCCCACGAGCGGCACGCCGCCGATGGCGTCGCCGGCAGAGTCGATGCTCGTCGCGAGATCTGTGGCGCCCTCGGCGATCGCGATCCCGGGTGCCGCGAGTTTCATGATGAGGCCGTGGAGGGTGAAAGCGATCCAAATCCAGCCCGCGGTCCACACGACCAGCCATAGGTCCCCGGCGAACTGACGAGCCCGGCGAGCGGGCAATTGCGAGTAGATCTGCACGGCTTCTCCTCCTGTTTCCCTCATAGGATTTCAGCCAGCCCCCCATGTCGCCATAGAGTCACCGGGTGGAACTTAGAAAAGACCTTCGTAATGTCGCCATCATCGCCCACGTCGACCACGGCAAGACCACATTGGTCGATGCCATGCTCTGGCAGTCGGGTGCCTTCCGCGAGAACCAGGACGTCAATGACCGCGTCATGGACTCCATGGACCTCGAGCGCGAGAAGGGCATCACGATCCTCGCGAAGAACACCTCGGTTTACTACACGGGCGATGGCGCCCCCGAGGGCGGGGTGACCTTCAACATCATCGACACCCCCGGGCACGCCGACTTCGGCGGCGAGGTTGAGCGTGGCCTTGAGATGGTCGACGGTGTCGTCCTCCTGGTCGATGCGTCAGAGGGCCCGCTGCCCCAGACCCGCTTCGTGCTCCGCAAGGCCCTCCAGAAGAACCTGCCCGTCGTCCTCGTCATCAACAAGGTCGATCGCCCCGACTCCCGCATTGAGGCCGTCGTCGACGAGACCTACGAGCTCTTCCTCGACCTCGACGCCACGGAGAAGCAGATCGACTTCCCGATCGTCTACACGAGCGCGAAGGCCGGCCGTGCATCGCTCACGCGAACCGCTGATGGCGGAATGCCCGAGGAGGAGAACCTCGAGCCGCTCTTCAAGACCCTCCTCGAGACGGTGCCTGCACCCCAGTACGACCCCGAGAAGCCCCTCCAGGCCCACGTGACGAACCTTGACGCCTCGCCCTACCTCGGCCGGCTGGCCCTGTGCCGAGTCCACCAGGGCTACATCAAGAAGGGCCAGCAGGTCGCGTGGATGAAGATCGACGGCACCGTCGAGCGCGCGAAGGTCGTCGAACTGCTCATCACCAAGAACCTCACCCGCGTGCCGGCTGACAGCGCTGGCCCCGGTGACATCATCGCTGTGGCCGGTATCCCCGGTATCACCATCGGAGAGACTCTCGCCGACATCGAGAACCCGGTGGCCCTGCCTGTCATCACCGTCGACGAGCCTTCGATCTCGATGACGATCGGCATCAACACCTCGCCCCTCGCGGGCAAGAGCGGCAAGAAGCTCACCGCGAGCATGGTCAAGCAGCGCCTCGAGCAGGAACTCGTCGGCAACGTCTCGATTCGCATGAACAACACCGAGCGCCCCGACACCTGGGAGATCCAGGGCCGCGGCGAGCTTCAGCTCGCGATCCTCGTCGAGATGATGCGCCGTGAGGATTTCGAGCTCACCGTCGGCAAGCCCCAGGTCGTCACGAAGATCATCGACGGCAAGAAGCATGAGCCCATGGAACGACTCTCGGTCGACATCCCCGAGGACTACCTCGGAGTCGTCACCCAGCTGATGGCACTGCGCAAGGGCCGCATGGAGCAGATGGTCAACCACGGCACCGGGTGGGTTCGGATGGACTACATCGTCCCGGCTCGCGGGCTCATTGGCTTTCGCACCGAGTTCCTCACTGAAACCCGCGGCACCGGCCTGCTCCACCACGTGTTCGACCGCTACGAGCCGTGGCACGGCGAGCTTCGGACCCGTCCGACCGGGTCGCTCGTCGCCGACCGCACCGGTCCCACGACCGGGTTCGCGCTTGCGAACCTGCAGGAGCGCGGCACCATGTTCGTCGGCCCGGGCACCGAGGTCTACGAGGGCATGATCGTCGGGGAGAACTCCCGTCAGGATGACATGGACGTCAACCCGACGAAGGAGAAGAAGCTCACGAACATGCGCCAGTCCTCCGGCGACATCCTCGTGCCGCTCATCCCGCACAAGCACCTCTCGTTGGAGCAGGCCCTGGAGTTCTGCCGGGAGGACGAGTGCGTCGAGATCACGCCCGCGACCGTCCGCATTCGAAAGGTGATCCTCGCCGGTGCCGAGCGGGCCAGGGCGGGGCGCAGGCCCAAGGACTGAGAGGGCACGGCTTCGACCGTTTCCTTGACCAGCACTCTGCGTCAATTAGGTCACGGTGACGAGTCATTTGACGGAGCAGACCCGGAGGCTGTGGGAGTCGGGTAGCCTCAGACCCACCCCAACTTGGGTCCGCTATTCGAGTATTCGAGGGTAGGAATGTCGCTCACCGTGGTCGAGGCGCCATCCGGCGCCGGCGACCCTGTGCTCGGTCGAAGCCTGAGGCAGATCGTCTGGGCTCGCGTTCGCCGTGACCGGGTCGCGATGGTGTGCCTGGTCATCCTCATCGGGCTCTACCTGATCGCCATCCTGGCCCCCGCCATCTGTGCGGTCATCGGGGTCGACCCGTACTCATTCGACAGTGCTTCAATCAGTGACATGGGAGGCGGGCCGGTCGGCCCCTGGGGCGGCATCAGCCGCGAACACCCGCTCGGCGTCGAGTGGGGAACTGGCCGCGACATATTCGCCCAACTCCTCTTCGGGCTGCGCATCTCGCTCCTCATTGCGACGAGCGCGACGATCATCACCGTGGTCATCGGCACCGTCATCGGCATCGTGTCTGGCTACTCCGGGGGCAAGACTGATGCCGTCTTCGGACGCATCATGGATCTCACCCTCGCCTTCCCGTTCCTCCTCATCATCCTCGCGCTGTCGGGCGTCCTGACCCAGCGCCTCACGTCGCTTGGCGTGCCGGAGGGAAACCCGTCACGCATCCTCTACATGATCCTCGTGCTCAGCGTCTTCGGCTGGCCCTACCTCGCGCGCATCGTTCGTGGACAGGTCTTCAGCCTGAGGGAGCGCGAGTTCGTCGAGGCCGCTGTGGCGATGGGGGCGAGCAAGTCGCGGATCCTCTTCGTCGAGATCCTTCCGAACCTGTGGGCGCCGATCCTCGTCTACGCCACGCTCACCCTCCCCACGTACATCGGCACGGAGGCGGCGCTGTCGTTCCTCGGCATCGGCGTGCTGCCGCCCGACACGTCATTCGGCGCGATGCTCGCGAGTTCCGTGAGCTACTTCAGCGTCGTGCCCTCGTACCTGTTCATCCCGGGCGTGCTGCTCGTCACCCTCGTGGTGACCTTCAACCTCGTCGGCGACGCCGTCCGTGACGCACTCGACCCGAGGGCTGGTCGCCGGTGATGACCGCATGGGGAATTGATGATTCCGGCAGTCGGGGCATCTTGCCCCGGTCTTGCCGGTTGACATCGGGAGCCTCCCGGTGCCGTTGATAGGAGGAACAATGGGGATTGCCAAAACTGGCTCCCGTATCGCCGTGCTCGGTGCAGTTGCTGCACTGGTGCTCTCGGCCTGCGGCGGGTCTTCGAGCAGTAGCAGTAGCAGCAGTGGAGGAGGCGGCGAGCCACAGGCGGGCGGCACCCTTTACTACCTCACCAATGCGGAGCAGTTTGACCAGATCGACCCGCAGCGCATCTACACCGGTGAGGATCTCGCCTTCTTCAATGGCACGATCTATCGCACCCTGACCTCGTACAAGTTCTCGCCGGACGCAGCAGATGGCACCTCGATCGTGCCTGACCTCGCGACTGATACCGGAACCGCGACAAATGGCGGCAAGACGTGGACCTTCACCATCGTCGATGGCGCAACCTTCCAGGACGGCTCTCCGATCACGTGTGCCGATGTCGCGTACGGGGTCTCTCGCACGTTCGCGACCGACGTCATCACGGGCGGTCCGACCTACGCGATCTCCATGCTCGATATCCCGAGCGATGAGGACGGCTCCTCGTCCTACAAGGGCCCGTACGTTGGTACCGGACAGGAACTCTTCGACAAGGCTGTTACCTGCTCGGCGGACAACAAGACAATCACGTTCAACCTGAACCGTCCCGTCCCCGACTTCAATTACACCACCACCCTCACCGCGTTCTCACCCGTGCCCAAGGCTTCGGATACCGGCGAGAAGTATGGCGATGCTCCTGTCTCCTCCGGCCCGTACATGATTGAGTCAAATCAGAACGGCAAGGGCGGCAAGATGGTCATGGTCCGCAATCCCAAGTGGGATCCGGCGAGTGACACCTACCGCAAGGCCTACCCGGACAGCTGGCAGGTCGATTACGGCCTCGATGTCAAGGTCATCGACCAGCGCATGATCGCGAGCTCCGGCAATGACCAGACGGCCCTTGCAAACGGCGTAGAGCCTGAGCAGTTGGCTGTCATCTACAAGAGTCCGACGGAGCCGCAGGCGGAGTACGCAGGCCGTGCGATCAGCGAGCTGGACCCGTATGTTCGCTACTTCGCGATCAACACCAAGAAGGTCCCGAACCTGAAGATCCGTCAGGCAATCGCGGCAGCCCTCGACCGCGAGGCGCTCCGCAAGAACGCGGGCGGCGACTTCTCGGGTGACTACGCCGATGGCGTGATCAAGCCCAACATGGGCGTCGACTACGCGCCGACCGGCATGTGGGACACCCTCCTCGGGCAGAAGATCCCGGACACGGGTGACCCCGAGTTCGCGAAGAAGCTCATCGCCGAGTCCGGCGAGCCGGCTCCGTCGCTGACCTTCGACTACCCGCAGTCGCCGACCGCCGATAAGGCTGCGGCAATCGTGGTGGCGTCGCTCGGCAAGGCCGGCATCACGGTCACGCCGAACCCGATCGAGCCGGGGCAGTACTACGGCGTCGTCTTCGATCCTGAGAAGGCACATGAGATCATCAACGCAGGTTGGGGCCCTGACTGGCCCAACGCCTCGACGATCATCCCGGAGCTGTTCACCCCCGTGGGTGGCTTCAACCTCTCGCAGTACGACAACGCCGAGTACAACGCGGCGTCGGATGCAGCGAAGATTGAGCCGGATCGTGCGAAGCAGGCCAAGATGTGGCAGGACCT
>JBMOKH010000011.1:0-23474 GCA_049315365.1 Candidatus Nanopelagicales bacterium
CTAGGGCGAGTTCTCGGATGCTCTCGTCGCCTGGAGTGGGCTCGATCACCACCGAGCCCGAGGGGTCGTATCCGACCGCGTTCGACACCGCCCTCGAGGTCGCGGTCCAGGCCTCGACGACCGTCATCTCATTGCGGGTGAGGGTGCCCGTCTTGTCCGTGCAGATGAAGGTGGTCGAGCCGAGTGTTTCCACGGCCTCGAGATCGCGGACGAGGACCTGGCGCCTGGCCATCTGCTCAGCACCCCACGCGAGCGTGAGCGTGACGGTCGGCAGGAGCGCTTCCGGAACCAGGGCCACGGTGACGCCGATGGCAAAGACGAGCGCATCGGACAGCGGATTGCCGAGCACCAGCGTGACGACGAAGAACACAGCCCCCGCTCCCAGGGCGATCGCGGCGATCAGCCGCACGACTCGCCGCAGTTCCAGCGTCAGGGGCGTCGTGGGCTTCTCCTGTGCCGAGGAGAGCCGCGCGATCGACGCCAGCCGCGTCTGCGAGCCGGTAGCGGTCGCCACCGCACCGGCATTGCCTTCGACCACGAACGTCCCGGCGGCCACCGAGTCGCCCTCCTCAACCGAATTCGGGGCGCTCTCGCCGGTGAGCATCGAGGTATCGACGCGAAGGGCAGTTGCGCGGGTGACCTTCGCGTCGGCCGGGATCCGATCCCCGGCGGAGAGGACGAGTGCATCCCCGACGACCACCTCCGTCGAGTCGACCTGGACACGGCGCGCGTCTCGGATGACGGTCACCCGTGACGGAAGTAGCGTCCGAAGGCGATCCGCCGCGTGATCGGCGCGACTCTCCTGGATGAAGGAGAAGCCGGCATTCACAAGGATGACCACGACGATCGCGATCGCGAGCTGGGGAAGGCCGGCGAGGAAGCCGAGCAGCGCAGCGACCCACAGCATGATCGCGAAGAAGTGGGTGAGCTCGCCCACGAAGCGTCGCGCCGCCGACTTTCGGCGCGGAGGGGGCAGAACATTAGGACCGCCGGCTGCCAGCCTCTGGGCGGCCTCGGCTGAGCTCAGGCCCTGCGGTGCGCACGTCATCGATCCCCCCGATCGTCACTCACATGCCGGACATGTACTCCTCGACGCTCAGCCTGCGGCGAGTGGTGATCTCGCCGATCCGGCTCCAGTCACTACCGCCGAGCCGGGCGATCGGGTCGAGTCGATCGATAGCCACGCGGCCCTCGACCAGCACAGATTCGTCGACGGCGATGCACGTCACCTCCCCGAAGACGACAAGCCCGTTGCCCATCTCCTTGATCTCCACCAGGCTGCACTCGAGGGCGTACGTCGACTCCGCGACGCGGGCCGCGGCCACCGTCTGGCTCGGCTCCCGGGTGAGACCCGTGGCATCGAATTCGCTGATGTCCGGGCCGAATTCGACACCCGTCAGGTTGATCTGCTCAAGCCTCGCCGCCGGGCTCCCGCAGACGACGAACTCGCCCGAAGCGCGGATGTTCCGCACCGTGTCCTTCTCCCCCATCGAACTGAAGACGATGATGGGCGGCGACGTGCTCACGATGGTGAAGAAGGAGTGAGGGGCAAGATTGTCGACGCCGGACTCGCTTCTCGACGAGACCCACGCGATCGGACGCGGCACGACGAGGCTGCCGAGGAGCGGGTACACGCTCCTCACCGCGCCCGGATCGATGACGACGCGGCCATTGCCCGCGTGAGCGACGCTGGCATGAGGGCTGTTCGAGGTCATGAGCCAATGGTGTCAGCCGGGAACTCGCTTGGCTCGGTGGCAACCCCCACACGGTCAATGACCGTCCACTCAATCTCTAGACGACCGCCGGACACCTGAGCGCGCAACATCGGCTCGTGATCGTGAATAGTTGACCAAGCACGTACGCCGCATGCTCAGCCCAAACCCCCCGCGCAATCGTTCGTTCGACTTCTATGTCAAGGGGGGTACGTCGTGTCGCCAGCGCGGGATTCAGATGGCCTCCTCACGGAATCCGGGTCAGCGGGCAGACCTGTCACCTCGCCGATTCCAGCGGCGCAGCGAATGCAGGACGATGCCTATCCGGACCTTCACCGCGCGGCCGTCGACGCCCTCGGCGAAGGGGTCGTCATCACCGATCGCGACGGCACCGTCCTCACCATCAATGCGGCAGCCGAGGAGATGATCGGGATTGCCGCCGACGACACGCTCGGCCTGCCGCTTAGCACCCCCGAGTCGACGAATGTCATCACCGAGACAGGCGAGCCGGTGCCCGACGAGTCCTGGCCCGCTCATCAAGTCCTACGGACCGGGGTGCCAGTCTCGGATACCGTCCTAGGCTTCACGCTGGGCGAGGAGCCCGTCCGCTGGAACCTGGTGAGCAGCAGGCCGCTTCTTAGCCCCCAGACCACCGAGATCCTCGGGACCGTGACCTCGATCGTCGACATCACGGCGCGTAAGGGCCTTGCTGATGCCGCTGACCATCGGGCGCGCCATGATTCGCTCACCGGCCTCGCGAACCGGGCCGAGCTCATCCGCACGATCAACTCCTTCTCGTCCCGGACCCCGCGAACCGGGTCACTGGTCGCAATCGCTTTCTGCGACATCGACAATTTCAAGTCGGTCAATGACCGGTTCGGGCATGCGGCGGGCGATGAGCTGCTCGTCGTGATCGCGGGCCGAATGGCAGCCGCTGTTCGGGCAGGCGACCTCGTCGCACGCGTCGGCGGCGACGAACTTGCGGTCGTGCTCGACGGAGTTGACGGGATCAAGGACGCCATGAGCGTGGCCCATCAGATCCGGGCCGCGGTAGGGGCGCCTGTCCGGCTGAGCGCCGGCATTGTCACGCCGACGCTCAGCATCGGGGTGTCGATTGCCGGCCCCGGCCAGGGCCCTGCCGAGACCCTGCACCGGGCAGACCTCGCCATGTATGCGGCGAAGCGCAGCGGACGGGATACCGTCAGGAGCCTTGATCCAGTATCCGCGCCGACACCGGGGATGGCGAGCATGACGGCTCGGTAATCGAGGTGGCCGGACGCTCTGCCGGCCGCGCACTCGCACCTGCCGTGCGCGATGTTCGACGTCACTTCAGCCAGCATCCGGGACGAAGTGCAAAAAATCGGCTGAATCGGCTCGAATTCCCCCGTTTCTCCCATGAGATGGGACAAACGGGGGAAGGGTCAGTGGTCGGAGATGCCGAACCTTTCGTGGACGCGCCGAAGAGGCGCCGGGGCCCACCAGTTCGCCCGGCCCGCGATCCGCATGAACGCCGGGACGAGGAGCACCCGCACGACGGTGGCGTCGAGGAGGATGGCTACCGTCACGCCCAGGCCGATCATCTTGATGCTCGTGACCGAGCAGGTGAGGAAGGTCGCGAAAACGACGGCGAGGAGCAGCGCCGCCGCGGTGATGATCCCCGCCGAGCGCTGGAGGCCGATCGCCACCGCCGCTGCGTTGTCGCCGGTTCGGTCGTATTCCTCCTTGATGCGCGACAGGAGGAATACCTCATAGTCCATCGACAGGCCGAACGCCACGATCGCCGTGACGATGATCGTCGACGTGTCAAGGCTCCCCGTGTTCACAAAATCCCCGACGAGCCAGGTGAGATGCCCCTCCTGGAACACCCAGACGAGGACGCCGATGGCCGCGGCAAGGCTCAGCACGTTGAGGATGACCGCCTTGATCGGCAGCAGGATGCTTCCGGTGAACAGGAACAGCAGGATGAGGACGGAGACGATCACCCACCCGAGCGCCCACGGCAACATACGCGCGATGCCCTGCTGCGAGTCGGTGTACTCCGCCGCCAGTCCACCGACCATCGTCCCGGCGGGGGCTGCGACAGCACGTATGCCGGCGATGACCCGCTCGCCCTCCGGGCTGCGCGAGCGCTCCGTCGAGAACACCGTCATGCGCTCGGTATCGGCGGACGCCGTCACGATCCCGGGGGGAACTTGCGAGACAAGCGCCCCGCCCGAGAACACTCCCGATGACGACACCACCCGCGTCACGGTCGGCACCTTCGAGAGCGTCGCCGAGTAATCCGCGAGGGATGACTCGGCAGAGGGCCTGGGCAGGGTGATCTCGATCGGCACGCCACCGAGTCCGGGGAAGTCGTTCCTCAGGACGTCGGTGGCGATGACCGACGGATCAGTTCGCGGAAGGGCCCGCTCGTCGACCTGGCTGAACTGCACGCTCAGGGCCGGCCACGCGAGCACGAGCAGGAGTGCGACGCTCCCGATCGCGACCGGCCACGGGCGTCGCATGATCGCCGACGCGAGGGTCGCCCAGCGGGTGCCCTCCTGGGACCTGCCGACACCGCGCCTGATGCGCAGGGCATTCACCCGGGGGCCGAGCAGGCCCAGTGCCGCGGGGAGGGTGATGATCGCGCCGAGCACGGCGAACGCCACCGCAGCGATGCCCGCGTACGCGAAGGACTTCAGGAAGTACTGGGGGAAGAAGAGCATGGCGGCGAGGGTCACAGCAACGGTGAGGCCCGAGAACACCACGGTTCGGCCGGCCGAGGCAACGGTTCGAGCGAGGGCGTCCTCGACCGACCTGCCCCCTGATGCCAGCTCCTCGCGGAACCTGCTCACGACGAGGAGCGAGTAGTCGATGCCGAGGCCGAGGCCGAGGCCGGTGACGACGTTGATCGAGAAAACCGAGATGTCGGTGACGTACGTGACGAGGAATAGGACGAACAATGAGCCCACGATAGATCCGACGCCGACGAGCAGCGGCATCCCGGCCGCGACAAGCCCGCCGAACACGATGAGGAGCAGGACGAACGTGACCGGGATCGCAATTGCCTCCGCCCGTGCGAGGTCCTCGCTGATCCGCGTGTTGATCGCCTTGGCGATCGCCGCGCCGCCACCGATGTAGACCGACGTCGTGGCCAGGTCCTGCTTTTCAACGGTCGCTTGGACGTCGTCGGTGATCTGCCGCTCGGATGAAGCAGCCGACGGATCGAACGTGACGAGGACGAGGCCGCCAAGGCCATCGGCGCTGCGCAGGTCAGCCGACTTGGTCCCCCAGTAGGACATCGTCCGCAGGACCCCGGGCACCGACGCGACCGCCTCCTCGAGCGCGGACGCCGTCCGAACTGAGGAATCGGAGTCGACCGAATCCGGGCCGAGCAGCGCGATGACCATGTTCGACTCCGGGGAATCGAACTGCTGCTCGAGGATCACGGCCACCTGCGCGGAGTCGGACGCCGGGTCATTGAAGCCCTCGCTTCCGAGGCGGGGGAAGACGCTGAATCCGACGATGGCCGATACGATGATGACGAGCGCCGAGCCGGTAAGGGTAAGCCGCCGGTATCGATAGGTCCAGTGCCCCAGCCTGTTGAACACCTGTCTCCCTCAAAAAGGACGTCCACCCGCCGATGGCTGTCATGGAAGATTAGCCTCCCTGCCCCGTCGACAGCGCGAGGGCCAATGACCGACAGGCAATTGCCTGCGAACCGTGATGACCGAGCCGTTGACTGCGGTCTGCCCGCCGGTCCACACTCAAGCAGCAACTGCCGCCATCGGCGTTGGTACCGATCGCGGGGGCTGGTGCTCCAGCCGAATGTAGGAGGTTCGATGAGTCGCGGAACGGGGACACCGCAGGCGGGAGTGTCTGCCGTGACCGTCGACGACGGCGCGCGGGATCGCCGTCACCACGATCGGCGCACGTCCCAGTCGCGGGTCCCAGTGCCCGCCGCCCATCGCCGGCGGCGCGGGAGCCCCGTGACCCGCGAGGCCCTCATGGAGTTTGCCCGATTTCTCATGACTAGGCCGACGCACGACCGCGTCGCCCAGTACGTGGTCACGAGGATCATGAGCGTCCATGGCACGTGGGCCGCCTGCATCAGCCGATTCGGCGCCGACGGATCGCTCGACATCATCGGCAGCTACGGAATGCCCGAAGGTGCGTGCGCCCCGGACGACACGCTCTCCCTCTGGGATAGCACCCCCATGAGCGATGCGGCAATCAGCGGTGAGCCGATCATGCTGCTCACGCCCGCCGACGTTGCCGAGGAGTACCCGTCCATTGGGACTCAAGCATTGGCCGCGCTCGCACCGATGGCGGCCTGGCCGCTGACCTTGCCGCAGGAGGCGCACGGTGCCATGCAGTTGCTCGTGCCGCCGGGCGCGTCCGCGTCCACGCTCCTCGCCGACGGGTCCGAGGTCGCTGTCCTGCTGTCCTTCTACCTTTGCCTGGCCGGGCCACCGGCGATGGACTCCCCGCGCCCAGTCGGCCTCGATAGCGGCGCAGCACCCGGCCCGGGACCCAAGGACCGGCCGGCCTCCGGCAACCGCAGCCAGTCCGAGGGCTTAACCGAACGCCAGTCGGCCATTCTGGAGAAAATGGCCGCGGGCCAGACGAATGCGCAGATCGCCCGCGGCATCGGGTTCAGCGAGTCAACCGTGCGCCAGGAGACCATGGCCATCTACCGCCATCTCGGCGCGAACGGACGCCACGACGCGACTCGGCTCGCCGCCGAGCACGGCATGATTCAAGGCGCCCGGATAGATAATCCCTAGTTCTCGTCCCGAGTGCCATAGCCTTTCGAGGTGACACGTAGGTTCGGAGCGCGCGCCGCGGCGGGCCTGATGAGCGCGGCGCTCGCCGCCACTTGGGGAATGGCCCTCGTTCCATCTTCATACGCCGACCCGTCACCAGTTCAGCGGACCGACGAGCTCGAGCCTTCGTCCCTGTCGCCGGTGATCATCAAGAGCATCAAGCGCACGGTCTACTTCGCCCCCCTATCGGCGCACCTCGACGGCAAGTCGAGGGATGTCCTCGCCAAGGCCGCGCTGCTCGTGCCCGGGTCGGCAGCCGACGTCACCGTCCGGTCGACCGGCTTCGTCCAGCCGAGTGCCCTCACCGGCAATGACGAATCCCTGTCGACCGAGCGTGCCCGGGCCGTCGCGGCAGCCCTCAAGCGCGAACGCGTCAAGGGCACCTACTTCGTGAGCGGGCAAGGCCGCGCCGAGCAGAGCGGGCCCCGGGCGCGGCGCGCCGACGTCGTCATCAGTTTCACGCTCACCTGAGCCGGGGCCACTCCCTCTTCGACCAACGCGGGCAGGTCGACCAAAGCGGTCGGCAGTGCACTGGCACGGGGCCTGCGGCGCCATTGCCCGCGCATTGGCGGGCAATGCCCATTCATTCCTCCACTGACCGGGCATCTGCGTCCATCCGCGTTGAGACGCGCATTGCCCGGCGGTCATCGTTGACGAGTCCGGTCAGAACTGGAACCCGACCACCGAGGCCACCTACCTCGCGGGTGCCGGAGGCAAGACGGGCTGCCAGGTTCTCGACCGGCTCGACGCCGTCAACTACCACCGTCGGGCTCAACTTCGGCCAGGCAGGCCAACTGTTCGACGGCACCGCGATCTTCGCCAACGGCTGCGTCGATGCGGGCGCGATGATCAAGGTCTGCGTCCCCTCCACGAGCGACTCCGCGCCGTACGCGGATTCAATGCCACGGCCGGGGCTGACTGGATCACGAGCGCCTCGTGCCCGACGCAGGTCACCCCGGTCGCGACAACGTCACTGACGCCGGCGGCGGCATGCCTGGCAGCCAACTGCCGATCTGGGCGCTGGCGATGGCAATCGTGGGAGCCATCATCACTGCGGGATCGACCGTGCGGCATGCGACCTCCAGTCGCACCGACATCCCCACCTAGGAGGGCGACAAGCCGATCCGAATGAGGATCCGCAGGGAGCACGCAGGGCCCCGCTCCATACACGGGATTCGTCCGGTCCGGCGGACATCAGGCGATGACCGTTCAACGGCCGAAGGGTGGCGTCTAACGACGCTGCCTGCAAGGAATCAACCCCACGTCGCACCGCACTGTTGAGGAGTTCCATCAACTCAACCCATTGGGGGGAATGAAATGCACAATGATTCGATAGCAAGGAAAGAAGGTCCGCAGCGCCGCTCCGGGCTGCGCACCGGTCTCGCTGCAGTAATGAGCGTGGCCATGATCGGGCTCTTCGGTGCCATTGCTGCTCCATCATCAGCAGAAGAGGTTGATGGCGCTGAAAATGGTGGTCCCGCGAAGGTGTCGGGCGAGTTCCAGTGCCGTCAGGTTGGCGGAGTCAATGACGGTACCTGGGATATCACCTGGACCGTCGAGAACTTGTCGAACGACCTCGAGGGAACCATTGTGGTCGATACGGCAGGGGTGACCCCGACAACGGCTGCTCTCGCGCGTAAGGGCAAGGTCGATTTCAGCCAGAACGTAGCGAGCGCCAAGGAATACGAGTTCGAAGGAACCGTGACCTGGACTCCGAAGGAATCGATGGAGGACGACAAGGGCGCGGGCACACCCCGTCCGCAGAAGCTCAAGGCCATGGTCGACATTGACACGGCCTGCCCCACAAGCCAGGTCAGCCTGACTTGTGCTGCCGGCCTCACAGTCAATCTGGCTGGCTATGCGACTCGCGAGGCTCGGGAGTCAATGGGCGGCAACCGCGTCATGATCACGGTTGACGGCATCGAGGTCATCGACGTCCCATTTGATAACGACTACACCTACCCGGGGGGCGCGCTCGATCCGGCGCTCGCACACACTGCACGGGTGGTCGTGAAATCGTGGATCAAGGGAGGCGACATCGATCGGACCCTGGAGCTGGCTGTCTGCAACCCGACCATCGTGCCCGGTCCGGGAACAACGACCACGGTCACCGTTCCTGGCCCAACTGTCAGCGCAACCGCAACCGTGACGGCCACGCCGTCGCCTGCAGTCGCACCGAGCGAGACAGCCACCCCGGTTGTCACGCCCGAGCCGGCAGTCACGCCGGAGCCGGTTGTCATCACGCCGGAGCCTGCCACGGCTCCGACCGTTGTCAACGCGGGTGACGGCAGCAGCGCACCGCAGTCCGGCCTTCCCCTCTGGGCGATGGCGCTTGCTGCAGTCGCTGCGATCGGTGCCGCCGGCGCAAGTGTCCGACTGGCAACGAAGAAGCACTAGCACCAGCTAGCGGCTTCACCCACAAGGAGAACCAATGAACAAGCGACCCCGCCCCGCAGCCCTCGTCCTCACCTTGAGCATCATCACGCTCATCGTGGCGGCCCTTGGGTTCGCGGTGGCGGGGTCGCCATTGGGCGACCCGAGCATCGAATCGGTAGGAGACCGCAGCGTCGCCACGGCACGCCCTTCGGCCACGCCGATTCCCGACTACACCAAGGAGCCCCGGCCCGTCCCCGTCCCGATCGAGACCGCGAATCCCGTCCGAATCAAGATCCCCGCACTCGACGTCACCGCGAACGTCATCCCGGTCGGCGTCGACATGGCGAACGCGATGGAGATCCCCGAGGACATCATGGAAGTCGGGTGGTACCGGTTCGGCCCTGCTCCCGGCAGCTCGGCCGGCTCCGCCGTCCTCGTCGCGCATCGCGACGGACGCATCCAGGGCCGTGGCGTCTTCTACAGCCTCGGTGCACTGAATGTTGACGACCCAATCATCGTCACCGACGACGCCGGCAAGCGAATGGAATACCGAGTTGTCGCCCGCGAGTCGCTCCCGAAGAAAAAGCTCCCGATCAAGGAGGTCTTCTCCTCGGAGGGCGCGCCACGCCTCACGCTCATCACATGCGGTGGCTACTACGACCGCGACAACGGCGGCTATCAGGACAACGTGGTCGTGACCGCTGTTCCCGCTGCCGTGAGCAGCTGACCCCGGCATTGGTGCTGCTCACCTCTGGGGAGCGACATCAAGCGGGCTTTGCCGCGCAGGTCTTCGTCATCGCGTGAATACCGCTCACATCGCCCGCGCCCAGCGTCACGTTTCGATCGACGATCGGATACATGATGTTCTGACTGAGCGAAGCATGCGACAGGCCGAGCACGTGGCCGAGTTCGTGGAGGTACAGGCTCCTCAGCTTTCGCACCGGGTTTCGCCCCGGGTCCTGCACGTAGTCGGTCCGGAACACCGCGTTGCCACCGGTGATCTCTTGGCCGGCGACGGCTACCGTCGAGGGGGCCCCGAACCCCAATGTCGCGCTGCCGAGCAGCTTCGACTGGCCGTGCTTCAGATACGTCAGGTAGATGTGGCGAGCGGCGACGGGACTGCCATCGGCCGGGGTGAGTTGGAACGTGGAGTCGTTGTAGTTCACCGGTACCTCCCCCGCGTACGAGAACGACAGCCCTGATTCCTGCGCCCACTGCTCGAGGGCCCACTTCGCGCTGCGCACCTGCGTTTCGGTCTGGGCGGCCGTCAATTCGCGGGAGTCGAGGCTCCAGGTGATCGGCCCGGGGCATGGGCTCCATCCGCTGTTGACAAGCTCGGGTGCTTGGTTCTGGAAGATTGACGCGTAGTCGTTCGCGACGACGGATGAGCCCTTGGACGTCGCGGCGAGCGGCACGGCCTGGGTGACCTTCGAACCCGCGAATGCGGCCTCAGTCGATCGGGTGGCGGACACCCACGGCGCACTGGCGCTCAGCAGGAGCACTGCAAGGGTCGCGACACCGACGACGAGCAACCTTGCCCACTGCATGCTGCCCGTTTTGACGGGCGTCAACCAACTGGTCATGTCTGGTCACCTCCTGGCATTCCGTGATGCCAGTGTGCGTGACCGTGCGCTGCCCAGTCAATTGACCGGACAGCCGAATCGAGTGGCTTCGCGATTTGGTACTAGTTGGGTTTTCGTTCCATCGCAACGCTTTTTCGACCTTTTTCCCCCGCCAACCCCTCCTTCGCCGCCAATCGAAACTTGACCGGTCAAGGGGCGTGATCGGCAGGACACGCCGAATTACTCGCCGAGGAGCTTGGCCTTCTGCGTCGCGAACTCGTCATCGGTGAGGATCCCCTGGGTGTGAAGCTCGGCGAGCTGCTTGAGCTGGGTGATCATCTCCGAGGTCATGGCGCCGGAGTCGGCCGCCGGAGCCGCCGCGGGGGCGGGCGCAGCTGCCGCGGCCTGCTGCTGGGCTGCGGCCTGCTTCGCCTGGGCGCCCTCAACCTGCTTCTCGCGGATACTGCCCGAGACGACGGTCGCGGTTCCTGCAACAACAGCCGTGCGTGCCATGACTCCGAACAGTCCTGGGCCGCGGCGTTCTTCCCTGCGCATGAGTTCTCCTCGATCAGATGGTCGACGTGATGGTCAAAAAGGTGGTGGGTTCAGGCTTCGAGTGCTGCTGCGGCAACCGCCGCAACCACTGCATCGCGCGGAATCCGGTCATGGGCGACGATCTCGCCGTTGGCGGCGCGCACTGCATCGGCAAAGGCCGTTGCCCAGGTGTCCTCCCAGACGATGAGGGCCGCGGACGAGTTCGGCTCGAGCTCGGCAGCGATGAGCGCGATGTCGTCCTCGTTGAGCAGGCCCTCGATCTCTGCCTCGCCATCCAGGAACCCGGCGGTGAGCTCGGCGTCGAGTGCGTCAAGCTCCACCCACGTCGTGTCGCCGCTCTCGTCCTTGCTGATGAAGACGAAATCGAGGATCCGGACGGTGCCCGACTCCACGAGTCGCACGACCTCCGGGGCGATCTCACCGGTGAAGTGATTGCCCGGGAACTTGATGACGACGTACTCGACGGGGCCAATGCTCATTTCGCGCTCTCCTGATCTGGCTGCGGACGTCCGGTCCGGCTCGCCACCATAATGCATTGCGGGTCGTTGACCGGTCACCCCACCCGCGACTAGTCGGCGCCGGACTCCATCGCGGCTCGGTCGAGCATGAGGTCGGCCTCGAGCTGGCCCTCCCCGGGCAGCGTGGAGATCGCGTGCGCGCCTCCGGGGGTCAGGTCGCCGACGAGCTGCGCCTGCCGGCCCCCGAACTGCCCCTGCGCCGCGTAGAGCTCGAGCTTCGCCCGGGTGTCGGCGATGTCGAGGTTGCGCATCGTGAGCTGGCCGATGCGGTCGACCGGCCCGAACGCGGCGTCCTCGGTGCGTTCCATGGAGAGCTTGTCCGGGTGGTAGCTGAAGGCGGGGCCCTGCGTGTTGATGATCGTGTAGTCGTCGCCGCGCCGGAGTCGCAGGGTGACGTCGCCGGTGACGGCGGACGCGACCCAGCGCTGCAGCGACTCGCGGAGCATGAGCGACTGCGGGTCGAGCCAGCGGCCCTCGTAGAGCAGCCGGCCGAGGCGGCGGCCCTCCGCGTGGTAGCTCGCGATGGTGTCCTCGTTGTGGATCGCGCTCAACAGCCGCTCGTAGGCGATGAACAGCAGCGCCATGCCGGGTGCTTCGTAGATGCCGCGGCTCTTCGCCTCGATGATGCGGTTCTCGATCTGGTCGGCCATGCCGAGCCCGTGCCGGCCGCCGACGGCGTTCGCCTCGTCGACGAGTTCGACGTCGCTGGCGAACTCGCGGCCGTTGATCGAGACCGGACGGCCCTGGACGAAGCGGACGGTGACGTCCTCGGGGGCGATCTGCACCGAGTCGTCCCAGAACCGCACTCCCATGATCGGCTCTACGATCTCCATCGAGGTGTCAAGGTGCTCGAGGAGCTTCGCCTCGTGCGTGGCACCCCAGATGTTCGCGTCGGTCGAGTAGGCCTTCTCGACGCTGTCGCGGTACGGCAGGCCGTGGGCGACGAGCCACTCGGACATCTCCTTGCGGCCGCCGAGCTCATTGACGAAGTCGGCGTCGAGCCACGGCTTGTAGATGCGCAGGGCGGGGTTGGCGAGGAGTCCGTAGCGGTAGAACCGCTCGATGTCGTTGCCCTTGAAGGTGGATCCGTCGCCCCAGATGGAGACGCCGTCCTCGAACATCGCGCGGACGAGCATGGTGCCGGTCACCGCGCGCCCGAGCGGCGTGGTGTTGAAGTACTGGCGCGTGCCGGAGCGGATGTGGAAGGCGCCGCAGGTGAGGGCAATGAGGCCCTCCTCGACGAGCGCGGCGCGGCAGTCGACCACGCGGGCGAGCTCCGCGCCGTAGGCCATCGCGCGACCTGGCACCGAGTCGATGTCGGGCTCGTCGTACTGGCCGATGTTCGCCGTGTAGGTGCAGGGAATCGCCCCCTTGTCGCGCATCCAGGCGACGGCCACCGAGGTGTCGAGGCCGCCGGAAAAGGCAATGCCGACGCGCTCGCCGGCGGGAAGGGAGGTGAGGACTTTGGACACGGCCACAGCCTAGAGCCGGGCTCGGCGACGCAGCACCGCTACCTCAACTACGGTTCGGTCAATGTCAAGGCCGCGGATGGCTGGATCCACAGGCCATCCGGTGCGGTGATGTGAAAGGGTCGTGACCATGATTGTCGGGGAGGTGCCGTGGCCAGCGTGTTCCGCGACCGGGCGATAGCCGCGCAGTCCAGCAACGATGCCCTTGACTTGCGTGTCCGCGTCGTGTCGCTGCGCGCTTGGCTCGCACTCGGCCTCGCCGCGCTCGTCATGCTCATCGGGGCGCTTTGGATGACCGCCGGAACCGTGGGCGTCACGGTGGCCGGATCCGGCACCATCGTCAACGCACCCACGAACGTCCCCATCACCGCAGGGATCGACGGCACCGTGGTCGGCGGCCAGTTGCCGATCGGCACCCGAGTTGCCAAGGGTGATCTCATCGCCACGATCGAATCGGGCCCTGAGAAGCTTCGCCTCGCCGTGCGGTCGCCCGTGAACGGAACGGTGGTCGGCGTCGGAGAGGGCGAAGGTGCGGCGGTGTCCGCGGACGACTACCTGGCCACCATCGCGCCGGATTCCAGGGTTCAGGTCGCCTACTTGTACGTGCCAGACACCGCAGGCGGGCAGATGACGCCCGGGATGCCGGTGCGGCTGTCGCCGAACTCGGCCGACTCGACGGTTGACGGGTACCTGCTCGGACGCGTCATGACCATCAGCCCGCTTCCGGTACCGCTCTCGCGCATGCAATACGTGCTTGCCAACGAGCCGCTGGCAGCGAGCCTGGCCAACAGCGGCCCGGTCGTCGAGGTCCTCGTCGCTCTCGACGTCGACCCGGGATCGCCATCGGGATACGCCTGGTCGCAGCCCCCAGGTCCGAGCGCGCAGCCGGTATCGGGCATTCCAACGAGCGGGGAGGTGGTCGTGGCTGAGGTGGCTCCGTACCGGGCCTTCTTCGCGGGCTCGTGAAGATTCGTGACCGAGCAATCTGCGCCCCCTGAGGCGTCGCGAGCCCAACATGGCGATTCCCCTTCATCGACGTGGACCTCCGAGGTTCGCCGCAGGCACGTGTCGGTACCGACGGTGCTGCAGATGGAGAACACCGAGTGCGGGGCCGCGGCGTTAGCCATGGTGCTCGCACACTTCGGCCGGTGGGTTCCGTTGGACGAGTTACGCGAATCATGCGGGGTCTCCCGCGACGGCGCCAACGCTCGCAGCATCGCGATCGCCGGACGCCAACAGGGCCTGTCGGTAAAGGGTTTTCGGCGTCGACTCTCGCAGCTCGCGGAGATCGAGCTGCCCGCCATCGCCTTCTGGCGCTTCAACCACTTCGTCGTGATCGAAGGCGTGAGCCGCAACGGACTGCGCATCAACGATCCCGCAACTGGCCGCCGCTCGGTCACGTGGGACGAAGCCGACCGCGACTTCACCGGCCTGGTCTTGATGTGCTCACCGGAGGCAGCCTTCGTCAAGCAAGGGCGTGCGCCCAGCGCATGGCGCGGCGTGGCAAGCCGCATGGGCGGCGAGCGGCCAGCACTCACCTACCTCGTCCTCGCCGGCCTGGCACTGGCAATTCCCGTGACGCTCGCGCCGATGGCCCTGCAGGGCTACGTCGATCGTGTCGTGATGGATGGGCTCACCGAATGGATACCTGTGACGATCACGACGCTGCTCGTCGCCACGGCCCTGTCACTATGGCTGTCGTGGTGGCAGGGAACCGTCGCGCGGCGGCTGGGCCTGGAACTCTCCCAACGGCAAGCGGTCACGTTCATGGCGCACGCCCTGCGCCTGCCGGTCTCGTTCTTTGCGCAGCGCTATGCGGGTGACGTTGCCTATCGCGTCCAGCTTGTCGACACGGTCTCGCGTGTCGCGTCCTCGCAGATCATCCCAGCCCTGCTCGGACTCGTCACGGCCATCGCGGTTGGCGCGCTGCTCTTCTTGTATTCGTGGCAACTCGCCGTCGTGGTCGTGCTCGCGGGCATCTGCGTTATCGTCTCCATTCGCGCATCAGGACGCTGGCGCCAAACGGCATCCGCGCGACTGGCACGCGAGCAGGGCACGTACGCGGGCGCAGTGGCGTACGGCCTGCGCACCATGGAGACGGTCAAGTCGTCGGGTACGGGTGACGAGTTCTTCGTTGCGGCCACCGGGCATCACGCCCGTCTCGCCAACTCGCGCACGCGCATGCAGGTCCCGTCCACCCTGCTATCGGCCACGCCATCGCTGGTCTCGGGCTTCGCCAGCGCGGTCGTCGTCTCGGGCGGTGGCCTCCTCGTGTCCGCCGGGATGCTCACAGCCGGCGGATACGTCGCGATGCTCGCCCTGCTGCCCCTGTTCCTGGGCCCCCTGGCAACCTGGACGTCGCTTGGCGTCACCCTTCAGCAGGTTCGTGCCGCGTTGGATCGCTTGGACGACCTCCTCGAGCAGCCGATCGACCCGACCTGCGCGGACTGGACGAGCGCTGTCGTCGCACGCCAGGACCAGCCTGCCGTTCTCGATCTCGCCGACGTGACATTCGGCTACAGTCGCACGGCCGATCCGTTGCTGAACGGGTTCTCGTTGCGGATCGAGCCCGGTCGTCGGGTTGCCCTGGTCGGCAGCAGCGGCAGCGGCAAGTCGACGGTCGGGCGCTTGGCCGTTGGGCTGCTCGATCCGTGGTCCGGCGCGGTCACCCTCGATGGTGTTCGGATTGCCGACGCACGGCAGCAGCGCATCGCGGATCTTGCCTACGTCGATCAGGACATCGTCCTGTTCGAGGGAACCGTGCGGCAGAACATCACGCTCTTCGACGACACCATGCCCGACGAGGACGTCGTGGCCGCAGCGCGCGCAGCCGCCGTCCACGATGAGATCGCGGCACGACCCGGTGGATACGAGTCCAGCGTTGCGGACAATGGACGCAACTACTCCGGGGGCCAGTGCCAGCGCATCGAAATTGCCCGGGCGATGGCCCGTCGCCCACGCCTCATCGTCCTCGATGAGGCCACGAGCGCCCTCGACCCGATCGTGGAGCAGGACGTGATGACATCGCTCATGGCAACGGGAGCGGGGCTGCTCATCATCGCCCATCGGCTGTCGACCGTCCGTGACTGCGACGAGATCATCGTCCTCGACAGGGGCTCAGTCCTCGAGCGCGGCACGCACGACTCGCTCATGGCCCTAGACGGCGCCTATGCCCGGCTGGTCTCCTCATGACGGGAATCGCAACGGAGCAGTCGTTGCAGCCAATGGACGACGATGCCCTCGCCGCCGCGGCCAGCCAAGCGCTCAGGGGAGTCCTCGACGCACGCACCACCACCACCATCCACGAGTTGACCGGCTCGAGCCTCATCGACGCCCTCGTCAGGTGCGCTGACGCCGTCGGCACGACCATCGAGGCAGGTCGCCTCGCGCAGTCCCGGCGTTCGTCGCTCACTGATCCGACCGGAATGGCCCGTCAACTCCGCGTTCCCGTTCGCCCCGTCGTTCTCGATGGGGCCTGGTGGCGAGGCGATTCCGGGCCGTACCTGGTCACCCGGCCAGACGGCTCGTACGCAGCCGCCATTCCTCGGTCGCGTGGCTATGACCTCGTCGTCGCCGGCAGCATGGTGCGCGTCACGAAGCAGGTCGCGGCGGAGCTGGGCGGTGCCGCGTGGACGATTACTCCAAAGCTGCCGGCCGACTCGTCGTCCATGAGGCAGGTCCTAGGCAGGTCCCTGGGCGCTGGCAGCCGCTTCGAGCTCATGTGTGCCGGCGCTGCCGCTGTCGCTCTCGCCTTGATGGGCCTTGCGGTGCCGTGGTTTTCGGGCGTCATCGTCGGCGAGTTGGTTCCACTGAGCGCAACGTCGCGCATCATCTGGATCGGGACCATCCTCATCCTGGTCTCGGTGGCCACGTTCGGCGTCGCGATGGCGCAGTCCTTCCTCGTGCAGCGGCTGACAACGCGACTAGACGTGCGGGCGACCGCGATCATTCTGCTCCGGATCGCCGACCTGCCACTGTCGTTCTTCCGCAGGTACAGCGCGGGCGACCTGCTTCAACGCCTGCAGGGTTTCGACGAGGTCACCGGGCAACTGGCATCTTCCATCGTCGTGCTCGGATCGACCCTTCTACTCGGCCTGTCGGGCCTCATCGTGATGTTCATCGTCTCGCCGCCGCTGGCGGGGCTCGTACTGATCCTGCTGCTCGTCATCCTCGGGTTTGCTGCCCTCATGGTGTGGGCAGTCGTCCGGGCAAGGTCCTCGTTCGTCACGTCATCGCTCCAGCTCTCCGGCATGACGCTGTCACTGTTCACCGGCATCTCGAAACTGAGGGTCGCTGGTGCCGAGCGACGCATGCACACCCGATGGGTGCTGGCATACGCGTCACGCCAGGTGGCGGCGAGCCGGGCTGCGCTGAGCGGCCAACGCCTGAGCATCGTGGCGGTATTGGCACCGACGCTCGTGACCTTTGTCGTGGTGATCGGCACCGCATCGGGCGCTACGCCGCTGGACCTCGGCGGATTCACGTCGTTCGTGGCCGCGGCCGGGCAGACCTCGGGTGCACTGGCGAGCATGCTCGGACCGATTGCGGTGCTCCTTGGCCTCACACCGCTCATCCAGGCAGTGCGGCCCATCCTCCGTGAGCCCACCGACCTGATCGTCGATGCGGTTGACCCAGGCGAGCTCGCCGGCGAAGTCGAACTTGCTTCGGTCTCGTTCTCGTATGGACCCGACCAGCCGAACGTCCTGCGCGAAGTGTCGCTGCGCATCGCGCCCGGCGAGTTCGTCGCGGTCGTTGGTCCCAGCGGTTCGGGCAAGTCGACACTCGTCCGGCTGCTGATCGGGCTGGAGAGGCCGAGCGGCGGTGGCGTGCTCTATGACGGCCGACCGCTGGATCGACTTGATGCGGACGCGGTGCGTCGCCAGATCGGCGTGGTCGTCCAGTCGGCGCAGCTTGCGTCAGGCACCCTCCTGGAGAACATCATCGGCACGTCGATGCGCACTGAGGAGGACGCCTGGGAGGCGGCGCGGCTCGCAGGCATTGCCGACGACATCGAGGCAATGCCGATGAGGATGCGCACTCTCGTGAGCGATGGAGCAAGCACCTTCTCCGGCGGCCAGAAGCAGCGCATCATGCTCGCGCGCGCCCTCGTGCGTCAGCCGAGGATCGTCGTGTTGGACGAGGCCACGTCGACCCTGGACAACCGCACCCAGGCCACGGTGGCGGACAGCCTCAGGAACCTGGGTGCGACACGGATCGTGGTAGCGCACCGGCTGTCGACGATCACGGGGGCGGATCGCATCATCGTGCTCAACGAGGGTGGCATCGCGGAGTCTGGGACGTATGACGAGCTCGTCGAACTAGGCGGTTTGTTCGCGCGTTTGTCGAAACGTCAGGTGCTGTGAAGGCCCGAGGGATGTAGCATAAGACACCTCTGCGGCGGGCCGGGTCAAAAACCCGTCTGATGCACCGTTACCACTACTACCCACTACTACTGCACCACTTCTACGAAGGAGCACGACGTGGCTGAGAATGGTCCTGACGAAGCACTCAACGACGATGAGATCGCGGCAGCCCAGGGCGGTGGGGTGTCGGAGCAGGCTGCCTCGGCCACGCCGGGCGTTCTCGCGGCCCACCAGGACGGGAACTTCGGACTGGCTGGAGAAAGCTAACAGGAAGCGACTGCACACCCTGATGAATGATGATCCCGAGGATCAGCCACTGACCGACAGTGAGATCGAAGCCGCGCAGGGCGGCGGCGCTGCCCAGCCCGATGGTTCGGCCTTCCTGGTGAGGGGCGAGGAGGGCAATGAGCCTGCCATCGGACTGCTCGCCGATAAGGGCTGACCACACCCCTTCCACGTTGGTCGCGCCGGAACCCAAGGTCGTTCAGGCGGGCACGCATCGCATGCGCACGGCCGAGGAAACCCTCGCGCGATTAGCGCCTTTGCTGTACGGGTTGGGCATCTCCCGAGTTGCCGATGTGACGTGGCTGGACGACATCGGGATGCCCGTCTTCCAGGCCGTCCGACCGAAGAGCCGTTGCCTCGCGGTTTCACAGGGCAAGGGCATCACCGCCCCGTTGGCCAAGGTCTCGGCCATCATGGAGTGCCTCGAAGTACGTGCCGCGGAGAGTCCAACTGTCGCACTGAAACGTACCCTGGCTCGGGATCTCGAACTTCCGTATGACGTTGGCGCTCTGGCCCGTGATCACTTCGAGGCACTCGCGCGAACGGCGGCCCTGTCCTGGTGCGCAGCGGTCGACCTGCAGTCCGGTGCCCAGACGTTCGTGCCACTCGGCGGCGTGACCATGGACTGGACGGTGCTCGATCGCTGGTCACCATCGATATTCGAGTCGAACAGCAATGGCCTGGCCAGCGGCAACAGCTTCAGCGAGGCCGCCGTGCACGGCCTATGCGAGGTGCTGGAGCGATGGGGCCTGGCCACGCCCGACCCCGTGCGCATCGGTCCCGCCACCGTGACCGAGGGTTCGGCGGCCCATCTGATCGAGAGGTTCTCCGACGCCGGCCTCGTTCCGGAAATCGTGTTCTTCCCGAACGCCGGTGGCATCCCCGTCTTCACCGCCGTGCTGCCCAGTGATAACTTCCCCGTAGCGTTCCGCGGCCACGGATGCCACCTCGACGCGGATGTGGCGCTGTGCCGGGCACTCACAGAGGCCGCTCAATCACGCGCCACGCATATCGCCGGGTCACGCGACGACATGTGGGAGAGCACGTACGAATGGCGCGCAACCCGCTGGCGTCCGGCCGAATACCCGAGCCTTGCCTACCCCGACGCTGTCGCGGGGCTGACGGCCCTGCCCTCCGGCGACGTGGCTGAGGACCTGCGGATCCTCCTCGCGTCGATTCGCGATGCGCACCCCGTGGTGTTGGCCGTCGACCTGAGCGTCGTGGTGGGCGTGCACGTCGTGAAGGTCATCATCCCGACGCTTCCGCGGTATCTGGGATGAGCCCCCATCCGCGCACGTTCGTGTTCACCGGACCGACCTTGGATGCTGACGCAGTCAGGCGGATCCTGCCGCAGGCGATTGTGCTGCCCCCGATTGCAGCGACGGACCTGTGGCCGCTGGAGCTCACGTCCGCCGACACCCTTGCGGTCATCGACGGCTTCTTTCGGGAGCGTCGGTCGATCCGTCACAAGGAGCTCGTGGAGGCCCTTGACCGAGGGGTCTTGGTCGCGGGGGCCTCGAGCATGGGAGCCTTGAGAGCGGCCGAGCTTGACGACTTCGGCATGATCGGCGTGGGTCGCATCTACGGCTGGTACGCGGACGGGATCATCGAGGGTGACGATGAAGTCGCTGTCATGCACGGTCCTGCGGAGGATGGATACTCACCGCGCACCCTTGCCCTGGTCAACGTTCGAGCCACGCTGGACATCGCCGTGGACGCCGGCGCAATCGATCGTGCGCTCGCCGGGCAGGTTGCCGAGTTGATTCGCACCATGCCGTTCACCCAGCGTGATGAGGACTCCATCCACGTGCGCGTGCGCGATGCGTGCGGTCAGCTGGCATCGACGCAGGTGGCTTCAGCGCTCGCCGCCTTCGAATACGACCTCAAGCGCGCGGACGCAGTGACATTGCTTGAGTCGATCCGAAACGGCCAACTGCCAGGCGAGCAGGTGCAGCATCCGTCGCCGCATGTACAGCAGACCGACGTGAACCGGCTGTCCCTCGTCGCGCAGTGGCGCGTCAGCGAGAGGGCGGAGAAGCACGAGGGTCATCGGATCTCCTCGGGCTTCGTCCTCTCCTGCGCACGGATACTGTCGCTGGACTACCCCAGGTTCCACGAGAGCGTGGCAGTGGATGCCATCGTCGATGACGCCCGGCGGGAGCTCGATGATGTGCCCGTGGAGCGCTCCGATCACGACGATGACGTGATCATTCGGCGTCTTCTCGTCCATCGGGGCCTGTTGGGCGATGATCCGAACGCAGTTGAGGTCCTCACTGACCCCTGGCTCAGCGCGGACGAGCGATCGGCGCTCAACGAGTCGGCGCGCCTGCGACGCGCGGTCCGTCGCATGCACACGGCGACGTGGCGTTCAGAGCAGGCAGTCGAGAGACTCATTGCCACCGGGTGCTTCGAGCGTTGGCGACAGGTGGCCCTCCGCGTGGCGCGGCTCAATCGCAGCCTGCTCGAACGCAAGCCCGACTTCGCGTTCGACGCGATACCGAGCGCCAAGCTTCGAGAGTGGTGCACCGCGCGCTGGTTCGCCGGACTCGACCATGTGGACGACGAGGTCTGGTGGCAGGCACTGGCTGATCGCGGCTACATCGAGGAGCGCCGGCTCGGTACTGCAAGGCTCGTCTACCCGTTCGCCCTCCTGCGCTCATCCCGGTACGACGACCTCGATTGGGTGTGACACTCAAGCAGGCGCGGACGGACGCCGCCAGCGAGAATCCGAACTGGCGAAGGCCCGAACATCACCCACCAGCCATTTCGTCCAGTATCCGGCGCGACTGACCAAGATTCTCGTCATTCGGTCCTGATCAAGGTCATCTCATCCAAGGGGCTGACGTCTCAGTGACGAGTCAGTGGCCAGTCATCCGCACCCATCAAGAGCCTGTGACCCATAGCGTCGAAGACATCGATCGAGTCTTCCGTCGAATGGGGTGAAGGATGAGTCGTGTTCATGTCGTGCCCACGAATGGCGGAGCAGGCGACACCGCGCCCGGGCACATGAACCCGATCCCTGCGGGGTTAGTGCATGTCTGACCTCGAACGCCCGGGCCGCTATCTAACGTGGCCGGAGTCCAGGGCCCCAGGTGCGGGTCGCCGCGGTGGACACGGCGGTGAATCCGCCCCCGCGCGGCCCCGGGCGGCCGTGCGGAGAGCACTCATCGCGGCGGGCGTCGTCAGTGTCATGCTCGCAGCCTTGATCATGAACCTGGCTGCCTGACGGGCGCATCAGCGCGCTGATGCGCCCGTCGATCGTCGGCTGGGTACGTCACGATCACCCGGGCGAATGCGAACCCATCGCAAGCGATGACGCGAGCCGGCCGGCGCCGATAGATCGCGCAGAAGTCCTTGATCCCGTGTGAGCGCAGGGTCCCGAGCATGATCACGAAAGGGATACCCGTTCCGGGTGCCCGCCATCCGCGCAGGATCGGCCAGGGGTCGGGAACGTCATCTGACGCGACGATGCACTCGTTTGGAATGACGAGGTCGCCGTGCAGCGAGCCGATCCTCTCCCAGCGCGAAAGGCGGATGTGGAGCCCGGCCGGCGTCTCCTCGATGGTTGCCATGGGCCCACGGTAGATCCTTGCAACAGAGTGAACTGCCGGGCGGCCCCTACCGGCCGTCGGATGAGATGGCCAGTTTCGTGGTCATTCGACCAAATCCTTGGTCGGTTGAGCCGGATTCTGGATGAAATGACGGGGGTGGGGCATTGGCGGGGTCAGGTGAGGTATTCGTCTATTCCCTTGCTGATCTGGGCGTCGTGCTCGGGGCAGATGTAGGCGGTGGAGCCGATCGCGATCGCGATGGCGAACTCCGGTGAGAATGCCTGCTCGTCAGTGAGCGTCACGACATCGCCGAAGGTCCCGCCACTGTCGAACAGCTCGCAGATGGTGATGCCCAGATCCCACAGGTCCTGGTCCGTCGCCTCGTCGCCGTCGTCCGAGAACTCCCGGATGAGCGATGCGAAGTCGTTGCGGTCCGAGCTCGGGGCCGTCGCCGGCTCCGGCGTGGTGAGCGGCGTGACGCTGCCCTCAGCCGAGGCCGGCGCCGTGGCCGTGCCCGGGTCAGCAGTGGGCGGGAGCACCTCTGTCGAACCGGTGCAGCCGGTGGCGACGAGCAGTGCCCCACAGCACAGCGCGACGATCGCGATCAGGTGCTTCATGGCAGTTCTCCGTTTCCTTGGATCGTGGTGCGTCGGCGGCCCGCGCACGGACCGGTGGGCCCGCGTCTCCGCTCATCGGGGTCTCCTCCCGGGGCTCGAACTGATCGCCCCCGACGAGTCCGCGAAACTCGTTGGCATGACGATCGACACTCCGGTAGACGACCGGACGTGGCATGAATGCCGTCGTGATCCGCAGGAGCCACCCCGCTATCGGCTCCCCCGTCCGGGTGTCGATTCATTCGACCATCGACGACGCACCCGCCCAAGGGTCAGAGGTCCCCAGAAGATCCCGAGACGCTCCCGAATGGCGCCGGTAGCCTTTGGTCATGACTCAGGAGCAGATCAACCCCGCGCGCGGCCCGCTCATCCCAATCCTCGCGACCGTCATCTGGCTCGTGGCGGCCGTGATCGCAGCCGTGCCGGTGCTCATGTCCGTCATGATGTTCGACTCGGGCACCGACAACGTGACGGGTTGGGTCTGGATGGCCTTCTATGGCATGTGGGCGTTCCTCATCACCTGCGTGCTCACCGTGCCGATCACCTGGATCGTCTGGGGCCTCACCCGCAGGCACGACGGCGGTGGCAGGCTGCTTCGGGTTCTCTCGGCCCTGCTCCCGCTCATCCCACTGGCGATGGTCGTGATCGGGTTCGCCGGTACGTC
>JBMOKH010000157.1:0-5258 GCA_049315365.1 Candidatus Nanopelagicales bacterium
GAGCTCGCCGCCTCCGCCGATGCCCTCGGCGTCGATCGCATCGAGTCGCTGGGATATCCCGACTCGGGGCTCAACGCAGAGCACCCCCTCGGGTTCGCGCACCAGGACACCCTCGCCGTGGCCGATCGCATCAGCGCGATCCTCGACGAGGTCGAGGCTGACATCGTCGTCGGATACGACCCCATGGGCGGCTACGGCCATCCCGACCACCTCCAGGTGCACCGGGTGACCCGTCAGGCTGCAGCCCTCGCACGCCGCACGCCCTTCCTCTTCGAGGCCACCTTGCCCCGTGAGCCGATCGCCCGCGCGGTTGCGCTCGCCGCCCGCACGCGGCTGACCCCGAGCGGCTTCGATCCAGTGTCGTTCGCCGCCGCATGGACGCCAAGCGCCGAGATAACCCACCGAATCAACGTGCGGCCCCACATGCGCAGCAAGCTGGCGTCCCTGCGCGCCCATGCGTCGCAGGCCACCGCTGACGGAACGATTCGAACCCTCGCCGTGCTCACCCGTGCCCCCGGCCCGCTTCAGCGCCTGCTGCTCGGAACTGAGTACTACGTCGCAGTGCCCGCCTCGACCAATGAGAGCACGCGCTCGACGGCGTCCGGAGCGTCGTAGGCGATCCAGGTGATGCGCTCGTCGCGGCGGAACCATCGCTGCTGACGCCTCGCGAACTTGCGCGTCGCTTCAATGGTCGCCTGCTGGGCCTGCGCCTCCGTGAGCGTCCCGCCAAGGTGGTCGAGCACCTGCGAGTAGCCGAGTGCGCGTGCCGCGGTCCTTCCATCGGCCAACCCGGCCGCCAGGAGCCCCTCCACCTCGGCCACGAATCCATCGGCCCACATCTGCCGAACGCGCGCCTCGATCCGGGCATCAAGCACATCTCGTGCCAGGTCAAGCCCGACGCGGACGGTCGGGAAGATCCCGACCGGGGTCGGCAGCGTCGCGACGAACGGCTCGCCGGTGATCTCGATGACTTCGAGTGCCCGGACGATGCGGCGTCCGTTCGACGGCAGGATCGCGGACGCGGCCGCGGGATCGACGGCGGCGAGACGCGCATGGAGGCCAGCCGATCCGAGCGTCGCGAGCTCTGCCTCGAGTGCCTCGCGAACGACCGGATCAGTGCCGGGGAACCGCAGGTCATCGAGGACCGCCGATACGTAAAGTCCACTGCCCCCGACGGCGATCGGGATCGCTCCCCTGCCGGATACCTCGACGATGGCTGACCGCGCCGCCGCCTGGAACTCGGCAACGGTCAGCTCATGGTCCGGCGACCAGATGCTGAACAGGTGGTGGGGCACTCCCTGCCACTCCGGCTCGAGGGGCTTGGCCGTGCCGATGTCCATGCCCGAGTAGACCTGCATCGAGTCGGTGTTCACGATCTCGCCGCCGCAGCGCCGCGCCACCTGCACAGCGAGCGCGCTCTTGCCGGATGCGGTCGGCCCGACGATCGCGACGACGAGCATCAGTCTCGGGCGCGCAGGGCCGGCAGGCCCAGCATGACCGCCTGAGCGCCAGAGGGGCCCCCGGGACCGGTCTCGGGAGAGACCCGCTCCCCAAGGTCGCCCGCGCGGGTGCGCCGGACGGCGAGCAGCCGATCTGCGTTGAGGTGATGGGGGGCCGCGTACGTGATCTCAGCGAGGACGACGTCGCCTGGGCGCGGGGTCGGCAGATCAGGGTTCGGGCCGACGTGGACGAGCCGGTTGTCGCGCGCGCGCCCGGACAGCCGCTCGGTCGCGGCGTCCTTCTTACCCTCGCCCCGCGCGATGAGAACCTCCACGGCCTGGCCCTCGAGACGCTGGTTCTCCCGCCAGGCGATCTCCTTGACGAGTTCGATGAGCCGCACGTACCGCTCCTGGACGACCTCGCGAGGGACCTGATCCGGCATGGTCGCAGCAGGCGTCCCGGGTCGTTGCGAGTACTGGAAGGTGTAGGCCCCCGCGAACCGAGCCTCGCGGACGACGTGCATCGTCTGCTCGAAATCGGCCTCGGTCTCGCCCGGGAAGCCGACGATGATGTCGGTCGTGATCGCGGCATCGGGCATTGCGGCCCTGACGCTGTCGATGATCCCGAGGTACCGCTCCTGGCGGTACGAGCGGCGCATCGACTGCAGGATGCGATCCGAGCCGGACTGCATCGGCATGTGGAGCGACGGCATGACATTGGCGGTCTCGGCCATCGCGGCGATGACATCGTCGGTGAAATCGCGCGGGTGGGGACTCGTGAAGCGCACGCGCTCGAGCCCGTCGACCTTGCCGCATGCCCGCAGCAGCTTGCCGAACGCCTCGCGATCGCCGAACTCGATGCCGTACGCGTTCACGTTCTGGCCGAGGAGGGTGATCTCGAGCACGCCCTCCGCGACGAGCGCCTCTATCTCAGCGAGGATGTCACCAGGGCGACGGTCCTTCTCGGTGCCTCGCAGCGCAGGGACGATGCAGAACGTGCACGTGTTGTTGCATCCCACGCTCACCGACACCCAGGCGGAGTACGCGGAATCCCGCTTCGTCGGAAGCGCCGAGGGGAATTCCTCGAGGGCCTCCTTGATCTCGACCTGGGCCTCCTGGAGGACGCGCGCCCGCTCGAGGAGCACCGGCAGGGATCCGATGTTGTGGGTGCCGAACACGACGTCGACCCACGGAGCCTTCTCAAGGATGGTGCCCTGGTCCTTCTGGGCGAGGCACCCGCCGACGGCGATCTGCATCCCCGGATTCTCGGCCTTGATCGGCACCAGGTGGCTGAGGTTCCCGTAGAGCTTGTTGTCGGCGTTCTCGCGGACCGCACATGTGTTGAAGACAACGACATCGGCGGTTTCGCCCTCGGGGGCGCTCACGTAGCCGGCCGCCTCGAGCAGACCGGTCAGCCGCTCGGAGTCGTGCACGTTCATCTGGCAGCCGTAGGTACGAACCTGATACGTCCGTCCTTCGCTACTCGACAATCCGCTGGGCACGCCCCCATCCTACGGAGCGACGCCGAATGTCACGAAGGGCGAAGTCCTCGGCCGTGATCTCGTAGATGTCCTCGGGGCCGTCCTCGTCATCGATCTGCTGACCACGGTACGCACCACCGAACTTGGCGATGATCGCCTGCGACGGCAGGTTGTCCGGTGCCACCGTGTAACGAAGGACACGCACGCCAGGCTGTCGCACGACCCAGCCCCACATGCCGGCGAGCAATTCCGTCGCGAGTCCTTGCCCCTGCCAGTCCGGCACGATGCCGAGGCCGATCTCGATCATCCCCGCGGCATCGGGGCGATCATGGAAACCCGCGCTGCCGATGATGATGCCCTCACTCCTCAGCACCGCCATTCGCAGCAGGTAGGGCGCCGCATCCGGGTCGGCGAGGATCCTCGGAATCCGGTGCACGAGGGGTCCTGGATCATCAACGAGATGCCCGTGCGGATTCGAGAATCCGCGATCGATCCACAGTCTCGAATCCCCCCGGTCCACGGCGAGGACGGCGTACTCGCTCGGCAGCACGGCGTGGAGATCGAGCCGCGCAGTCCTGATCACCTGGCTACCGTCCGATGTCATGAGCCCTGGCATCCTGTGCGATCAGGCGATGCACGTGAGCGGCCTTCCTCCGTTGAACTCCACCATGTCGGCGAGAGCGGCATGCGCATCGATCGGCGCGCCGGGCGGCAGGCCATCGATCTCAGCGAGGGCACGGTGCAGGTTCCCGACGATCCGCTCGGGATCCGACAGCGCCGCGAACTCGCCGAGATCGAGGTCCCGCGCGATCTCCAGGGGCGTGAGCCCGTCCTCATGACCGCCGAGGGCAGCCATCTGGACGAAGGCGAGGTAGCGGTCAACGTCCTCGATCGCCTCCGGGCCGCAGACAGGGCCGTGGCCCGGAACGATGGTCTGGGCCCCGAGGGCCCGAAGCCTCGTCAACGCCTCTCGGGCCCCGCTGATCGAGCCCTGCACGAGGAACGGTGTGCCGCCGTTGAAGATGAGGTCACCGCTGAACAGCACTCGTCGCTCAGGGATCCACACGATGGAGTCGTTCACGGTATGGGCGGGTACCCCCACATAGCTGACCTCGCACATCAGGTCGTCGACGTAGACACGAATTCGGTCCTCGAAGGTGAGGAACGGCGGTACGAGTTCAACGGGCCCCCATTCAACCTCGGTCCAGAAGGGTGCGGACTTCGGCTCCCCCCATGCAGCCATTCCCTGACGCACCCCGTCGTGGGCGACGATCGTCGCCTCCGTGAACAGGTAGTTGCCGAAGGTGTGGTCGCCGTGATGATGGGTATTGATGAGCGTGCGTACCGGGGTGTGGGTGACCGCGGCGATCGCCTCTAGGTAGGCGGTCGTTCTGCGCGCTGTCGCGCAGGCATCGATGCTCACGACCCCCCGCCTGCCCACGAGGAAGCCCGTGTTGTTGATCCACCACGTGCCATCGGCCTGAACGTAGGCGAAGATCCCGTCGCTGATCTCGGTCGCCGTGCTCGTCATCCGTTTGCCAGCCGAGGCAGCTTCATTCGAGTGCGACATGCTTCTCCAGACACTTGGTGGCCTAAACGCTAGCCGAGGACCGCAGCGCCCACAGTGCGACGGCCGAGGCGGCCGCCACATTCAGGGAGTCGACTCCCCCGGTCATCGGGATGCGCACCCTCACGTCCGCTGATCCGAGGGCCGCCGGTGACAGGCCGTCACCCTCGGTGCCGAACACGAGGGCCAGCCGCTCAGGAGCCGACCTCGCAAAGGAGTCCAGGTCCACGGAGTCATCCCCGAGGCCGAGTGCTGCGACAACGAAGCCCATCGAGCGAAGGTCTTCGAGCCCGCCCTGCCAATCAGGCATCCGCGTCCACGGAACGAGGAATACCGTTCCCATCGAAACGCGCACGCTGCGGCGGTAGAGGGGATCAGCGCACCGCGGGGAAACGAGCACGGCATGCGCGCCGAGGGCCGCCACGCTCCTGAAGATTGCCCCGACATTCGTATGGTCGACGATGTCCTCGAGCACCACCACTCGAACCGGGCCCTCACCGGGGCACACGCCGGCGATCAACTCGCCAACGGGCGCAAGCGGGGGACGGTGCATGGCCGCGAGGGCTCCGCGGTGGAGATGAAAGCCGGTGATGGCGCGCAGGGTCTGCGCATCGGCGACGAACACCGGCACATCACCGTGGGCCCCTGCGTCAACCTGGCCGAACACTGGGCCGAGGTCCTCGAGCCAACGTTCAGCCATG
Organism: Candidatus Nanopelagicales bacterium; assembly: GCA_049315365.1. Classification (GTDB taxonomy): domain Bacteria; phylum Actinomycetota; class Actinomycetes; order S36-B12; family S36-B12; genus WLND01. The sequence continues at coordinate 5,189 of JBMOKH010000157.1, forward strand.
AGGAAGGATCGCGGTCGGTGACCCGCGCCGACCGCGATCCGGATGACCTCCGAGCTCTCCGCGATGTACA
>JBMOKH010000158.1:0-5257 GCA_049315365.1 Candidatus Nanopelagicales bacterium
GATTCGTGGCCACCTCGACTAGGCGCCGCCTCGATTGGCAGGGGTGCGCCATTGCGGGCGGGGTTCCACGTCAGCGTGCGTCGCTAAGCGAGGTGAAGTTCATGCCGTCTACGACGACCGCGGGCATTGCAACGTTGTTGGCGTAGTCGGCCATTTCGCGGGGCAGGGTGCGCTCAGGTGTCGTCGAGGCGGTGACTCGATTGAGCATCGATAGCGGGGAGTCGTTGAATCTGAAGTTCGACGATGCCCCGATGACCTCGCCGCCGCGTACGACGTATACCCCGTCGCGGGTGAGCCCGGTGAGGAGCATCGTCTGCGGATCGACTGTCCGGTTGTACCACACGCACGTGAGCATGAGGCCGTCCCCGAGGCGCGTGACAAGTTCGCTGATGGAGTCCGCGCTCACGCCGTCGCCGTGAGCCTCGAGGCGGATCGTGTCGATGATCGGTGCCTGCCCGATCCCAATTCGTTCAGCGTCAGCGCCGGTCGCGATGAGGGCGTCGAGCCGGCCATCACGGATCCAGTCCGTACGCTCGAGCGAGCGGCCGTTGTCAAAGACACTCGACATTCGCCCGGAGCTCGATGCCACGGCAAATGGCGAACCCGGGACCAGTGGATCACCGGGGTCGCTCGTGACGTACACCCCCGGCGCTGCGACGAGTTGGCTGATCCGCGTCCCCGAGTCGGCATGCTCATCATGGAACGCCGATCGGCCCTCCGCGGCGTCCCGCGCGCCCGCGGACCAGTAAAGGTCGATGACGAAGTCGCCTATGGCAGACGGCGACAGAAGTGCATCGTGTCGCCCGGGAGCCACCGCGATGCTCGTCGCCTGCCAGTCAAGTGCCTGAGTGATGTTCGATCGTAGGCGATCCCAGTCACCATCAGCGAGGTCGACCGCGGCGTAGCCGTGCCAGGTGCTACGCGAGCGTGCATGGCTCTTCGCGGTGATCTCGAGGCGGTCCGTCGGGGCGCAGTACCGGCGTCGCGCGCCGCCGCTCGTCGCCAGCCAGGTCGTGGTCGATTCGCGCTCGAGGTATCCGAACAATTCGATGCCGCTCGACCGGCCCCAAGTGATGAGCTCGCCTAGATGGGCCGTCGGCGAGGTGAGAATATCGGGGGAGAGCACGACGGCGGGGGCGCCGAAGCCGGCGTCGACACTGGGCACCGGGAACGGTGAGGCGTCCTCTGCCGGTGAGGCGAGCAGGGCGACGGCATCGGCCGCGCGAACGGCGGCGAGCACGCCCTCCACATCGCTCACGCTTTCGGTGATCGACGCTGCTGCGATCCCCTTGGGCCGATCCGCGAAGGCGATCACGGTGACGGTGATGTCGGTGGTGCTGCCGTTCGTCGTGAGCGAACTGCGTGCCCAGCGCTGGTTGAGGTGACTCGTGACTTCGACGATGACATGACAGTGCGACGAGGTTGAGGCCGCTAGCGCCAGTTCGGCGAGGGCGCCGCCATCACCGGAATCGACGGGGTTGCCAACGTGGTTGCTCATGATGCGTCCGATGCGTTGAGGATGACGACGTTTTCGAAGACCGCCGTTGGGCAACCGTGGGACACGGCGGCAACCTGCCCGGGCTGGGCCTTGCCGCAGTTGAGCGCGCCGCCGAGAACATAGGTCGAAGGGCCGCCGAGGGCGACGAGCGAGCCCCAGAAGTCCGGCGTCCTGGACTGGTAGGCGAGATCGCGTACCTGCCCGATGATCGCGCCCGCCTTGATTCGGTAGAAGCGCTGGCCGGTGAACTGGAAGTTATAGCGCTGCATGTCGATGGACCAGGACTTGTCGCCAGCGATGTAGTAGCCGTCCTCGACTCCGGCGATGAGTTCCGCGGTCGACGTGTCGGCGAGGCCGGGGCGCAGGCTGACATTGGGCATCCGCTGGATCGGGGTGTGCTGGGGGGAGTCGGCGTAGGCGCACCCGTTACTCCGTGGCAGGCCGAACTCCCCGGCCATCGCGCGGTCCAGCTGGTAGCCGACGAGCACGCCGTCGCGGACGAGGTCCCACTCCTGGGCGGCGACGCCCTCGTCGTCCCAGCCGGTGGTCGCAAGGCCGAATTGCGTGGTGCGGTCGCCGGTGACGTGCATAAGCGCTGATCCGTAGCGCAGGGTCCCGAGCTGGTCCGGGGTTGCGAAGGAGGTACCGGCGTAGTTGGCCTCGTAGCCGAGCGCCCGATCGAGTTCGGTCGCGTGACCGACGGATTCGTGGATGGTCAGCCACAGATTGGAGGGGTCAAGGACGACGGTCGCTGAGCCAGGCTGGACGCTGGGCGCAGCAAGCTTCTCGGCGAGGAGTGCGGGCATCGACTCGATCTCGGCATCCCAGTCCCAGCCATCGCCGCGCAGGTACTCGAAGCCCCGGGCGGTCGGCGGGGCGAGCGATCGCATCGTGTCGATGATGCCAGTGCGATCGTTGCCGCCGAGCGCGGTGATGTCGGCATGAACGCGCGTCTTACGCTGCGAGACCCGCGTTCCGTCAGAGGTAAGGAGCAACGTGGCCTCGTCGACCGCCATGAATGATGCGTCGGTGTGCTGAACGCCGCCAAAGGACGCAAGTGCCGACTCCCGGCCGCACAGGAGGGCCTCGACATCGGCGTTGGGTACCTCGAAGGGGTCCTCGAGGCAGGCTGACTCCCAGTGGCCGACGTGGGCGGGCTCAGGGGCGAGGACGACGGCGTTCGTGGCGAGCGGCCGGCTCGCGCGGGCGAGAAGGACAGCATGGCGCACAGCGCGGTCGAGGTCTGCAGTGCGACGCGAGCTTGTTCCAGCGAAACCCCAGCACCCGTCAACGAGCACGCGGATCCCGACACCGCTGGAACGCGACAGGCCGGCGGACTCGAGTTGACGGTCGGCGGTCGACACATGGCGCACGCGCGTGAGCATCATGCGCGCCTCCACGTGCTCGGCTCCCAGGGACCGGGCCGTTTCGATGGCGGACTCGAGCGGTCCGACAAACTCAGGGGCGTCTAATCTCCAGCACTCACCGGTCATGCGCGGTCTTCAAGCATCGTCTCAAGCCAATCTCCCGCGGCGGCGTGTCGGTTGGGTACGCGGACGGAGACTTCCGGCCCTCCGTCAACCTATGGCAGCACGCTATCGTTCGGGTTCTGAAAGGGGTACCTCAATGACTGGAGTCGCACTCGTCACCGGCGGTAATCGCGGCATCGGCCTCGCGATCGCTCTTCGCCTTCGCGAAGCCGGTTTTTCGGTAGTGGTCGGAAGTCGCTCGGGCATGGCACCGGAGGGACTCTCCGCGGTCGAGCTTGACGTGAGCGATCCTGCGTCCATACTGGCGGCATTTGAGCGAATCGAGGCCGACTTCGGCCCGATCGAGGTCGTCGTCGCCAACGCCGGCATCACCCGCGACACCCTGCTCATGCGAATGTCGGACGACGACATCGACGCCGTGCTCAACACCAATCTCGGCGGATCCATCCGCCTCGCGAGGCGAGCCCTCCGCTCGATGCTGAAGGCGAAGCACGGGCGAATCATCTTCATCTCCTCGGTCGTCGGGCTCATGGGTTCTGCGGGCCAGGTGAACTACGCGGCGGCGAAGGCTGGCCTCGTGGGCGCGGCGCGATCCCTTGCCCGGGAGGTCGGCTCGCGTGGCATAACCGTCAACGTCATCGCCCCCGGCTTTGTCGACACCGACATGACGGCCGAACTGGGGGAGGAGCGGAGGGCCGAGATCCTCGGCGCCGTTCCCCTCGGTCGGTATGCTCAGGCGGCTGAGATAGCCGGAGTCGTTGAGTTTCTTGCCGGTGAGGCAGCCGGGTACATAACCGGGGCAGTCATCCCGGTCGATGGCGGGCTGGGAATGGGGCACTAGTAGGCAGCCGAGAGGCCTTGGCTTCGCTCGTCACCCGCTCGACTGCACGATCGACTTCACGTACGACCTCAGGCACGAATCGAACGAGGGAGAACCTATGGGACTACTGGATGGCAAGCGGATCCTCGTCACCGGCGTGCTCACGGACGCATCAATCGCCTTCTCCGTCGCGCGCCTAGCGCAAGAGCAGGGTGCCGAGGTGGTCCTCACCTCGTTCGGCCGGACCATGGGCCTGACGAAGCGGTCTTCGGGTCGGCTCCCGAGCCCGGCTCCGGTCGTCGAGCTCGACGTGACGAACGACGATGACCTCGCCGCCCTCGCAGACCGGGTGTCCGAGCACGTCAGCGGACTCGATGGCGTGCTTCACAGCATTGGATTCGCCCCGGAGGCCGCGCTCGGCGGAAACTTCCTCAACACCGCATGGCCGGACGTCAGTACTGCGGTGCAGGTCTCGGCCTACTCGCTGAAGAGCCTGGCGATGGCAGCGCGACCGCTTATGGGGGCCGGTGGATCAGTCGTAGGCCTCGACTTCGATGCGACCATCGCGTGGCCGAAGTACGACTGGATGGGCGTCGCGAAGGCGGCCCTCGAGAGCTGCTCCCGCTATCTCGCCCGTGATCTGGGCCCGGATGGGATCCGAGTGAACCTCGTCGCCGCCGGCCCCATCAGGACCATGGCTGCCAAGAGCATTCCCGGATTCGATGAGTTCGACGCCGTCTGGTCGAGCCGTGCGCCTCTTGCCTGGGATCTCGATGACCCGGAACCAGCGGCCCGCGCCTGCATCGCGCTCATGTCCGACTGGTTCCCCGCCACCACGGGGGAGATCATTCATGTCGATGGCGGAGTGCATTCCCAAGGTGCCTAGCCGACTCCTGCTCCTGCGCCACGCGAAGTCCGATTACCCCCTAGGGATCTCGGATCACGATCGTCCGCTGAACGAGCGCGGCCTGCGGGATGCGCAGGCCGCCGGCCGTTGGATCGCCGAGAACCGCGATGAGCTCTTCTCGGGGGAGGCGATCGCGATGGTCTCGTCCGCCCTGCGGGCCCAGCAGACCTGGGGGCTGATCGAAGAGCAGTTGCCCGACCTGCCTTCGATGACCGAGCCCCGCCTGTACGAGGCCGCCTGCTCCACGCTCATGTCGATCGCTGACTCCAGTGATGCCGACACCGTCCTCATCGTCGCGCACAATCCGACGATTGAGGAGACCACGCTCTTCCTTGCGGCGCCTAATGGCCTGGGGCTCGCCGATCGCATCCGCTCCAAGTACCCGACGTGCGGGCTCGTCGTGCTGGATCTCTCCCCGGTGGATCCCTGGGCGGGCGGATCAGCTGACCTTGCGGCCTTCGAGGTTCCGCGCGCTTGATCAGACGGGCGGCCAACTAGTCGGGCGGCCAACTAGTCGGGCGGCCAACTCGTCGGGCGGCCAA
>JBMOKH010000159.1:0-5179 GCA_049315365.1 Candidatus Nanopelagicales bacterium
TACAACATCTACCCGCGCGAGATCGAGGACGTCATCGCCGAGGTGCCGGGCGTGCATGAGGTGGCCGTGATCGGGGTGACCGACGCCGACTGGGGCCAGCACGTGACAGCGCTCTTCACCGTGGCGCCAGGGTCGAATGTCTCCGTCGACGATGTCATCGCGCACTGCAAGTCGAGAATGGCGTCGTACAAGAAGCCGAAGGACGTACGCATCGTGGAGTCGTTCCCGCTGAACTCGACGGGGAAGATCGCCAAGAAGGTGCTGCGCGAGGAACTGAATGCGGAGGTGTCGTCATGACCGAAGTGCCGGGTGAATTCCCTTACAGCAGGGGCATCAGCGCCGATCCGGGCGTATGGACCATGGGCCAGTACGCGGGTTTCGGCACCGCGAGGGAAACCAATGAGCGCTTCCGGTCGCTCATCGACCAAGGCCTCACCGGCTTCAGCGTCGCCCTCGACCTGCCGACCCAGATGGGCCTGGACTCCGACAACGCGCTCTCACGGGGCGAGGTGGGCAAGGTGGGGGTTGCGATCGACAGCCTCGCCGATATCGAGATCCTCATGGACGGGATCCCGCTCGAGCGCATCAGTCAGGTCCGCACGACGGCGAACTCGATCAGCTACATCTGGGTGGCGATGTTCCAGGCGCTCGCTGCCAAGCGGGGCGTGAATCCCAATGAGTTCGGGATTTTCGTCCAGAACGACGTCCTGAAGGAGTACATCGCCCGGGGCACCCAGATCTTCCCCCCTGCGACGGGGCTGAAGCTATCGGTCGACGTGATGGAGCACATCGCACGCGACATCCCGCGGTGGGTCTCGCTCGCCATGAGTGGCTACCACATCCGCGAATCGGGCTCGAATGCGATCCAGGAGATCGCGTTCACGTTCGCCAATGCCCGCGCGTATCTCGACGAGTGCGTACGTCGCGGCATCAGCATCGATTCGGTGGCGCCGACCCTGTTCACCTTCCTGTCGAGCAACATGGACTTCATGCCAGAGATCGCGAAATTCCGTGCAGCGCGGCGTGTGTGGGCGAAGCTCATGCGCGACACCTACGGTGCGAAGGATCCGCGCTCGGAGCAGTTGCGCATCTTCGTCTTCACCGCCGGGTCGTCGCTCACGGCCCAGCAGCCGCTCAATAACGTCGTGCGCACGTCGATCGAGGCGATGGCCGCGGCGCTAGGCGGCGTCCAGACGATGCATGTCTGCGCTTACGACGAGGCGCTCGGCGTGCCGACCGAGACCGCGGCAACGCTCGCGCTTCGCACGCAGCAGATCGTCGCGTTCGAGACCGGGGTAACGACGATGGTCGACCCGCTCGGGGGCAGCTATGTCCTCGAGGCGCTCACCGACGACATCGAGCGTCAGGTACTCGATGAGATGGCCGCCATCGAGCGCCGCGGTGGTGCGCTTGCATGCATCGAGTCCGGCTACTTCCAGTCGGCCCTGGGTGACAGCGCCTACGAGTACGCAAAGTCGGTCGACAGCGGGGAGCGCGCGGTGATCGGGGTCAACCGGTTCACGTCGCCCGCCGCGCCCTTCGAGGTGTTCGCCCTCGACCCGGCGAGTGAGGCCGAGCAGGTCGCGAACCTGCAGGGGGTCCGAGCCTCGCGCGACGACGCGGCCGTTCGAGCGGCCCTCGCTGACCTTGACGCGGCTGCGCGCGCCGACGAGAACGTGGTGCCTGCCTGCGTGACAGCGGTGTCGGCGTACGCGACCGTGGGGGAGATGGTCGACGTGCTGCGCGGCGTCTACGGCCGCTGGCAGCCGACGAACATGTTCTGACAGACCTGCGAGTCGTTCTACGCTGAGTCGCGCTGGCATGCAGCCATGACGGCGGCAGCGACCGCTGGCGCGACTGACGGGTCGAACACGCTCGGGATGACGTAGGCCGCGCTGCGCGCCTCATCGGTGACCGCGTCGGCGATCGCGCGTGCGGCCGACATGAGCAGGTCGTCGGTTATGCGGTAGGCGCCGGCATCGAGCAGCCCGCGGAAGATCCCGGGGAAGGCGAGCACGTTGTTGATCTGGTTCGGGTAGTCGCTTCGGCCCGTCGCGACGACGGCCGCGACCGTGGCGGCCTCGACGGGGTTGATCTCGGGCTCGGGGTTGGCGAGCGCGAACACGATCGGCCGCTCAGCCATGGCGGAGATGTCGCTGACAGTGATCATGTTCGGCTGTGACAGTCCGATGAAGACGTCGGCACCGACCATTGCCTCCGGGAGCGTGCCGGAGTGACCGCGCGGGTTGGTGCGGGCCGAGAGGGCCGTGCGGTCTGCATCGAGGTTCGGGCGACCCTCGTAGATGGCGCCCTTCGAGTCGAAGAGGATGATGTCGGTCACGCCGGCATTGAGCAGCAGGTACGCCACCGCTGCCCCGGCTGCCCCTGCGCCGGTCATGACGATGCGCAGGTCGGTGATCTCCTTGCCGACGAGTTGCGTGGCGTTGTAGAGCGCAGCGAGGACGACCACGGCGGTGCCATGCTGATCGTCGTGGAAGACGGGGATCTTCAGCTTCTCGCGCAGGCGCCGCTCGACCTCGAAGCAGCGCGGGGCCGCGATGTCCTCGAGGTTGATGCCGCCGAATCCGGGAGCGATGAGCTCGACGGTGCGCACGATCTCATCGACGTCCTTCGTGTCGAGGGCGATGGGCCAGGCGTCGACGTCGGCGAAGCGCTTGAACAGCGCGGCCTTTCCCTCCATGACCGGCATCGCGGCCTCCGGCCCGATGTCGCCGAGGCCGAGCACCGCGGTTCCGTCGGTGACGACGGCGACCGAGTTGCGCTTGATGGTGAGGTTGCGGGCGGACTCGGGGTTCTCGTAGATCGCCATGCAGATGCGTGCGACGCCGGGGGTGTAGGCCCGGGCGAGGTCGGCGCGGTTGCGGAGCGGAACCTTGGAGGCGATCTCGAGCTTGCCCCCGAGGTGAATGAGGAAGGTGGCGTCGCTCACCTGGTCGACCGTGCAGCCGTTGATCGCCTCGAGGGCCTCCTTGACGGCCGCGCCGTTATCGGGGTCCCCTGTCGTGCAGGTGAGATCGATGGTGACGCTGTCGTGTCCGGGGTCGACGACGTCGAGGCCGGTGATGACGGCCCCGGTACCGCTGACGGCGCTCACGATTGCCCCGGAAGCATGCACCTCCGGGGTGGCACGCAGGCGGACGGTGATCGTGTATCCCGAGGGGCTCATGCTCGTCATCCTATCGATTGTTATTGCGTAAATTTAGCGGCCGACGACAATACGCATTGCCGTTGTCCGACGATCACCGGCTTGCGACGTCCTCCACGAACTGCATCGCCGGCCGCGCAAGGCGGTCGTGGAGGGCAAAGAAGGTCTCGGTCGCCTTGTCGCCCGCCCACGACTTCGGGAGGTACTCGCGCGGCAGGCCGGGATCGATGTAGGGCAGGGGCCGCCAGGAGGTGAGCGCACGGGTGTAGTCGGCGAAGGCCCGGACGGGATCAGGCGCCACCCGCGTGCGGGCCCACGAGGCCGCCAGCGGGGCGTACTCCGCGGTGAACTCCTCATAGGCCGCACCGATCTCCTGGAGGTCCCACCATTGGCCCACCGCCTCCTGCGTGGCCCGGAACGCCGAATGCTCGGCGATGAACAGGTCGACATAGGCCCGGATATCGAGGAGTTCGACGACATACCGGACGTCGGACTCAAGTTGGCGGGGGGCGATCCACAGCCCGCCACCGACCTGGGCGAAGCCGACGCGCGCAAGCCGTGACCTGAGCCGGTATCTCACGTCGCGGGCACTCTCCGGGATCGAGAAGGCGGCGAGCACCCAGCCCCGGTTCGGCGGCGGAAAGCGCCGCTCGAGAACCCGGGAGTCACCGATGTCGAACGTCCGCCGGGCTGACTCGCCGAGCGCGTAACCGGCGACGCCGTCGCGGCGCTCGCCGGTGAGGACCCCGCGCCGCTTGAACCGCGACAGCGCACTGCGGACCGACGGGTCGTCGATGCCCACCTCGCCGAGGAGGGCCAGGAGTGCTGAGACGGAGAACCAGCCACCTATCGAGCGGCTGTATGCGCCGTAGGTGGTGATGATGAGCGACTGGGGCCGGGCCGTCCGAGCTGATGGCTCGTCAGCCTCGCGGTTCCTCGCAGCCATGACCTGAAGGATAGTAGGAGTTGGCGTCCGCGCTATTCGGACACGATCCCGCGCAAACTGGATAGACGAAGGGCCGGCTTCGGAGCAGCCTTGCGATGTCCCGTTCGCCCAGTCTCGCATGTTCGGAGGAACCATGACCAAGGCACTGCTCGACGGCTTGGACTTCAAGCTCGGTCTCTTCTCGGCCAACTGCTCGTCAGGCCTAGCCGTGACGAAGGCGCCCGATCGCTGGAGCGGCAGCTGGGACGACAACCTTCGGATGGCGAAGATCGCCGACGAGGTGGGGATCGACTTCCTCCTGCCCATCGCGCGCTGGATCGGATACGGCGGCGAGACGAACTTCCACGAGGGGGTCCTGGATCCGGTCACGTGGGCGGCGGGCCTCCTGGCGAACACCACCCGAATCTCGCTCATCGCCACGATCCACACGGCCTTTAACCATCCGATCGTTGCCGCGAAGCAGATGGCGACCGTGGACCAGATCGGCAAGGGTCGCGCAGGGATCAACATCGTCGCGGGCTGGAACAAGCCCGAGTACGACACCTTCGGCATGGACCTCCCGCAGGATCACGATGCCCGCTATGCGCTGGCGCAGGAGTGGTGGGACATCGTTCGCAAGATCTGGACGACCCCCGGCAAGTTCGACTGGGACGGTCAGTTCTACAAGCTCCAGCATGTCGAGGGCATGCCCAAGCCCTATGACGGCCTCCTCCCGGTGCTCAATGCCGGCTCCTCGAAGCAGGGCCGAGAGTTCGCCGCACGCAACGCCGACTTCGCCTTCACGATCGTGGGCGGCCCGGAGGACGGCGCCGAGGTCGTCAAGCAGGTGACGAACCAGGCCCGCAGCGAGTTCGACCGGAAGATGGGCGTGTTCACGCTGGGCCACTGCGTCGTGCGCCCAACCCACGCCGAGGCGGTCGATTTTCGCAACTACTACGCCGAGGAAATGGCCGACTGGGATGCAGTCGACAACCTCATGGCCCTCCAGGGCGTGCACGCACAGTCCTTCACCCCCGAGATGCTCCTGATGTTCCGTGACCGCTTTGCGGCCGGGCACGGCACCGTCC
>JBMOKH010000160.1:0-5158 GCA_049315365.1 Candidatus Nanopelagicales bacterium
TCGAGTCCAGGGGGCACGCCACCGTCTACCGAATCAGCGAGTCGTCGATCCAGCGGGCCCTCGAGTCCGGCTGGGACGCCGCTCAGATCCGCGGGGTCCTTGCCGAGGCGTCAACCACCGGGCTCCCCCAGCCGCTCGCGTACCTCATCGACGACACCGCCCGACGTCACGGAGCCGTTCGGGTCGGGACCGCGTCGAGCTACCTGCGCTGCGACAACGAGGCGACGATCTCGGCCATCCTCACCGATCGCCGCCTCCGCACCCTCGACCTCGCTCGGATCGCCGACACGGTCATCGTGAGCCAGGCCCCATCCGCCGAGCTCATCATCGGCCTGCGCAGCGCCGGCTACGCGCCGGCCGCCGAGGCACCCGACGGCACGATCGTCGTGCGCAACCCGCGCCAGCATCGGTCGGCCAGTCCGCGGCATCGCAAGGTCGCCGCTTCGCGGGCCGATCCGGGGACGCTCATCTCGGCGGCCATCAAGGGACTTCGCGCAGGCGACCGCGCCGCCAATGCACCGAGACGCTCGACCATCGCCGGGCCCGCTGGCGTCAGTGACCTGAGGGCGACCACGAGCACGGCGATCGTCGCCGCCCTTCGCACTGCGATCGCGGAGGCGACCCCCGTGTGGATCGGCTACGCCGACACCGACGGGACGACCACCGAGCAAATCATCGACCCCATCCGGCTCGGCGGCGGCACGGTCACCGCCTTCGACCACCGGACCGAGCAGGTTCGGGGATTCATGGTCGCGCGGATCAGTGGCGTGGCCTTGCTCGAAAGCGAGGGATAGCGGTCCTTCCGTTCATGAGGATCGTGACTCGAGCTACGGCATCCGCGGCTCGAAACAGGCATGATCGTGCCGGTTCGCTCGCGGTGGGCGCTCATGCACGGTCAGACGCGAGAGGAGTCGACTGAATCCGGCACGATCGTGCCGGATTCGCCCTTTCTACACGTTGTTGGGCCGCTATAGTGATGAACCGGCATGATCGTGCCGGTCAAGGGAGGTGCCATGGACCCAAGTGCCAACCTGGCGGAGCAGGTTCGGGCCCGAAGGGCATCCCTGGCACTCGGGCAGGAGGAACTAGCCGAACTGTCAGGCACGTCTGTTCGGTTCATTCGCAGTCTCGAGCAGGGCAAGGAAACGGTTCGGCTGGACAAGGTGCGGGCTGTCCTTGACGCACTCGGCCTGGAGCTGACTGCGCGACTTCGGGTGTCCGAGTGAACACGGCCAGCACCCCACGCAATCAGGCGTCCGATCTTCACGAGTTGACGTCGATCCGTGAAGCGCACGTTTTCAAGGGCGACCGGCTCGCCGCCGCGCTGCGACGCCTACCCGGCGGAGTGGAATTCAGGTATCTGCCGGAATACCTTGCTGCCGGGGGACCATCGGTCGCCAGCACGCTACCGCTGATCGACTCCCCGACGCTGACCCCTGCCGGTGCCGTACCGCCGTATTTCGCGGGTCTTCTACCCGAGGGTCGGCGGTTGTCGAGCCTGCGCCGCGCAGTGAAGACCTCGGCCGACGACGACCTGTCCCTGCTGCTGGCGGTCGGCACCGACACCGTCGGTGACGTCACCGTTCTCCCCGCCGGAGAGGTCCCCGCCGAGCCGCAGCCACTCGTCGTAGCCGACCGGGATTTCGACGAGTTGTCATTCGGGGACCTGCTCGACGCGGCCGGCGTTGTCGATCCGGTGGCCCTAGCCGGCGTTCAGGACAAGATGTCCACGCGCGTTCTCTCCCTTCCGGTGCAGCATTCGGGCCGCCGCTACATCCTCAAGCTCGATACCCCCGACACCCCGCACATCGTCGCGAACGAGGACTACTTCATCCGGCTGGCAGCCGCCGCGCGCTTTCCCGTCGTGTCCGCGAGCGTCGTACACGATGCCACGGGCCGCCCCGGGCTCCTGGTGCAACGGTTCGACCGTCAAGCCACTCCAGAGGGAGGCACGGTTTCGCTTGCCGTAGAGGACGGCGCCCAAGCGCTCGGCATATACCCCGCCGACAAGTACGCCGTGAGCGCCGAGACGGTACTAGGGCGACTTTGCGACCTCTGCGCCGCCCGCCCCGTGGCGCTGCGGGACATCTATCGACAACTCGTCTTCGCCTGGCTCACCGGAAACGGAGATGTGCACGCGAAGAACCTTTCGGTCGTCAGGAGTGACGGCGAATGGCGCGTCTCGCCTGCCTACGACCTACCGTCTACTCTGCCTTACCTCGACACCACGATGGCCCTGACGATGCTGGGCAAGAAGTCCGGATTCTCCAGAAGGAAGCTGCTCGAGTTCGCGGCCGTAATCGGCCTGCCCCCAAAGGTCGCCAGCCGGGTCCTCGACGAGGTCCTAGCCGCGACCGAGCCAGTCCTCGACTGGCCCGCTTCAAGCCCCTACCGCCTGGACACCCGCCGTGATGTTCTGCGGTCCCTGCGACAGCGACGCCGGCTCGTGATGGCTAGCCACGGTCCAGCCTGATCTCAGCGGACCAGACCGTGAGGTCGGCGAGCACATCGGGCAGCGGATCGACGCCGATACCCGGGCCGTTCGGCACGTCGAGCCGGCCGTCATCAAGCACGAACGGCTCGGTGACGTCGACCGCGTAGTAGCGGCTCGAGGCGCTCGTGTCGCCGATGACGGTGAAGCCCGGCAGCCCGGCGAGCGCGAGGTTCGCAGCCCTGCCGACGCCGGTCTCGAGCATGCCACCGCACCAGACGGGCACCCCCCGATCGAGGCAGAGGTCATGGATCTCGCGCGACGTCAGGTACCCGCCGACGCGGCCCGGCTTGATGTTGATGATGGTCGTGGCCCCGAAGCGCAGCGCCGAGTCGGCGGAGTCGACCGACAGGATCGACTCGTCCAGGCAGATCGGGGTCGCGCAGGCCTCGCTGAGGATGACATGTCCGTACCAGTCCTCCTCGTGCAGCGGCTGCTCGATGAGGATGAGGTCGAAGGGGTCGAGCTGGGCGAGGTGGTCTGCGTGACTGCGCGTGTAGGCCTGGTTCGCGTCGACCTGCAGGGGGATATCAGGCCAGGCGGCCCGCACGGCCGCGACCGGCTCGAGGTCCCATCCCGGTTCGATCTTCAGCTTGATCCGCCGATACCCGGCATCGACGTACGACCCGACCTCCTCAAGCAGTGCCGTGATGCTCTCGGTCGCCGGGATGCCGACCGAGACCCCGCAGTCGATTCGCTCGCGGGTCGCCCCGAGATAGGACCCGAGCGACTCCTCGCGCGACCGGAGCCACGCATCGAGCAGGGCGGTCGACAGCGCGTTCTTCGCCATCGGATGACCCCGGACGACGTCGAGGGCCTCGCGCACCGCCTGCGGATCGGCGCCCGACGGCAGTTCGCGCAGGGTCGGCACGAGGTGCCGCTGCATCACGTCGATCGCACCATCGGTGTATTCGGCCGAGTAGCCGGGCCACGACATCGTCACGCATTCTCCCCAGCCCCGGATGCCGTCGCTGCTCACGGCCTCGACGAGGACGAGATCGCGAACGTGCTCGGTGCCGAAGCTGGTCCGGAACGGGCGAACGAGGGGGATGTTGAGCCGGTGCAGGCGCAGGAGGTCGATGGTCACGGACGATGCCTTTCCAGGACGTAGTTGCCGGTGGAATCAGTGCCGATGATGACGGACCCCTCGTCGAGCGCGCTCGTGAGCCGGTCGCGCACGAGCAACCGCCAGCGATAGGCGGCCTCAGGGTCACTCGAGCGCAGCGCCACGATGTCATCGGGCAGCTCGACGACGAACCGGCGATCATCCGACTCGATCTCGCGATCGCTGAGCGGTTCGAGACCCCCGTGCGCGGCCTGCTCAGCACGGTCGGAACCGACCACCCACCAGGCGAATAACCGGTCCGAGGGGTCGCCTGTATTGAGGGCATCGTCCATGTTGCCGTAGAAGTTGACCTCATACCCGCGGACCTCGACCCCGAGCTTGAGCAGGTTCAGGCGTGAATTGCGACGGACGAGCGGGTCGAATGTCCAGGTGATGACGGGAATGGACTGTTCGAGAGCCCAGAGCCGCTGATGCAGCTTCAGGGCCGTGCCGATGTGACGATCGCGATACCCATCGAGGACGGCGGCCATGTGCGAGTGGAGCAGGTCGTGCCAGGCACCATCGGCGCCTCGGTGCCGGCCGCAGAAGCCGAAGGCCGCGGCTACCGGTACCTCGCCCGCGTAGGCGGCAGATGCGTAGCCCCCTGCGTGCACAATGGCCCGAAGGAGGTTCGCCTGCACCTGCGAGCCGCCTGCCACCGACGGCCACACGGCGTCGAAGATGTCGCGCGCCACGGAGAGTTCACTAAGGTCAGTCAGGGTACGGACGGTGACGCCGGCTCGCGACAGCGCGCCGTCGAGTGCGGTGCGAGCCGCCGCTTCGTTCGTCATCCCTGAACCGTAGAGCACCGCACAGACAACGCCCGTCTCCCCGACCGGGCACGAGGAGACCCCCATGACCGCACCGGACACCGACGCCCTCGTCGAGAGCATCCGTGCCCTCGTCGTCGTCGAGTCCCCCACCGCCGACATCGACGCGTGCGCCATGGCCGTGTCGGCCGCTCACGGCGTCTGCGGGCGCTGGATCAAGGCGCCCGCGCGCATCGAGGAGCATGAGGGAAGGCCCGTCCTCCGCTGGGGGCCGCAGGAGCCCGAGGTGCTCCTGCTCGGCCACCTCGACACGGTGTGGCCGCTCGGCACCCTCGAGCGCCTCCCCTGGGCGTGCGACGGCTCCTCGCTGACGGGCCCCGGAGTGTTCGACATGAAGGCGGGCGTCGTGCAGGCCATGGCTGCGATCGGAATGCTGGGCCTTGACCCTGATGACGGAGTGGGCCTGCTCCTCACGACCGATGAGGAGACTGGATCTCACCGTTCGCGAGCGCTCATCAGCCGTGCCATCGCCGGCGCCCGAGCCGTGCTCGTCTTCGAGCCATCGCTCGACGGAGCACTCAAGACCAGCCGCAAGGGCACCTCCTGGTACCGGGCAGAGCTCACCGGTCGCGCGGCCCACGCCGGACTCGACCCGGAGCGGGGCATCAATGCATTGCTCGCGGCCGCCGGCCTTGCCACGGCCACCCTCGGCTGGGCCGACCCAGCCGCCGGCACCACGGTCACGCCCACCGTGCTCACCGCCGGCACGACCGCGAATACCGTTCCGGCGCA
>JBMOKH010000161.1:0-5149 GCA_049315365.1 Candidatus Nanopelagicales bacterium
CCTGCGTGGGCTGGTTCTTCGCAGCCTTGCTGAGCTCGACGAAGAGCACGTAGAGAATGTAGAGGAACGGGATCGTCGAAAGGACGCCCCAGACCGCCTTGGTGGCCGTGTCGGCTGCGAGCTCGCCCGGGTAGCCCAGGATGATCATCAGCGCTGAAGCGGGGATGAGCTTGAGCATGAGGCCCTTGCGGACCGCCGGCGCGAGTGCGAGCACTGCAATGGCTTCGAAGAGCAGCAACGGAACCGTGAGCAGCCAGTCAACGTAGCGGTAGCCCTCGTTGAAGCCATCGCCATTGACGAGCACGTAGGACATCGCGTTCATCGCGGTGGCCGGGGTGCCGTCGCCTACTGCGACATATGCCTCGGTGAACGAATTGAAGATCCTCCAGTAGTGGTACCCCGCAATGAGGGTCACGATTCCAGAGACGATGAGCGCCTGACGGTAGCGGGGAAGGACCCTGCCCTGAACGATGAAGAAGAACACCGTTGCAGCGAGCATCGACGCCAGGGCGAACGAGAGCACGTTGTATACGGTTTGGAACTGTGAATAGTTGAGTTCGAGAACGGATTCCACCGATTACCTCCGAATGAATGATGTACACCAGTTTGCTACTTGGCGATGTCGAGCACCTCAGCCTAGGGCTCCGACTGCCGGCGCAATAGTGGAACCGAAAAACCCGATGCGCAACCGGAGCAGCGGATCGAGGTGCGCCAACGTAGGGTTGGGCGGTGCTGATGATCGTTCGGTCCCTCGTAGACGACATGGTCGCCCACGCTCGCGCAGACCACCCGGATGAGGCATGCGGGGTCATCGCCGGCGCGTCCGATTCGGGCGTTCCGTCGCGCTTTGTCCCGATGCTCAACGCAGCGAGGTCGCCGACGTTCTACGAGTTCGACTCGACTGACCTGCTTCGGCTGTACCGCGACATGGACGATCGCGATGAGGTCCCGGTTGTTATCTACCACTCGCACACCGCGACGGAGGCCTACCCGTCGCGGACGGACATCGCGCTCGCCTCCGAACCCGATGCCCACTACGTCCTGATCTCGACCAGGGAGACGGGCCCGGATGAGGGTCCGTTCGAATTCCGCTCCTTTCGAATCGTCGACGGCGAGGTGAGCGAGGAGGAGGTCTCGATCGTTGAGGCAGGTGCTTGAACGGGCTGGCACGCGACGTTGCTGCAATTGATGTGCAGTAGCGCAATCCCGGGATGCCGGACCAGGCCGAAGCATGGGAGACTCCGGCCATGCCAGTTGACGTCCGAGTCCCCACCATCCTGCGCACGTATACCGATGGAGCCAAGGCGGTGAGCGCGGAGGGAACGTCGCTCGCAGACGTGATCGCTGACCTCGACGCAAAGCACCCCGGGATCGGCGAGCGACTCCTCGATGAGAGCGGCCTGCGCCGCTTCGTGAACATCTACGTCAATGATGAGGACGTCCGATTCCTCGACGGCCTCGGCACCGTTATTTCCGACGGCGACTCGATCACGATCCTGCCTGCCGTCGCCGGAGGCTAGCGCGCGATGCGCTACGACTCCCTGCTCGACTCCGTCGGGCACACGCCGCTCGTCGGGCTTCCGAGGCTGTCCCCGTCCCCAGAGGTGCGGCTGTGGGCCAAGCTCGAGGACCGTAACCCGACCGGCTCGGTGAAGGATCGCGCCGCCCTGGCGATGATCGACCAGGCTGAGCGCGATGGCCTCATCCGACCGGGCTCCACCCTCCTGGAGCCCACCTCGGGCAACACCGGGATCTCACTTGCGATGGTCGCGAAGCAGCGCGGCTACCAACTGGTGTGCGTGATGCCCGAGAACACGTCGGCCGAGCGAACCCAACTGCTCACGATGTGGGGTGCGCGGATCATCACCTCGCCGGCGGCCGGCGGGTCTAATGAGGCCGTCCGGGTGGCCAAGGAGCTCGCGCTCGAGAACCCGGAGTGGGTGATGCTGTACCAGTACGGCAATCCCGCGAATGCGCTCGCGCACTTCGACTCGACGGGCCCGGAATTGCTCGCTGACCTGCCGACGATCACCCACTTCGTCGCGGGCCTAGGCACGACCGGGACCCTGATGGGGGTCGGTCGGTACTTTCGGGAGACGAAGCCTGACGTGCAGATCGTTGCCGCCGAGCCGCGATACGGGGAGCTCGTCTATGGCCTGCGCAACCTCGACGAGGGCTTCATTCCCGAGCTCTACGACGCGAGCCTGCTCACCACCCGATTCTCAGTCGGGCCCCGGGACGCAGTCAGGCGAATGCGCGAACTCCTTGAGGTCGAAGGGATATTCGCTGGGGTTTCGACCGGCGCGATCCTGCACGCGGCCCTCGGCATGGCGGCCAAGGCTGTGAAGGCGGGGGAACCGGCTGATATCGCGTTCATCGTCTGCGATGGCGGCTGGAAGTACCTCTCGACCGGTGCGTACGAGGGAACCCTTGATGAAGCTGAGGATTCCCTTGACGGACAGCTGTGGGCCTAGCGACCCTATGGCTGAGCCAGGACGCCGCTCGAGAGCGTGCTCAGCCATAGGGTGGCGGCATTATGTCTGACGCTCCCATTGGCATTGTCGACTCCGGCGTCGGTGGGCTGACGGTCGCCAGATCAGTGCTCGACCAACTCCCGCACGAGCCGGTGCGCTACATCGGTGACACCGCCCGTGGCCCGTATGGACCACGACCGCTCGCAGAGGTCCGCGAGTTCGCCATCGAGATCATGGATCGCCTCGTCGGTGATGGCGTGAAGATGCTCGTCATCGCCTGTAACTCGGCCAGCGCAGCGACCCTGCGCGATGCTCGCGAGCGATATGACGTCCCTGTCGTCGAGGTCGTGCATCCTGCCGTCCGCCGGGCCGCGGCCGCCACGCGTCACGGCCGCATAGGCGTCATCGGCACCGCGATGACGATCAACTCGCGGGCCTACGAGGATGCGTTCGCGGCGGCGCCGACCGTCGAACTCTTCTCGGCCGCCTGCCCGAGGTTCGTCGAGTTCGTCGAGGCGGGCACCACCGGCGGCGACGAACTGCTCGCGGTCGCTCGCGAGTACCTCCGGCCGCTGCGGGAAGCAGACGTCGACACGCTCGTCCTCGGCTGCACGCACTACCCGCTCCTCACCGGCGTCCTGTCATATGTCATGGGGGAGTCGGTGACCCTCGTGTCGAGCGCGGAGGAGACCGCGAAGGACGTATACCGAACCCTCGTCGCCAAGGGCCTCGTGCGCGACCCAGCCCTCCCCGAGCCCGTACACCAGTTCATGGCGACCGGGGATCCAGCCGCATTCCAACTCCTCGGTCGCAGGTTCCTCGGCCCGGAGATCGGCATCGTCGCGGGCCTGGGGCCGACCTGAGGTCCGTCGGGTCGCACGCGTCGACCCTCATCGCCGTCATCGCTTAGGGTCGTCGCATGACCCGATCAGATGGACGCTCCGCCCAGCAGCTTCGACCCGTGACCTTCGAGCGCGGGTGGCTCGAGCAGGCCGAGGGATCTGCGCTCGTCTCGTTTGGACGCACGCGGGTGCTCTGCACCGCCTCGTTCACGGCCGGGGTGCCCCGCTGGCTCAAGGGCTCGGGCACCGGCTGGGTCACGGCCGAGTACGCGATGCTCCCGCGGGCGACGAACACCCGCAATGACCGCGAGTCCGTGAAGGGCAAGCTCGGCGGGCGCACCCAGGAGATCTCGCGCCTGATCGGGCGCAGCCTGCGAGCGGTCGTCGACATGTCAGCACTAGGCGAGAACACGATCGTCCTCGATTGCGACGTGCTCCAGGCCGATGGCGGGACGCGGACGGCGGCCATCACGGGCGCCTACGTCGCACTCATGGACGCGGTGACCTGGGCGATCGGGGAGGGCCTCGTTGCGGCGAGTCCGCTTATCGACTCGGTCGCCGCCGTGAGCGTCGGCATCGTCGATGGCGAGCCGCGACTTGACCTCCACTACGACGACGATGTCCGCGCTCAGACCGACATGAACGTCGTCATGACCGGCGATGGCAGGTATGTCGAGGTCCAGGGCACGGCAGAGGGTGAGCCGTTCGACCGCGCGCTCCTCGACCAGCTCCTCGGGCTTGCGGCCGATGGCTGCGCCGAGCTCACGCGGATGCAGGCCGCGTCGCTCGCAGGCACGGCATCGACCGCGTGAGCGTTCGAGTCGTCCTTGCGACCCGTAATGAGCACAAGGTCGTCGAGCTGCGTCGCATCCTCGAGGAGGCTGGCCTCGAGATCGAGCTCGTCGGCACCGATGAGTACCCGGACCTTCCGGACGTCGCCGAGACCGGGTCCACCTTCGCGGCCAATGCCCTACTCAAGGCGCGCGAGGTCTGCGCGTTCACGGGGCTCCCGGCCATTGCCGACGACTCAGGCCTCGCCGTCGATGCCCTCAATGGCATGCCGGGGATCTTCTCGGCGCGGTGGAGCGGCGCCCACGGCAACGACCAGGCAAATCTGAGGCTCCTGCTCGGCCAGCTCGCCGATGTCGCGCCGGGCAGGCGCGGGGGCGCCTTCCACTGCGCTGCGGCCATCGCCCTGCCCGACGGAGATGCGCGCGTCGTCGAGGGAACGGTCGAGGGCACGATTATCGACGCGCCTAGGGGGTCGAACGGCTTCGGCTACGACCCGATCTTCGTGCCGCTCGGCGGCGACCTGACCCTCGCGGAGATCGCCCCCGCCGAGAAGGATGCGATGAGCCACCGCGGCAACGCCCTGAGGGCGCTTGTCCCCGTCATGAAGGAGCTGCTCCGGCCATGATCCTCGAGATTGCCTGCGTGGAAATCGCACCCGAGAGCCACGAGGCCTTCAGGGCCTCCATCGCACGGGCCGTTGACCAAGTGCTCAGTGAATCCCCGGGGTTCATCGACTTCGCCCTGCACCAGGGCATCGAGCGACCCGAGGCCTACCAGCTGCACATCACGTGGGCGACACTGGAGGACCACACCATCGGCTTTCGCGAATCGGAGCGATTCGCCGAGTGGCGCGGGATCATCGGCGGGTTCTTCGTGGCGCCGCCGGTGGTCGAACACTGGTCAGCCGACTGAGCCCTCAGGCCCCGAGGGCCGACTGCTACCAGCAGTCGGCGCATACCCGCTCTGCAGCATCGCCACTGGCGAGACGGCTGGAGTGGTTGACGAGGAAGCACTTCGTGCAGGTGAACTCATTCGCCTGCA
>JBMOKH010000162.1:0-5133 GCA_049315365.1 Candidatus Nanopelagicales bacterium
ACCCGGGTCGCGCGCCAGATGAGGACGAGTGCGATCGCCATGAGGGCGATGACGGCGCCGTTGCTGACGCCACCGATGAGGTAGTCAATGAATGAGGTCATCGCCGTGCCCTTCAGTATCCGAGGTAGGCATGTCGAAGCTTCTCGTCCGACGCGATCTCGGACGCCGGGCCGGTTTGCACGATCCGGCCGAGATTGAGGACGACGCCGGTGTCGGCCATGCGCAGTGCGGTTACCGCGTTCTGCTCAACGAGGAGCACGGCGATCCTCGTCTCGTCCGCAAGGCGTCGGACGAGGTGCAGGATCTGCGTGACGATGAGTGGCGCGAGGCCGAGTGACGGCTCGTCGAGGAGCAGGCATTTCGGATTCGACATGAGCGCGCGGCCGATGGCGAGCTGCTGGCGCTCACCGCCGCTGAGGGTGTCGGCGCGCATGCGCTGGCGCTCCGCGAGGACCGGGAACAGGTCGAACACCTCGGCCTGCGCGGTGCGGCGATCGGACTTGGCCCGCCACAGCCCGCCGAGTCGCAGGTTCTCCTCGACGGTGAGCTCGGGGATCGTCGAACGGCCCTCGGGCACGAGGGCGACGCCCATGCGGACGATGTCCTCGGGGCTCTTGCGCGTGATGACCACGCCGTCGAGGGTGGCCTGGCCCGCCGCTGGGGTCACGAGGCCGGCCAGCGTGCGCATGAGCGTCGACTTGCCGGCGCCGTTGGCCCCGATCACGGCTGTGACCTCGCCGCGGGGCACGGAGATGGTGACCCCGTTCAAGGCCTCGACCGGGCCGTAGCTCACTGTGAGATCCGTGATGGTAAGCATCAGGCTGCCCCCTCCTGGCCGAGGTATGCGGCGAGCACCGCTGGATCCTGCCGGACGACCTCGGGGGTCCCGGCTGCGATGACCTTGCCTGCGTCGAGGACCCAAATGAGGTCGCACACCTCCATGACGAGCTCCATGTGATGCTCGACAAGGAGCACCGTCCGCTTGGGCACCCAGCTCATGATGAGCCGGGCGAGGTCGGCCATGTCGCCGGCGCTGATCCCGCCGGCCGGCTCGTCGAGGAGGAGGATCTTGGGATCGCTCACGAGGGCCCGGGCCAATGCCACGCGCTTTTGGATCGGGTACGGGAGCTCCCCGGGCATTCGCCCAGCGTCCGACTCGACTCCGAGCTCGGTCATGATCGCCAGTGCCCGTTCGCGCAGGTCGGCCTGCTCGGTGTCTGTCCAGGGCATGGCCAGCGCCTGGGCGATGATGCCGCTCTTTACCCGCGATGACCCGCCGAGCATGACGTTCTCGAGCGCTGTGAGGCTGGGGAAGAGGCCGACCCCCTGCAGGGTGCGGGCGATGCCGAGCTCGGTGAGTCGGTGCGGATGGATGTGCTTGAGCTTTCGTCCGTCGACCCGAATCTCACCCGAGTCGGGCTTGACGAACCCGCTGATCACGTTGAAGACGGTTGTCTTGCCTGCGCCGTTCGGGCCGATGAGCCCGGTGACCGTCCCCTCGGGAATGCCGATGCTCACGTCGTCGAGGATGCGAAGGCCGCTCAGCGTTACGCAGATGGACCGCGTTGCAAGGACCGGGTCCGTCAGGGGCAGCACGTACCTCATGCAGGATCCGATCCGTCGACGGGCAAGAGCAGGTGAATGGGCCCCCCAGTCTGTCGGCGCGCGAAGGGTCGCGCAATCGGTTTGCCATGAGCGGGCGAAACTTCCCTGGAGATCAGGGCCCACCTGAGCTCCATCCGAATGCCAGCACCGTGATGTCGTCGGCATCCCATTCGGCTGCGCGCAGGCGCGCCCGACCGATCACGCGCTGGGCGAGCTCCTCAGGTTCGCCCCGCGCTGACGGCGCTAAGCCCTCGATGAGCGAGACGAGACCGTGCTGGCCCAACTCCTCCCCGCGATCATCGAGTGATTCGACGAGACCGTCGGTGAACGCGAGGCACACGTCTCCAGTGCCGAATGGTGCCTGAATCGTGCGCCACTGGCCGCCGAGCGGCGAGAGCAACTGGCCGGTGCTCTCGCAGGAGCGAATCGTCCCGTCACATCCGATGATCAGCGGCGGGTGATGACCGGCGTTCGCCCATGCGATCAGGCCCGATCCGGGTTGCAGGATCGCGACGAAGGCGGTGACAAGGCGCCCACCGGCTCGCAGTCCGCTGGCGGCCAGTTCCATCACCTGGTCCGGGGCGAGTCCGGCAAGTAGGCCGGTCCGGAAGACGGAGCGCAGGCCGACCGCGGTGACCCCGGCCTGCAGGTCGTGGCCCGAGACGTCGGCCATGATGAGGCCTAGTCCGCCGCCGGGCAGCGGGATCGCGTCCCACCAGTCCCCGGCGATCACTCCCTCCGCCGCCCGGGTTGTCCCGGACACGTCGATGCCGGCGATCCGTGCCGCGGACGGTGGCGCCATCTCCCGCTCCAGGGCCACGACCACCGGAGCGCCGTGCTCGAGGGCGATCCTGGCTGCTTCAGCCGCGTCGATCTCCCGAAGCAGTGCCCGGCGCAGCG
This sequence comes from Candidatus Nanopelagicales bacterium, assembly GCA_049315365.1. GTDB lineage: Bacteria > Actinomycetota > Actinomycetes > S36-B12 > S36-B12 > WLND01. The sequence goes on from JBMOKH010000162.1 coordinate 2,506, forward strand.
CCTCGGCGTCGCCTGCGACCTCGGCGATCTCGGGCGGCCCGGTCCGCTCGATCGGGGTCTCATGGGAGGGCAGCGCGGCAGCCTCGCGCAGGTCCGCTCGCACCCGGTCGAGCGGCGTGAGGATCCAGGCGCGCAGTGCGATGATGGAGAACGCTGAAAGGGCGATCGCGAGGAGTGCTGCGGCCGCAAGGGCGACCCCGAGGTCCCTCGTGATGCGGCGCAGGTCAGTAAGTCCTCGGCTCCGAGCCCCTTCGATGGCCGTCAGGAGCTGGGCGTTTGCGGATTCGAGCTCGGCGAATCGCGCTTGAGATGCGGGTGCGTCCACTCGCGCCGCTGCGTCCGCGCGCTTGCCTTCGGCCATGTCGGCGAGTATCGGCTTGATGTCCTTGGCGAGCCACGACTCGCGTGCCCGGCTGACGGCGGTGGCGGAAGCTTGAAGGGCGGGCTCGCCGGCGATCAGGGGCCCGAGTGAGTCGAGCAGGGCCGTCGACTCATCTAGGGCGGTCTGGGCAAGACGGAGCTCGTCGCCCTCACCGGTCACCACGTACTGCGCGACGCCGGCGGCGGTTCGCGTGGTCGCAGCCTGCAGCGCGCTCGCAATCTGAGCGGCCGGCTCGATGCGGTCGGTGATGAGGCTCTGCCGATCGACTTCATCGGTGAATGCGCGCGCGAGGGCGGCCGATGCGATGACGACAATCATGATCGTGATGAGGAATGAAACAGCAGCGCGCCTGCGCAGGCTCATGCAGCGGAGAGTAGGGCCGGTCAGCGGTCGGCGGTGAGCGCTTTCCCGAGAATGTCCTGAACCCCCGGCGAGAGCAGGAGCGACCCCTCAACGGTCAGATGGGTCTCATCCTGATACCGCAAGACCCCGTCGACGGCGGAAAGGCAGGTCTCCGTCGGGCACAGGACCGGTATCGGATCGAAGATGAGGGTGCCTGGATGGCGCCTGGCCACCTGCTCCTCGGCGTCGAGGGCGGGCTGGCGATCCTGAATCGACTGCTTGCGGGGCACCTCGTAGGCGCGTGACCCGAATGCCTGCGAGAACAGCGAGCGCTGATCGGTGAACTCTGGCATTTCGGGCACGGCGGCGATGACGACCACCGGGATGCCGGCCGCTCGCAGTGGTGCGACGACGGCCTCGACTCCCTCCTCCCAAAGCGTCGCGGCCTGGGCGACCGAGGTCGCCGGATTGCCCTCGTCGGTCGCGGCCGTGCGCCAGCCCCACTCGGGATGGACGTAGCCGGCGGACCGGTTCGCGATGACGACGGCGGCGGGCGAACTCGACAGGGCGTACGCAAGGGCAGACTTCTGCCATGGCCGGCACGGGTTGTCGTTCGTTCCGCTGGACTCGCGGCCGAGGAACGGGCAACCGGTCCGACTGCTCACGACCGTGTCGTAGCCGAGGGCGCTGGCCGCATTGATGACTCCGTCGGCCACCGCGTAGGCCTGCGAGTCGCCGAGGACAAGGACGGTGCCGTTGGCATTGGCCGGGCCGAATCGGCAGCCGACCGGGTCGATTTCGGTATTCACGCAGTCGGCCTTGACTGCTGCGTGCTGCGCCCGAAGATCGCCCCTTGTGGTGTCCTTCGCAATTGCTCCGTCGCCCTCGATCGGATCGAAGGCCTCCGGTCCCTCCTGCGCCTCGTCGGCCGCCGCGGGAGCCGAGACTGATGCCGGCTCCGGCTCCGGGGGGAGCGCGAAACGCCCGCCCCATCCGGTGTTCGCTCCCCACAGCAGCCCCAGGCACATGGCGATGGGAATCCCCGAGATGACGGCGACGACGAGGGAGGTCCTGATCGTGCCCGCTGGCCGGACGCGGCGCAGCGGCTGCTCGACTAACCGGTACGAGAGCCACGCGGGCACGAGCGAGGCGATGGCCGCGATGACGAGGGCGATCGGGTCCCCGGGCAGGATGACGGCCACGAACACGATGAGCGGCCAGTGCCACAGGTACCAGGAGTAGGACCAGTCACCGACGGCGACCATCGGGCGGGTGGAGAGTCCGCGGGTGATGAAGGAGCCCTCCCTCGCTCCGGCGAGGAGAAGCAGGGCGGTTCCGGCGACTGGAACGAGTGCCACGGTTCCGGGGAAGGGCATGACATCGGTGATGGCGAAGGCCGAGACGACGACGAGCACCGCGCCCACGACACCCGCGATGCGACCGGCGGCCCTCCCTGGGCCCCACCCCCTCGCGATGAGGAGCGCGAGGATCGCCCCGACGCCGAACTCCCAGACCCGCGAGAACGGTCCGTAGAACGCGAACACCTGCGGCCCGCCGAAAAGCGAGGTCAGCGGTGCTGCCCATTCACCGCCATTGGTCCACAGGACGGACACGAGGAATGACAGAGCCGTGACCCCGGCAATGATGAGGATCGGCGGTGCCATGACCCGCCGAAGCCGCCGTGCGAGGACCCATCCAATGAGGAGCAGGGTCGGGAACACCAGGTAGAACTGCTCCTCGACCGAGAGCGACCAGGTGTTGAGGAGGGGGTTCTGGTTCGCGGTGACGGCGAAGTAGTCGCCCGCAGCGCTCGCGATGACGAGGTTCGCCGACATGAGCAGGGCGCCGAGCCCGGTGGTCGCCACCGTCTGCTGCGGACCGAAGGGGCTCTGCAGCACGACGGA
>JBMOKH010000163.1:0-5099 GCA_049315365.1 Candidatus Nanopelagicales bacterium
TGGCGCCCAGCGGTGCCTATGTTCAGCCGCTGGGGAAGGCGAACCCGGAGTGAACATCAGACCGAGTACCGCCCGTATCGCGCGCGACGCGAAGGTCGCCGAGTCCAGCATCTTCCTGCGCCACGCATCCAAGCTCGACCTGTTCATCGACGCATCGGCCCGCCATCACGCCTACGGATTCCCCGCGAACGCAGAGTTCCAGCAGCGCATGGAGCAGGAGTACGGGCCAGGAGTCACCGAAGCCGTGATGATCCGTGAGATCCTGCGACCGGAGTTCAGTCACCAGAGCGCCGTCTACCGCGAGGAACTCCGAGTGTCCTGGCATGACGAGGGACTCCTGCGCAAGCAGGAGGAGCAGTTCCAGGCTTTCGTCGAGCAGCAGGCTGCCGCGAATCCTGACTGGCCATCGACCATGTCGGCAGCACGGGTGCATGTCGGCCTTGCCACCGGCTACGGCGTCAGCCTCCTCGGCATCCTCGACCCCGCAGTCGGAAGCCTGCCCTTCGACGTCGTCACCATCCCGCTCCTCGACTCATAGAGCTTCCGCCCGGCCAATCATCACGACACCGCTGCCGGTGGAGCGCCGGTGCATCGCATGCGTTGGGTTGAGTCTCGCAGCGGCACGACGGCTGCGATCTGCCGGTCGTGGGTCACGACTCTCCGTGCCCCACGACCGCCAGATCGGGGAGTCATCGCTTCTGGTAGGCGATCACTACCTCAACGCGACGGGCAGCGGCTCCGCTCTGGGTTGCCTGACCGCGACCGGACACCACGAACTGTCCCTTGATCCCGAGCGCCTTGAGTTCGGCGGCAACAGCCTTCGCGCGCGCAGTGGAGAGGGTCCTGTCATTGCTGGTACCGGAGGTTGGTTGGACGTAGCCAACAACCTGAACCGTTACCTTGGATGCGCGCTTCGGAACCTTTTTCACCACTGCACTCAACTTCGCCACGCTGGCATCCGTCAGCACAGCAGACAGCGGCGCGAACAGGACTGTTGTCCGCAGTCGCTTCACAGGGACCGCCGGCTTCGTCAGCACCATTCCCAGACTCGCAACCCGCACCTGGAACGAAGGGCTGTAGCCGACAACCTGAGCCACATACTCGCCGGGAGTCAGCGTTGACGGTACCGGCAGGACCCCGGTGAACTCGCCGTTCGCGCCTACCTTCGCCGTCCCCAGCTGCAGGGCCGCAGTCGACCCGGCCCGATTCATCCCCGACCTCGAAGCGGACCGCTGCTCAGACCCGGTGAGGACGTAGACCTGCGCATCTGTGCCGGGGGCGAAGCCTGTTCCGGAGGCCGACAGTCCCTGCTCCGAGGTGACGACGAGTTGCCCGCGACTGTTCAAGGGTGCCGGGAGTCCGTTCGCCTGCTGCGCTGCGAGGTTGAGCGCAAACCCCGGGCCCTCCATTACGATCCCTGAACTGCTCCCATTCGGCCGAACCGTCACCGGCACTGTCGCACCATTCTCGAGGATCAAGCCCTGCCCCGGAATGATCGTGGACGTGGTCACGCTCACGACTGGCTCCAACGGCAGGACCGCCGGTGCCGACGTCGACGTGGGCGTGGCCGACGTCGACGGCGTCGTCACTGGCGCAGGCGCTGCTGCCGCTGGCGGGACCGCCGGCGCGGGTGCCGGAGTTGTAGAGATCTCATCGGCGAGCGTCTTGAAACCCGACGGCGTCCCTCCAACGAACCCGAAGGTGTAGCGACCGAGAACACTTGAGTTCACGCTGTTGTTGACCATCGCCGTATCGCCGTTGTCGGCAAGGCGGTCGATCGAATATTCGCCGTAGAGCTCATACACATCGGACGCTTCGATGGCTGGCGGCGAGGAGAAGGTCGTATCAGCACCCGGAGTATCGACGGGGAAGGTGAGCGTCGAGGCTCCCGTCACTGTCGCCCTGCCACGATCGTTTGCAGTGAGATTGTTGAGTACAGGGTCGACCGCCGTGTCGAGCTTTATCCAGACTTCGGAGCCGAGACCGGCGAGGCCGTGGGGCGCCGTGGTCGTGATCGTGGCGTCAGTGCCGCTGAACGAGATGCTCTGCACCTGCAACCCGCTCTTGTAGCTCGCCGTGCCGACACCCCAGCGGCAGTCGGCAAGCTCATTCACGATGCCGGGATTCGTGTACGCATTGCAAAAGTCTGTCGGGTCGCTCGCTGTATACCCATCTTCGTCATCCTGCAGAGATCCGTAGTTGAACTCGATGTCGAAGTCCCAGCCGTTCGTCGCGTCACCGGTGCTTCGCTGCACGATGATGATCTGCAGGGTGTTGTACAGCCAATCCTGATTATCGGTGTCATTCTCTGCAATGCGATACCAGGTGAACACCATTGCAGAGCGACCGTCGATCGTCGCGGTGCCGTAATTCACTGTACGCACAGCGCCCACTCCGTCGCTGAAGAACCAATAGCCGGGGGTGGTGGTCACGGGTGCGGGCGCACCTGCAGGGAGCACGAAGTCGAAGGTGCCAGACCCAACGGCTGAGACCTCATAGATCTTGGCGTCGATATTGGCATCCGCGCTCTGGAAGGCTACGGAGTCGCCGACCTTCAGACCGAGGCCGTCTGTCACGTTACTTGTGACAGTCATGGCGCCGGGCGTGGCGGATGCAACCATGCCGCTATAAGAGCCGAACGTTACCCCGCGGTGGTAGTACCACTTACCCTGCGCGATGCCGGCGGGTACCACTCCGCCAACTGAGAACGACATAGTCCTCGCCGCAGTGTCAAGGGCCGTGATGAGGTATTTGGAATCGTCCAAACGCGAGTCCCCGGTGCCCCAGAAGTAGACCCAGTCGCCGACCACGAGATCCGACAGGCTCGCCGAACTCGTCACCGTGAGAGTGCCCCCGCTAGCGGCGCCAGACGTGCCCGTGACAGGCCCCGACGGGATGACACCATTCTCGTTCTCGATCATCAAACTCCGCTCGCCCGGATCGATATCCGTCGCCAAGGCGGCAATCAGGGGCGCTCCACCGCTGATGGCCAATTCACCCATGCCCTCGTCGTACTGGTCGGTGCATGTGCCATTGCTCGGATAGACAGTGCCATTCGTGGTGACGCACATTTGGGCGTATTTCGTTCCGAAGAAGTTGACCGGGAATGCCGGGCTCGCATCGATCCAGTAATCGTCGTCCTCGTCGATGAGACTCTCGACCGTTGTTCCAATCACCGTTCCGTCCGCGTCGTAACGTATGGCCGACGAGGTGTCCCACGCTCCTGCGCTTGCCGGAGTGGGGCCTGTAATGCCGTCAGCAAGCACGGTGGTGCCCAGCACCACGAGCATGAACGCCGCAACAGCTGCGCTGCGTCCACCGAACCGGAAACGCCGGCCTCTGCGAAGAAACATCATGAACTCCCTCTGTCAGTAATGGATTGACACCCACGTAACGGCTGCTCGCGACGCGCCCGCCTGCGCAGCAACACCGAGCCCGGCGAGCATCTGCGCGCTCCGACCGGCTCAGCTCGCCCTTGAATTTCGTGCCGCTCTACAGGCCATGGATCCCCGATTTCGAGAGGAGACCGCCCCAACAACGGCTCCTTGATGGCGAAAACGGAAGAATGTGTTTGTTACTCATTGGATAGTAGAATCACTATTTGGATTTGGCAAGTGGCTGCATTCGGTGGTCCGTGACTCTTCCGTGAAATCCATTCACGATGCCGGGCGAGCCCTGGGCGCTACCCCGCCGAAACCCCGTCATCGTCCGAGCAATTCGCACCGCTTCAAATACCCTTTGCTCATGCTCGTCACGCAGGAATCGATCCCGCTGCGACCCCCATTGGGTCGAGCGGCTCGCTATGACGCGGCGATTCTCGACGCGTCCGTGACAATCGCCGACCAGGAGGGCTGGCGGTCGATGAACTTCAGTCACGTGGCCGAGGCCGCCGGAGTCTCCCGGCAGGCAGTGCTCAGCAGGCACGCGAGCCGATCCGCGCTCGCCGCTTCGGTCTGGAGCGGTCGACTGGCAGCCACCGTGGGCCGTGCCCTCGAAGTGGTCGTGGCGGCATGCCCTCGGCCCGGGGATCCAGTCGACGCCGACGATCTCACCAAGGCTCTATCTGCGTTCACAGCCCCGGGCGAGCCGATGCGCGCTGCCGCCGAGTTGCTCCTCGTCGCTCGGTACGACCCGCGAGTGAACGCGGCCGTGCACGAGACACTTGGACCAGCACTCGAGCGATGGATCATCCCGAATCGCGGTGCAGTGACGCGAGTCCAGGCCGCGCGGCGTGGATTCCTCATCGCCCTGGCCCTAGGTCTGCTTCTTGAGGCCCGAAGGGAGCGGGGCGGCCGCGTCGAACTGGCCGGCGCCTTGGACCGGGTGGGGGCAGCCCTTGAACAACCAGCGGCACCTGCCCGGCTGCCTCTCGCCCGGGCAACTCACCTCGACGAGCCGGCTGACTTCGACGTCGGCGACGAAACGTGGGCCACCGTCCTGCAAGCAACCTTGGACGAGGTCGGTACTCACGGATACGAGGCCGCCACCATGAACGACATCGCTCGAGCCAGTGGCCATACCCAGGGTGCGATCTTCAGCCGGTACGCGACCAAGCTCGAGCTATTCCTCGACGCAACCGCTCGCATGCTCACCAACGCCGGGCGCAAGGGCGCCGAGTACCAAGCCGGGATTGCCGCGAACCGATCCGTCGGCATTGCGGATGCCGCCATGATCCGCGAGATCATGCGCCCCGGTCGCGCTTCCGTTCGCACCATCACCCTTGAGCAGTGTCGCCTTTCATGGCACGACCCGAACATGCTCGCCGAATTCGAAACTGCCCTCTCCGACCCCGCCATCCTTGCCCAGGCCGCCTACCCCGGCAGCACACCTGAGCAGGCACGCGGCTGGCTGCACGTTGAATTCGGCCGCGGCCTCGGCTCCGCCGTTCTCGCCGACCTCCACCCCCAGGCATGGGACCTGCCCTATGACGTCGTCCTCGTCCCCCTCAATGACGGACCGGCATCCTGACCCTCGATCACATCCGGTCCCGAACATTCAATCGGGACGCCTCGGGAATCCGATATCCCCACCGGCGAGCCGAGAACTTCTTAGCCCGGAACCTGGTGCTCAGGAGTCGAGCAGCACGCCCGGGTTCATGA
>JBMOKH010000164.1:0-5096 GCA_049315365.1 Candidatus Nanopelagicales bacterium
CCTTCTTCGTGCATCGAAGATCGACGTTGCCCACATGAACGGTGATGCCGGCCTTTGAGCACCTACCACCCGGGGTGTTCGCGGCATTGGCCGCCGACGGGAAGCCCGTCGTGACAAGGGACGCGACAACGGCGGCCGCTGCAGCGGTGCCCACAATACGGGTTGTATTCATGGCTCCTCCTCGGGTGACAGGGCGAAAATACCCTTGCCTACGCAGCGAACGCAAGGCCCTGTGGGAGATCGCTACTGGGAGAGGGCTGCGGCCAGCGCGATGTCGGAGCGGTGCTGCGCCCCGTCAATGCTTATGAGGTCAACGGCCGCGTAGGCGCTTGAGCGTGCCAGCGTCAGGGACTCGCCCTGAGCCGTCACAGAGAGCACCCGGCCGCCGGCGGAGACGATGCCGGCGTCGGTCGCACGAGTGCCGGCGTGCAGCACGGTGACACCTTCAATTGCCCCCGCCTCGTCCAGTCCGCTGATGAGGTCCCCGGTGACCGGGCTCTCGGGGTAGCCATTCGAGGCGATGACGACCGTGACGGCTGCGCCCTCGCGCCAGGCGAGCGGCGGCAGGGCCGCGAGGGTCCCGGTGGCCGCGGCGAGGAGGACCTGCCCCAGTGGCGAAGCAAGCCGGGCGAGCACCACCTGGGTCTCGGGGTCACCGAACCGGGCATTGAACTCGATGACACGCGTGCCCCGTGCAGTGAGGGCGAGTCCTGCGTAGAGCAGGCCGACGAACGGGGTCCCGCGCTCGCGCATCGTGTCGATCATCGGCTGCAGCACGCGCTCGGTGACATCCGCGACGAGATTCGCCGGAGCCCATGGCAGTGGCGAGTAGGCGCCCATGCCACCGGTGTTCGGCCCGGCATCGCCGTCGTATGCACGCTTGAAGTCCTGTGCCGGCTCGAGCGGGATGATCGTCGTGCCGTCGGTGATGCCGAACAGCGAGACCTCTGGGCCATCGAGGTACTCCTCGATCACGACCCTGGCGTCACCGCCCCGGATCAGGCAGGCCCGCGCGTGAGCGAGTGCCTCGTCCCGATCATTCGTGACGACGACGCCCTTTCCCGCCGCGAGGCCATCGTCCTTCACCACGTGGGGGGCGCCGAACTCGTCGAGTGCATCGGCAACCTCGTCCATCACCTGGCATACGCGCGCCCGCGCGGTATCAACGCCCGCCGCGTCCATGATTTGCTTCGCGAAGGCCTTGCTCCCCTCGAGCTGCGCCGCCGCCGCGGACGGGCCGAAGCAGGCGATGCCGCGGGCCCGCACCGAGTCGGCCGCCCCTGCGACAAGGGGGACCTCCGGGCCGATGACGACGAGGTCGACCGCTAGCTCGGCTGCGAGGTCGGCGATCGCCTGGGCACTGGTGGCGTCGACGTCGCGCGTCTGGACGTCGCGGGCTATGCCGGCGTTGCCGGGCGCGCAGATGATGAGCCCGACACTCTCGTCCGCCTTCAAGGCGGTGACGAGAGCATGCTCCCTGGCACCTGAACCGACAACGAGAATATTCACGCGGCGAGCCTAACCGCGCGCTCATGTGCCCGGAGTCCGACGATGGCTCGACGCGCCTCAGGCGAGGACGATCAGGCCGGCCGTGATCCCCGCGGCAAGGACCCAAAGGATGCCCCCGGCGATGCGCTTGCGCCAAGTGTCGGGCCAGTCGCCCCCCTCGCGGCCCACCAACTCGAGCACCCCGACGATGATCCCCGGGATGAGCAGGAGGTTGAAAAGTGCGCGGGACTGTCCGGCAGCTGATGCCTGGCCGATGACCCAAGCGGCAAGATAAACGCCGATGATGAGGAGCATCGCGAAGCGGCCGAGGCCCCTCGGGAACCACTTGTTCAGCCGCGCCGAGTTGGGGAGGTCGTCCTCCCAGATCTTCATGATCATGGGGATGGATACGAGGCCGGCGGCCACCCATGTCGCCCAGCCGAGGCCGAAGAACGGCTCGGCGATGAGCAGGAATACCGCGACCCGCAGGGCCACCGAGGCAAGCGCCATCGAGGTGTCCTGGGACGCGAGCTTCTCAGGTTGGACCAGTTGGCTTCGCATCGGATACGCATGCGCCGCAACGTCCTCGAAGCCGAGCCGAAGCCAGCACGCGAGGACGACCGCGATGCGGACAGACCAGAGGTCGTCCGGACTCGTGAGCTCCAAACCGCTGAGGCCGTTGAGTGCCTTGAACATCGACGCGGCCGCGAAGGCCACGAAGAACGGCATCATGATGTAATCGCACACGCGGTCGAACCAGGCCATGGCGTCAGGCAGGACCTTGCGCCGCAGTGGACGGATGACATGGGCGAGCAGGGGCAGGGTTGCGTAGAGGACGAACAGTCCGAGAAGCGTGCGGAGATCGGCGAGCGACGTGAGCTGCCCGGTCACGAGCGCCCCGGCGGCAACGACGAACCAGGCGATCGCCCCGGCCGCCGCATCGAGTACGCCGAGCACGATGATGGCGAGCACGATCGGCAGGGCCGGCGGGAAAGGCGCGAAGCCGACGGTCGTTGCGCCGTAGAGCGCAAGGAGCAGCGCCATGGCCCAGAGGGCGAATCCGCCCGTGCCGAACATCGCCCGGCTCCATGCGCCATCGGTAAGCACTCGCTGGCCGAGGGCCGACACCCTGCCCACGCGAACGGGAACATCGGCCATGAGCGCGTCCGAAGAGGCGATTTTGGGGAGCCGCCACGTCCGGGAGCGGTCACCGGCGCCAGATCCGTCATCCTTGAGCGCCTTGAGCTTCTTCGTCACGATGACGGCGAGCTTCCCCCTCTCGGCGTATGCCTCGCCGCTCGACCGCAGCGATGCCAGGCCCCCGGCGCCGGCAATGCCGAGGAGGGCAACGCCCGCCACTGCGATCGCCGCCGTGGTCGCCGGATAGAGGGCCGGGTCGTAGACCGGCTTGCCGGCCGCGAGGGCGCGTGCGAGTTGCGGGTCATCGGGTGACACGGGCGCGGTCACCTGGCCGGGGGGCGCGATGGCGGTGACGACCCCGGAGGGCTCGATGTCGAAGAGACCGACGGACTGCACGGGTTGCCCGTCAGGGGCGGTGCCATTCGCGTAGAGCGTGTGAGTCCCCGGTTCCAGGTCGCCGGGGATCGTTGCCTGAACAGCCGCATCGCCCGCTGCGTCCGCCATCCCGAGACCGATCACCCGTGGGGTCGAGTAGAGCACGACCTCCACCGGGCTTGCCGGCTTCAGGCCGGCCGCACGCACGGTTACCGCCCGACCGGTCGAGGACTCGCCGATGACGAGGTCCACCGACATCGACATGAGCGGCCCTGACGGGGCGCTCTCGATGAAGATGCTCTCCCCTTGGCCCTGGGGCGACGGGCTTGCCTCACCGGACGGCGTCATGGGCGGTGGCCCGGTGGGCTCGGTGGAGGTGGAGGTTGCGGTCGGTGACGGCTCGGGGGCTGACGTCGAGCGGTCGCTCTCGCTTCGGCTGGCCGAAGGAATTGGCGCCGGAGTGCCCTGGGGGGATGAGGTGGGGCCCTTGGTGGATGAAGCCGAGGGCCGAGGCGATGCTGTCGGCGAAGTGATGATCTCTGCCGTGGCCGGAGCGGTGCTCCCCGCCGCAGTTGGCATCGCCTCGGGGGTCGATGACTCCTCGGGGGAGGGGGTGGGAGTTGGCGTGGCACTCTCCACCGGGCTCGGGACGACAGGGCTGCCTCCGCCACCGCCTCCGCCTCCACCAGAGGCTTGCGGGGTCACCGAAGTCGAGGCGACCGAGGGTGATGAATTGCCGGCGATGTTCGTCGCGATGACGGTGAACGAGTAGGACGTGCCGTTCGCCAGCCCCGTGAGCGTGCAGGCGAGGGTGCCTGAGGCGCACGTGGTGCCCCCCGGTGACGCGGTGGCGGTGTAACCGGTGACCGGCGCCCCCCCGTTGGAGGCTGGCGCGGACCAGGTGATGGTTGCGGAGCCGTCCCCCGCGGAAGCCGAAACTCCCGTCGGTGCGCCAGGCAGTGTCCGCGGGGTGCCGTTCGACGTCGAAGATGCGGGGCTCGGACCGACGGTGTTTCGCGCCCGTACCGCGATCGAATACGTGGTCCCATTTGCCAGGCCCGTGATCGTGAAGCTCCCGGTGGTCTGTCCACTCGATGACCAGGAGCCGCCGCCATCGGAGGAGTACTCGACGTCGGTGACCGCCGACCCGCCATTCGATCCGAGGGTGGCGCTGACGGCCAGGGTCTGGTTGCCCGGCGTCACTGAGTTGAGGGCTGGGGCCGCTGGAACGGTGGCCACGTCGGCGTCGACCTCGAGGTTGTAGTAGCGGCCGGCACTCGCGGACCACGTCGACCCCGAGTCGGACGAGGTGAGCGATGAGAAGGACGGGGCAGGCGAGACCGAGGTTGACGGGCTTGTAGCCGCGTGCTTCCAGCCGATGGTCCCGCCGGCCGATCCGGTGAGCACGATGAAGTACTCCGTTGATGATGCCAGCGCCTGCGAGGAGGAATACGTGAAGACAGCATCGGCCCAGGCGCCAACGGCCTGGCTCGTGGCGAGGTCGGTGACCTTGATCCCCGGGCTTCCCCCGGATGACGTGTAGACGGCGAGTGCGAAGGTGCTGGACACAGAGGATCCGTTGGACTCGTTCGCATTGCGAATCCGCACCTTGACCGAGTTCAGGGCTGTCGGCGCAGCTCCGGTGGTGAACGACTGAGCGCGCCACGTCGCCCCGGCAGCAGTCGCCCACGCGCCGTCCGAGGTCATGCTGTAGAGGCTGACCGTGGCGGCGATAGCCGGCCCGCCGATGCCCCCGGCGAACGCGATGAGGGCGATGAGGCCGACCGCTCCTACGCGAAGCGCCGAATCGCGCCGTCGTCGCTTGTCGAACACATCAGGAATGTACCTCGTGGACCGGCCCGGGCCTATCCGCAGCGGGGCTACCCCACGTAGTGCTTGTCGATGACCGTGAACACCTCGTCGAGGATCGCAAGGCCGTCCTTGGCCTCCGACTCGGTGACGGTGCACGGCGGCACGACGTGCATGCGGTTGAAGTTCGCGAACGGCATGAGGCCGCGCTTCTTGCTCTCGGCGATGAGCTCGTTCATGGCCGGTGAGGTGCCGCCGTACGGGGCGAGCGGCTCGCGGGTCTC
>JBMOKH010000165.1:0-5083 GCA_049315365.1 Candidatus Nanopelagicales bacterium
TGACCTCGGCCCTGTCCCGCACGCCCTCCTTCACGAGCTCGTGCTCAACATTGAACGTGTATTCGAATGCGGCCCCCTGACAGGTGCAGGTGCCGTGCCCCATCCCGATGAGGAGGGTTTGGCACTCCCCCGCCTTCAGCCTCTGCACGACCCCCTCGAAACCCTTCGCCGCCTCGGTGGCATGCCCTGCCGTGCAGACCGACCAGGTGTAGCCATCCGGGCCCAGGCCCGGCGTCGCACCGAAGTTCAGCTTGGGACCGGTTGCATTGATGAGGTAGTCGTACTCGAGCACCGCGATGTCGCCCGCCCTGTCCGCATCCGTGTAGCGCACGGTTACGTACGGGCGATCACCAGACGGCCCGCCCTCGCCGTGCAGCTCCGTGGCGAGTGCCTGATGGAATTCGATTCCCTTGCGCCGGTATACGGGGGCGAGCGGAAACGTCACCTGCTTCACGGTCATCTGCCCGACCCCGACCCAGATATTGGACGGGATCCAGTTCCACTGCGAGTTGGGCGAGACCACCGCTACCTCGTGCTCCCGGCCGAGCATTCGACGGAGGTGAAGGGCCGCAGTGTGGCCGGCTATGCCGGCTCCCAAGATGACGGTGCGAGACATACATACCCCAGGTGGTATCGAGTTAACAGTCAGGCTAGGCCTTATCAGCGGCTGTTGCGCCCTGAGAGACACCCGGGATTCGACCAGTTTCAGTAGCCGCACCACATTCGCCTGCGGGCGCATCTGCAGGAGTGGCCCGAACCCAAGGTGGCATGATGCGTCGAGGCCGCGTACATCGTGATCCGGTCAAGCGACCGCATGACGAGCTTCGCCCGCGGTGACTACCCCCGGACCAGCACGCCAAGCCGAAGGATGCCACGGTGACACGCCCCCACCAGACCGAGCAAGGCTTGCTCGCCACCTACTCCGCCTGGCACCACGAGGTTCGTATCACCGAGTCAGCCTCGGCCACTGCCTTCTGGCTCCTCATCGCCTTCGGCCCTGCCGGACTCGTCGCGATCAACGTGCTCGGGCTTTTCGCCGACCAGGGGGCCATCGCGGAGCATCTCATCGCGATCGCCGGCTCGGCGCCGGGTTCATTCGGCGACCTGCTCGTCGAGCAGCTCGAGGCGGTGGCCAGTCCCTCCCCCGGCTCGATCATCCTCGACGCTGTCCTCGTCGTCACCTCGCTGTGGACCATCTCGACCGCCGTGGCAATGCTCATGCGCGGCCTGCGCCGCGGCTATGGCCTTCCGGTGGCGCACTTCCTGCCGCTTCGCCTCCTCGCCTCGATCGCCGGGCTCGCAGCGATCATCGTCCTGGGCCTGCTCGCCTTCGCCATCGACATGCGGTCAGCTGCCCAGCAGGTCATCGGCATCACCTGTGCCGTGGCTCTGGCCTTCGTCCTTATCGTGCTCCTGCACGCGCTCGCCGTCGGTCGATCCTTCGCGCTTCGGAGCCTTTGGCCCGGAGCCGCCTTCGCGGCCCTTGCCCTGCTCCTCATCCAACTCTTGTGGGAGCGCGCCTCAGCGCTGTCGCCGAGCCTGGCCCAAACGTACGGCGGCATTGCGGGACTCGTGACGTCGATGCTCGGCGTCTGGCTCGCCGCCTTCGCCATCCTGCTCGGTGCCTTCGTCAACCGATGGCTCATCGATCGTCGCGGCCGAACCGCTACTTGACCCCGAGCGGGAACACGACGTACCCTCCGCCCATGACCGCTCATCGCGCAATGCGCCTGCTCGCCGCCGGTTCCGCCCTGATCCTCATGAGTGGCGCGGCCGTCGTGTCCGGGTCTGCAGCGCATGCCAAGACCGACGACACCCTCATCGTGCGCGACTTGCCCGCCAGCGTCCGGCTCGTCCCGGGCGAGAAGGTCAAGATCATCCTGTCGACCAACCGGACCACCGGATACTCCTGGTCAGCGAATGGCGGTTGCTGCACGGCATCGGGCGCCGCAATTGCGAAGGTGTCGAAGGGCGTCTACGCGGCACCTGACAACACCAATGGCATGGTGGGCGTGTCAGGCCAGACGACGTGGACGGTCACGGCACTGCGCACAGGCAAGACCACCGTCACCGTCGTCACGTCGCCGCCCGGTGCCCAGAACACCATGAACGATGAAACCGTCGGTGTCCTGAAGATCACCGTCATGGCCAAGTAGGGGTCGGTTCACCCGGTAACTGCTTCGAACCTGGCCCCGATCGCGGGCGGTACGCGGCTAAGAGGGCACCACGTTGAGGTGCATTGAGCCCACCGTCGAATCTGAGTCTGGCGCCACCAACGGCAAGTTGGCCCGCATCTCGCATCCTTGGGAGCGGGCCTCGACGGACCATCTGACGGCACAGTCCTCAATCATTCGGATCCCCAAGCCCCGTTCACCATCGGCGTCGATCGGGTCTCCGGTGCTTTGGATGATGATCTCCACCAGATCTGCAGACGGCTCTCGAATCTCGATGTGCACCGAGTCAGCGTGACAATGGCGCACGGCCTTCGACGTCGCCTCGGTCAGTATCTCGATGAGGATGGTTGAGGCGATGACGTCCCCCGCGAGCGCGGTGCTTGCTCCCGGATCGATCGTCATGGACACTTCGCATAGGCCCTGCCACGTCGCAGCGAGCCGATCCGCCGCCTGTCGCATGCTCACCGACTCGGCCGGGATCGCGTCGAGCGACGTGAAGGTGCTGAGGATGCTTGCCTTGAGGGCCAGGACCATGTCCGGTTCCACCTCGCCCGCGCGGATAGCCCCGTCGAGCCTCATCGCGGCTGCCGTCGTCGCCGCCTGAATCGGACCGTGCAGCGCACGCGACACCTGCTTCTGCTGGAACCACTGCACCTGGTTTGTTCTGGCCACCTGCCACACGAGCACGTCTCGGGTCACCGCGAGTTCGGCGGCTGCAAACTGCTGCTGGCGAATCGCCGAGGTGAGCACGGCGAAGAGGGCGGTCAGGCACCAGATCAGGAGAGCTGCCCCAATTGCGGTGGCGCGGGCGTGGCCCGTGCCGAACGTGTCCAGGACAGTGGCCAAGCCGATGAGGGCTGAGAGCCCCGCGGTGACGAGCAGGAAGATCGCCACCCGGAAGGCCAGGCGCCTGCCCCGGAAGAGACGAGCCAGCATCGCATTGGCCGGAGCCATCAGGAGGATCGACAAGAGAATGACCGTCGCTCCTGCGCCAGCGACCCTCAGGGGCGTGAACACCGAGAAGGAGTAGGAGAGCGATGCGAGGACGGCGCAGCCGGAAACGAGCAGTGGTCGAAGGGGCCGACCGTTGAGCGCCCCGTCGAGTGCCCGATGCCAATCGGTGCTGGCACGAACCATCGTCGCGGCGCTGACCCGCATCGCCGGGGTGCGAGCGGCGAGCTCGTGGCTCAGCGGACGCACGATGTCGGCAGCGATTCGCTGGAGGGATGCAAGCGCCTCCGGCGGGCGATTCGCGTCGAGCAGGTCGGCCTCCCGCAGCAATCGGGCCCGAATCCCGGCGATCAGCTCGGTGTTTCGCTGGACAGGGCCAGCTGGCCGTGCTGGCGGGCCTCCTCCAAATCATGCTTGCTCGCGAGTAGCTCGCGAACTCTCGTGTCCCCCTCTCGTAGTGTGCGGACGACGAGTGCGGTGATCACCAGTATCGGGACCATCATCAAGATGCCGCCGATCATGCGCGATGGAAACTCGCGCTCATCCGAAAGCCCGAACGCGACGACCCCCTGGCCGATGACGGCCCCGCGAATGGCGCCGGCGACGATGAAGGCGGCGAGCATCCTCCCGGGACGAGGGGTGACGTCAACGTCCCTCAGAAAGGTCGCACGGGCGACAAGCAGCCACGCGAACATGACGACCACCGCACCGACTGCCAAACCCATCCGCTCGAGCGCCATCCCCGTGATGCCTGCGTTCCCGACGAAGTGGGCGGTCTCGGTGGCGAAGAGGGCCAGCCAGAAGGCCGGCCAGCTGATGGCATCGAGTCCTCCAAGTCGGCGGAGCATGGCATCGAACTCGGCGCGCCTGCTCATGGGCGCTCTGGTAGGCCGGCCGAGCTGATGAAGCGTCGGACCGCCTCGACCCGCGGATGGATGTCGCCCTTGGTGTCAATGTCGAGGGCCTTGAAGATACCGGCGGCCCAGCGTTCGACCGATGACTCAGCCGCATTCGTCAGGCGAGCGATCGCCGCGTTGGCATATCCGAGCGCCATCAACCTGAGCACCTCCTGCTGCTTTGACGTGAGGGGAAGCGACGCATCGCTTGCCTCACCGCTGAGGTGCACTTCCGTCCCACGATCTGCGAGGACCGCATCGATCACATCGAGCAGGTACGGGGTGTCGCGAACCATGTCCTTCCGCAGGAATCCGCAGCCCGGCGGCAGATCCGAGGCCTGGAGTCCGCTCGAGCCCCCGTCCGGGTGCTTGGTCAAGAAGATGAGGGCGATGTCAGGACGCGAACGGCTCAGGACGTAGCCAAGGTCAAGGCCGCTGGGCCCGGCGCCCAGGGAGATGTCGAGGAGCACTGCGTCGGGGTCGAAGGATTCGACCTGCTGGCGGGCCTCCACGACATTCATGGCGGAGGCTACCTCGAAACCCACCGAGCAGAGCATCTCGACGAGCAAGGAGGACATGAGCGGCTCGTCCTCAACCACGAGGATGCGTTGCCCCCGGAAAGTCACCACGTCACCCTAGGAGGATCGGAACGGCCCCGAGCGGGGGTGGGGGATTCCAATCATTTGCGGTCAACCTGCCGAAAGAAACTCTTGCGTGCGCCCGGAGGGACTCGAACCCCCAACCGCCTGATCCGAAGTCAGGTGCTCTATCCATTGAGCTACGGACGCCGTCGACGCTCGCCGCACGCTACCCGATCCAGCCCAACCCCTGCGAGAGGGGTTCTGCTGAATGGCGCTCAGTCGGTCGACGAGGGCCCTGATGTCACACTCCGGAGCAGGAACACCATGGCATCGGCCCACATCCCAGCGACGCTCTCGCGCTGCTGACGGGTGAGGCCCGGCCCGCCGATCGCGGTAATCCCCAGCGGCAGCGCCTGGGCGATGAGGGAGAGCCCGACTGCCGCGTCAGGATCGATGCCGGGCTCGATCTCGCGAAGGCGGT
>JBMOKH010000166.1:0-5052 GCA_049315365.1 Candidatus Nanopelagicales bacterium
GCCAGGAGGTCACCGTCGAGGTTCTCGACGTCGACATGGACCGCGAGCGCGTGTCGCTTTCGCTCAAGGCGACGCAGGAGGATCCGTGGCAGCACTTCGCCCGGACCCACCAGATCGGGCAGGTCGTGCCCGGCAAGGTCACCAAGCTGGTGCCGTTCGGTGCGTTCGTGCGTGTCGAGGAGGGCATCGAGGGCCTCGTTCACATCTCGGAGCTCGCCGAGCGTCACATCGAGCTGCCGGAGCAGATCGTCCAGGTCAACGACGACATCTTCGTCAAGGTCATCGACATTGACCTCGAGCGCCGGCGCATCTCGCTGTCGCTCAAGCAGGCGAACGACTCCTCCGATGCACAGGCGGTCGAGGAGTTCGATCCCTACCTCTACGGCATGGCGCCGGCATTCGACGAGGCCGGCGGCTACATCGGCCCGGAGGGCTTCGACCCGGAGACCGGCGAGTGGAAGGTCGAGTTCGAGGACCAGCGCGCGCAGTGGGAGAAGGAGTACTCCGAGGCGCACTCGCGCTGGGAGGCCCATCGCAAGCAGATCGAAGAGGCACGCAGCGCCGATCAGGCGGCAGCACTGGAGTCAGGCGATAACGTCTCGTCATACTCGAGCGAGTCGAATGACGGCGAGGGTGCCCTCGCCTCGGATGAGGCCCTTCAGGCCCTTCGCGACAAGCTCGCCGGGGACTAGCCCCGGAGGGTTCTTCACATGGGCGGGCGCCGGCTTTGAGCCGGTGCCCGCCCTTGCGTGGTGGGGGTCGCTCGGGTTCGTCCTGCCTCGCTGGGGTGAATTCGTCCTGCCCCGCTAGGGTGAACAGGTGATGAAGATCGGCCTCACCGGAGGTATCGGCTCAGGCAAGTCGACTGTGGCGGTCATGTTCGCCAAGCTCGGTGCCATCGTCATTGACGCTGACGCCATCTCGCGCGAGCTCGTCGAGCCGGGGCAGCCGGCACTTCACACACTCGTAGATGAGTTCGGCGAAGGGATCATCGCCCCGGATGGGTCGCTTCGGCGAAGCGAGCTCGCGAGGATCGCCTTCCAGGACCCGAGCGCGACGCAGCGGCTCAACTCGATCATGCACCCCCTCATCAGGGCCGAGACCGAGCGCAGGCTCGCTGCAGCGGTCGATTCCGAGGTCTTGCTCTACGACATGCCGCTTCTCTTCGAGACGGGCCAGGAGCAGCTCGTCGACGTTGTCGTCGTCGTCGACGTTCCCGAGGAGATGCAGGTCCGGCGAGCGGTCGGACGCGGGCTGGACGAGGAGGACGTCAGGCGGCGCATGCAGGTGCAGGTGTCCCGCTCGAGGCGCGTAACAGAGGCGGATTTTGTTATTGACAACTCCGGATCCCGGCGCGCGACGGAGCGGCAGGTCCGTGGGATCTGGAACCAGCTTGACGCCGTAGTGTGATGGCATGACCAGGCCGGTGACCGACCTTCAGCGTCGGGTCGCCCCCTTCGAGGTCAAGGCGCCCTTCGAGCCGTCCGGCGACCAGCCGGCGGCAATCGCAGCCCTCGCCGAGCGCATCCGCTCCGGGGAGCGCGACACCGTCCTCCTCGGAGCCACAGGTACCGGCAAGAGCGCGACGACCGCGTGGCTTGTCGAAGCCCTGCAGCGTCCGACGCTTGTCATGGCCCCGAACAAGACCCTGGCTGCCCAGCTCACCTCGGAGTTCAAGGAGCTGCTCCCCAACAACGCCGTCGAGTACTTCGTCTCGTACTACGACTACTACCAGCCAGAGGCGTACATCCCGCAAAGCGACACCTTCATCGAGAAGGACTCCTCGATCAACGAGGAGGTCGAGCGGCTGCGGCACTCCGCGACGAACAGCCTGCTTACCAGGCGCGACGTCATCGTGGTGGCCAGCGTCTCGGCGATCTACGGACTCGGCACGCCCCAGGAGTACGTCGATCGTATGGTTCGTCTCCGGATCGGCGAGTCGATCGAGCGAGATGTGCTGCTCCGCCGGTTCGTCGACATCCAGTACACCCGAAATGACATCAGCTTCCAGCGCGGCACCTTCCGTGTGCGCGGCGACACCGTCGAGGTGTTCCCGGTGTACGAGGAGCATCCGATTCGGATAGAGATGTTCGGCGACGAGATCGAGCGGTTGATGTCGCTGCATCCGTTGACGGGCGAGATCCTCACCGAGGACAAGGAGATCTACATCTTCCCCGCGACGCACTATGTCGCGGGCCCCGAGCGCATGGATCGCGCCGTCGCCGGGATCGAGGCGGAGCTCGAGCAGCGGCTGGCCGAGTTCGAGACCCAGGGCAAGCTACTCGAGGCACAGCGGCTGCGGATGCGAACGACCTACGACATCGAGATGATGAGACAGATGGGATCTTGCGCTGGAATCGAGAACTACTCGCGGCATATCGACGGCCGCGAGCAGGGGAGTGCCCCGAACTGCCTTATCGACTACTTCCCAGAGGACTTCCTCCTCGTCATCGACGAATCGCACGTGACGGTGCCCCAGATAGGCGCGATGTACGAGGGAGACATGAGCCGCAAGCGGACGCTCGTCGACCACGGATTTCGGCTCCCGAGCGCGATGGACAACCGGCCTCTGCGCTGGGACGAGTTCGTCGAGCGGGTGGGCCAGACGATGTACCTCTCGGCGACTCCCGGGCCATACGAGCTCGGCCGGGTCGGGGGCGAGTTCGTCGAGCAGGTGATTCGGCCCACCGGTCTGGTCGATCCCGAGATCATCGTGAAGCCCTCGAAGGGCCAGATCGACGATCTCATGGACGAAATCAAGCAGCGGGCCGCGCGCAATGAGCGGGTGCTCGTCACGACCCTCACCAAGCGGATGGCCGAGGATCTCACGGACTACCTGCTCGAGAACGGGGTCCGGGTGCAGTACCTCCACTCGGAGGTCGACACCCTCAGGCGCGTCGAACTGCTTCGTGAGCTTCGGCTGGGCGTGTTCGACGTCCTCGTCGGCATCAACCTGCTCCGCGAGGGCCTCGATCTGCCGGAGGTTTCGCTCGTCGCGATCCTCGATGCGGACAAGGAAGGCTTCCTTCGTTCGGAGACCTCGCTCATCCAGACGATCGGCCGTGCGGCCCGCAACGTTTCTGGCCAGGTGCACATGTACGCGGACAAGATCACGCCCTCGATGGAGCGGGCGATTGACGAGACCACGAGGCGCCGTGCGAAGCAGGTTGCCTACAACGTGGCGCACGGCGTCGACCCGCAGCCGCTGCGCAAGAAGATCGCCGACATCACAGACCTCCTCGCTCGGGAGGACGCTGACACCGCGGCGCTGCTTCAGGAGACCGCGGCGGGCAGCGGCTCAGGCCGTCGCAGGCCCAAGGCGCAAGATGAGCTCGTGACGCTCATCGACGACCTCACCGCCCAGATGCACCATGCGGCAGGTGAGCTGCAGTTCGAACTCGCCGCGCGCCTTCGCGACGAGGTAGGCGACCTGAAGCGGGAACTACGGGGAATGAGAGAGGGGCAGAGCCCTTGAACGTTCCTGCATGGCTGTGGGCGGTGACGCTCGTGGGAATCATCGGGGTCATCGCACTCGACCTGGTGATCGTCGACCGTCGCCCTCACCCCTTCGGCCCTAGGGAGGCGACTCGTTGGGTCATCTTCTACGTCGGCCTCGCGGCGCTGTTCGCCGTGTTCATCGGGTGGTACTTCGGAATCGCCTACTCAGGTGAGTTCATCGCTGGCTACCTGACCGAATACTCGCTGAGCGTCGACAACCTCTTCGTCTTCCTCGTCATCATGACGTCGTTCGCGGTGCCGGCTGCCCACCAGCATCGCGTCCTGCTCGTCGGCATCATCATCGCTCTCATCCTGCGCGGTATCCTCATCGTCGTCGGTGCAGAGCTCATCGCGAGGTTCTCCGGCATCTTCTACATCTTCGGGGCCTTCCTGCTGTTCACCGCGTGGAAGGTATGGCTCGCCAAGGAGGACGCAGAGCCTGACCCGGGCGGCAACGGCCTCGTCCGCTTCGTCGCCCGACGATTCCCGACCTCCACCGAGTTCAATGGCACGAAACTGACCGCGGTCGTCGCTGGGCAGCGAATGCTCACCCCGATGGCGCTCGTCATGCTCGCGATCGGGACAACCGACCTGCTCTTTGCCCTCGACAGCATTCCAGCGGTGTTCGGAATCACGAGCGAGGCATACATCGTCTTCACCGCGAATGCCTTCGCGCTCATGGGCCTTCGACAGCTCTTCTTCCTGCTCAAGGGCCTGCTCGGCAGCCTGCAGCACCTGAGCAAGGGCCTAGCGATCATCCTCGGGTTCATCGGGGTCAAGCTCATCCTGCAGGCGATTCACGAGACAACCACCCTGCCGGTGCCGGTCATCCCGGTCTGGGTTTCCCTCGTCGTGATCGTCACCGTCCTCGCCGTCACGATTATCTGGAGCTACGTATCAGCACGATCAACGAAGGAGACCTGAAATGTCACTGACCCTGTGGGCCATAACGGTCGTGGGGATCCTCCTGCTCATCGCCTTGGACTTCGTGATGGTGAGCCGGAAGCCACATGAGGTGAAGTTCCGCGAGGCCGCGCTCTGGTCGGTCTTCTACGTTGGCGTCGCCATCGCGTTCGGCATCGCGCTCATCGTCTGGCAGGGGAGTGCCGTCGGAACCGAGTACTTCGCCGCCTATCTGGTCGAGAAGTCGCTGAGCGTCGACAACCTGTTCGTCTTCATCATCATCCTCGCGCAGTTCGCGGTGCCGACCGCACTCCACCAGCGGGTGTTGCTCTTCGGTGTCGTTCTCGCTCTCATCTTCCGCGCGATCTTCATCGCGATCGGGGCGGCGGCCATCTCGGCATTCGCGTTCACCTTCGTCATCTTCGGCGCGATCCTCATCTGGACGGGAATCCAGCTCGCCAGGCACCGCAATGAGGACCCGGACCCGATGGACAACTTCATCATCCGCCGCGTCCGGTCTCGCGTCCCGTTCACCGACGAGTACGACGGAACCCGAATGTTCACCAAGGTGGATGCGCGTCGGGTGGCGACCCCGCTCCTGCTCGTGATGATCTCGATCGGCGCGACCGACCTGCTCTTCGCCCTCGATTC
>JBMOKH010000167.1:0-5018 GCA_049315365.1 Candidatus Nanopelagicales bacterium
GCCGAACATGTCGCTCATGACGCACCAGGTGGCGAAGTCCACGAGCCCGATGCCCTCGCGCAGGCAGTAGTCGCGGAACTGCGCCGCGCGTTCGGGCGAGAGCGGGAGGGCAGCGATGCTCTCGAGCACCGATCGCTTGGCCTCCCAGCAGGTGTCGCGGTCGAGGAGCTTGTCGGTGAGGTTCAGCCGCTGCAGGGTCACCGCCAGCTCCTCCGCGCGCTCGCGATCCGCGGGCGGCAGTGATACGAACTCCGGGATGTCCTCGACGCGCAGGTAGAGCGGATTGGCGAACCTCCGGGTCACGGGCAGGTAGGGGGAAGGCGCCATGGGGGCGCTCGGGGCTGCCGCATGCAGGGGGTTGATGAGCAGGAATCCGGCGCCGAGCCGGCGGCCGCTCCACGAGGCGAGGTCAGCGCAGTCGCGGAGATCGCCGATGCCCCATGACCGTCGGGAGCGCGTGGCATAGATCTGCGCCATGAAGCCCCACTGCCGCTCGCCGATGATGAGCTCAGGGTCGAGCCGGCGCGGGGTCATGACGAGGGTGGACGAGACCTGCGACTCCGCGGTCTGGGCGATGACCGTGTGCCAGCCGAGGTCGAGGTCTGCGGGTACCGAGAAGCTCGCCTCGCCGATGAGGATGCCATCGACGAGCACCGGGTCGACCCAGTAGTCCATCTGGTCGAGCTGCCGCCGCGAGCCGTCCTCGAGCTCGACGCGCACGACCACCTTCGTGCCGTGCGGAACATGAACTGGAAGGCGGCGGTCCTCGCCAGCACGGCCGATGAAGGTCGCCGGCAGGGTGCGCCGCCAGCCCCACAGTCGAATGCGCTCGAGACCGGCTGCGATCTGCGCCTCGCCTCCGCTCTCGACCCCGAGGGCCTCGAGCACCGCGCGGACTGTCCGGGCGCTCACCCGCTCCAGGCGGCCCGACTGATCCCAGTAATCGGTCGCGACCCCGTGGGCCCGCGCGAGCTGCGCCAGGGATTCGCCCACCTCCTCGAACGGCTCGTCGCCGACGCCCTGTCCGTCGTCGAACTCACTCACCTTGCCTCCGGGTTTCGCTGGTCCGCGCGCTCGCGGCGTGCCTGAACTCCACTCACCTTATGGTGGGGGGGTGACCGAACACGACGCACCCAAGGCGCCAGACGCAGCCGCTCGCCCCGGCTATCCCGACGCGCACCGCGCCGACCACGTCGACGTGCTTCACGGCACCGCCGTCCCTGACCCGTATCGCTGGCTTGAGACCGCCGACGACACGCGCACGACGGAATGGGCGACGGCTCAGCGGCACCTCACCCGGGCCGAGCGCGACGCCTGGACTACCCGCGATGCGTTCGCAGAGCAGGTCGAGCGCCTGCTCGGGGCCGGCACAGTCTCGCCCCCCTACTGGCGGGGCCAGCGCCGCTTCATCACCCGGCGTGAGCCGGGCCAGCAGTTCTCCGTCCTCTACGTCATCGATGCCGACGGCATCGAGCGCGTCCTCATCGACCCGATGGCCCTTGACCCGACGGGCCTCACCACCCTCGACAGCTGGCAGCCCTCGAAGGAGGGCGACCGCCTCGCCTACCAGCTGTCCGTCGGCGGGACAGAGGAGTCCGAGGTTCACGTGATGGACGTCGAGACCGGCGAGGCGCTCGATGGCCCCATCGACCGCTGCCGCTTCTCGCCCATCGCCTGGCTCGTCGGCGGCGAGGCCTTCTACTACGTGCGGCGCATCGCTCCGGAGCTGCTGCCCGAGGCGGAGCGCAACTTCCATCGCCGGGTGTACCTGCACGTCGTGGGCACCCCGACCGATGAGGATGACGAGGTATTCGGCGCGGGCATGACGATGACGAACTACTACGGGGTGTCGGTCAGCCGCGACGGGCGCTGGCTGCAGGTCTCGAGCTCAGAGGGAACCGAGCCTCGCAATGACCTGTGGGTCGCCGACCTCGAGGATGGCGACCCCCGCTCACCGGGGTTCGTGCTCGTCCAGGGCGATGTCGATGCGCAGACCTCCCTGTCATTCGCCCGCGATGGCCGCGTCTTTGTCAGCACTGATCGCGATGCGCCGATGGGCCGCATCGCGGTCACCCGGGCCGGCGAGTGGGCTGTCGAGCACTGGGTCGACCTCATCGCCGAGGATCCCGATTCGGTCCTCGACGACGCCGCGGTGCTCGACGATGACGAGCTCGAGGAGGACCTGCTGCTCGTCGTGCGGACGAGGCACGGGGTGAGCGAGCTTTCGGTGCACCGGTCCGATGACGGGGCGTTCCTGCGGTCGGTCGACCTTCCCGGGGTCGGCACGCTCGCCGGCCCGGTCGAGCATCCCGAGGGCGGACCGCTCGCCTGGTTCGTCTACACCGACCACACCACGGTGCCGCAGATCTACCAGTTCGATGCCCGCACGGGGGCCTTCGAGCACTTCGCGAGCCCGCCGGGAACCGTCGACGTGCCAAGGGTTCATTCGCGGGTGGTGACGTATCCGAGCAAGGACGGCACCATCGTCCGGATGTTCGTCGTGTCGCCGGACGAGACCCCGGCCGCGCCCCGTCCGACCGTCCTGTACGGCTACGGCGGCTTCGGCATCCCCATGTCCCCCGGGTATTCCGCGGCCATCCTCGCCTGGGTGGCAGCGGGGGGCGTGTGGGCGATCGCGAACCTGCGCGGCGGCGGCGAGGAGGGCGAGGAATGGCATCGCGACGGCATGCTCGCCAATAAGCAGAACGTGTTCGACGACTTCCACGCGGCCGCCGAGTACCTCGTCGATGAGGGCTGGACGACCCCGAGTCAGCTCGGCATCTACGGCGGATCCAACGGCGGCCTGCTCGTCGGAGCGGCGATGACCCAGCGGCCGGAGCTTTTCAACGCCGTCGTGTGCGTCGCCCCGCTGCTCGACATGATCCGCTACACGACCTCCGAGCTCGGGCCGACCTGGACCGTCGAGTACGGCGACCCGGAGGTCGCCGAGGAGTTCGGCTGGCTCATCGACTACTCGCCCTACCACCGGGTGGTCGAG
Organism: Candidatus Nanopelagicales bacterium; assembly: GCA_049315365.1. Lineage (GTDB taxonomy): Bacteria > Actinomycetota > Actinomycetes > S36-B12 > S36-B12 > WLND01. The sequence goes on from JBMOKH010000167.1 coordinate 2,999, forward strand.
GGGACCGACTACCCGGCGACGATGATCGCCGTGTTCGACAACGACACCCGCACCGATCCGATGCACGGGCGCAAGATGTGCGCCGCGCTCCAGCACGCGACGAGCGGCACCCGGCCCATCCTCATCCGGGCCGAGGGCGATGTCGGGCACGGGGCAAGGTCGATGTCGAAGTCGGTAGAGGAGGCAGCCGACACACTCGCCTTCCTCGCTCGCTGGACGGGTCTGGAGTAGGACGTGACGGGGATGCTGCTCATTGCCTCGACCCTGCGCGTCGCTGCTGCGAAGGATGATCCTTGGTGGTCGACGTTCTGGCAGTGGCTCATCGGCACCCCACTGCAGGTCATCGCCACGCTCGTCATCGCCTACGTCGTACAGGCGACCCTCGGCTGGATCATCAGGAGAGTGGTCGTGCGCACCTCCGAGCGGGCGCGCCGCGATCGGCTTGAGCACACCCGCAAGGCGACCCGGACCGCCGAGCTCTCCGTCATCCTCCTCACCCAGCGCACCGAGCAGCGGGCCGCCGCCATCGGCTCCCTCCTCAGCAGCATCATCACGATCACCGTCTGGGGCGTCGCGACCATCGTCATCCTCGAGGCGCTCAATGTCGACATCGCCCCGCTCCTCGCGAGTGCGGGCGTCATCGGGGTGATCCTCGGGTTCGGTGCCCAGACGCTCATCAAGGACTACCTGTCAGGCATCTTCATCATTCTGGAGGACCAGTTCGGCGTCGGCGACATCGTCGACGTGGGGCCGGTCGTCGGCACCGTGGAGGAGGTTTCCCTTCGCTACACGCGGCTGCGCGACATGTCGGGCGTCGTCTGGTACGTCCGCAACGGCGAGATCCTCCGGGTCGCAAACCGTTCGCAGGGCTGGACCTTGGCGATCGTCGACATCCCCGTCGACTACGACTCCGACCTCGACCGGGTGCGCGACCTCATCGAGAAGGTCGCGATCGACATGGACGAGGACCCGACCTACGACGACATGCTCCTTGGCCAGCCGCAATTCGCCGGGGTGGAGTCGATGAGCGGCAATGCAGTGGTCGTGCGCGTGACCGCCAAGGCCGTGCCCGAGATGCAGCTCCAGCTCGTGCGCACGATCCGCGAGCGCATCAAGCTCTCCTTCGATCGAGCCGGCATCATCGTTCCGGTGCTGCCACCCCAGCAGATGCCGCCGCCCGCCGAGCCCCGGCGTCAGTGACCAACTCGCCGTGAGCCGTGCATGCGGACGTGTCGTCGGCCAGGGCTAGGTCATGAATGACAGGGTTGAGAGTGGGGAGTAACCTCCCCACATAATTTGTGAACGGCGGCGTTCCTCGTCACCGGCGTCTCGCAAGTTCCAGGAGTCACAATGACCGAATTCGCTATGGTCGGCACCCGCCGAGGGCTGACCGGATTTCTGGTGCTCGCAACGACGATTGCCGTGCTCCTCAGTGGCTGCGGCGGATCCACGAACTCCGCAGCGGGCTCGTCTGCTAGTGAAGTAGTGGCCGTTGTGAAGGGCGGCTCAGCGAAGGGGTTGTCAAAGTCTGCGGCGCTGCCCGCCTGTGCTGATGCGGCAGTAAAGGCCACCATCGCATCGGCAGATGCGGTAGGCCCGACTCCGATCGCCACGGCATCCGAATCCAGCACCTCAGGTCAGGTACCGAACGCGTCAACCACTCCAGTTGCCCCCGCCACTGGCAGCGCCTCACCACCTGTCAGTGCCTCACCGTCTGTGAGCGCCTCTGCATCGGCGAGTGCTTCATCGCGAGCGCTATGCCCGGCGGTCCCCAGCGGTCTGCAGGCCGCACCAGGGACGTCGAAAATCGCGGTCAGCTGGACAGCCCCGGACCCGGCTTCACCGACCGTGACCAGTTACCTCATCACCCTTCGTCCCGGCGAGCGGGTGGTACAGGTCGCAGCCGGTCGCAACGGAACGACGATCCCGGACCTCGACAACGGCATCGAATACTCAGTCACCATCCAGGCGGTCAACGAGGTCGGAGCTTCCGAGTCGTCTCAGCCCGTTCTCGCGACGC
>JBMOKH010000168.1:0-5005 GCA_049315365.1 Candidatus Nanopelagicales bacterium
AATACCTCATCAAGAGGGGCAGAGGGAAACGGCCCGTTGAAGCCCCGGCAACCTATCCGGCATTACTGATGAACCGAGTGAATCTCGGATTCTGAGGCCCGCTGGATTTCGGTGCCAACTCCGACCTGACAACAGGACAGATGAGCCAGGAGGCCTCAAACCATGTCTATTTCGACTGTCGCGCCCAGTTCGACCGGCGCAGCGAGCATCGGCTCCGCCAATGCCCTCAAGTGCCGCGAATGCGGAGCCCAATATCCACTCGATGCGAGCTACGCCTGCTTTGAGTGCTTCGGCCCCCTCGAGGTGGCCTACGAGCGCTCCACCGTCACCCGAGACCAGATCGAGGCTGGCCCGGACTCCATGTGGCGCTACGAGGCCCTCCTGCCGGTCGTGCCCGGTGCGGCTGGCCGCCCAGGGCTCAACCCCGGCCTCACCAAGCTCGTGCGCGCCGATAACCTCGCGGCGGCGCTGGGCGCCAAGACCGTGTGGGTGAAGGACGACTCGGGCAACCCGACCCACTCCTTCAAGGACCGTGTCGTCGCCGTCGCCCTGGAGAACGCTCGACGGCTCGGCTACGAGACCATCGCGTGCGCATCGACTGGCAATCTCGCGAACGCGGTCGCCGCCGCCGCCGCGCGCGCTGGCCTGACATCCGTGGTCTTCGTCCCGTCGAACCTTGAGGCGGGCAAGATCGTCACGACCGCGGTGTACGGCGGGACCCTCGTCGCGATCGACGGCAACTACGACGACGTGAACCGCCTGTGCACCGAGGTTGCCGCGCAGCGCGACTGGGGGTTCGTGAACGTGAACCTGCGGCCGTACTACGCAGAGGGCAGCAAGACCGTCGGGTACGAGATCGCTGAGCAGCTCGGCTGGCGACTGCCGGATGCAGTCATTTCCCCGGTGGCGTCCGGATCGCTCCTCACGAAGGTCGACAAGGCCTTTCGAGAGTTCACCGACCTCGGCCTCGTTGCCGAGCGCGGTTACCAGGTATTCGGGGCGCAGGCCACCGGATGCTCGCCGGTGGCTCAGGCATTCCGGGCGGGACAGGACTTCTGCACGCCGGTCAAGCCGGACACAATCGCGAAGTCGCTCGCGATCGGAAACCCGGCCGACGGTCCCTATGCGCTCGATGTGGTTCGCCGCACGGGTGGTGTCGTCGCCGACGTCACCGATGATGAAGTCGTGGAGGGCATCACCCTCCTCGCGCGCACCGAGGGGATCTTCGCCGAGACGGCGGGGGGCGTCGTCGTCGCGACCTATCGCAAGCTCCTTCGCGAGGGTCGCATCGATCCGGCAGCTGAGGTAGTCCTCCTCAACACGGGCGACGGGCTCAAGACGCTTGATGCCGTCGCCCCCACCTGCCAGCCGACGATGACGATCTCTCCGTCGTACGCCGCCTTCGACACCGCCTACGGCGCGATCAACGCTGGGGGAGCGGCATGACCGCCAGCGTCCGGATCCCCACGATCCTGCGAACCTACACGGGTGGCGCTGCCGAGGTGTCCGTCTCGGGCTCGACCCTGCGCGAGTCGATTGGCGACCTCGATGCGCAGTTCCCGGGTATCGCTGCGCGGGTGCTCAACGACGACGGAGCGCTGCGCCGATTCGTCAATGTGTACGTCAACGACGATGACGTGAGGTTCCTCGACAGCCTCGACACGCCAATCCTTGAAGGTGCCCAAATCTCGATCATCCCGGCCGTGGCAGGTGGCGCGTGAGAGCCGCAAGCGTCCTCACGAAGAGGCGCTGCATCGACTTCTGCCGCGTGACGGCTACTAGTTGTCGGGCCTGACCCCCGCCCGCACGGACGCGTTCAGCGGCCACTCGGTGAAAACCGTTCTTGACCCATGCCCCGAGGGGGGCCATTAACCCATCAGTACCAGCAGTCATTGGAGAAGCGCGCACATGTCACGATCAGATGTTCTCGTCAACGCCGAGTGGGTTCTCGCCCACGCATCCGACCCAAATGTCGTCCTCGTAGAGGTTGACGAGGACGTGTCGGCCTACGACACCGGCCACATCGCCGGCGCCATCAGGGTCGACTGGCGGCAGGACCTGCAGGACCCGGTACGCCGCGACCTCGTCACGCCGGAAGCATTCGCCGCACTCTTGAGCAAGAACGGCATCGACCCGGACACAACCGTCGTCCTGTACGGCGGCAACAACAACTGGTTCGCAGCCTACGCGTACTGGTACTTCAAGCTCTACGGCCACGACAGCGTGAAGCTGCTCGACGGTGGGCGCAAGAAGTGGGAACTCGATGGCCGTGAGCTCGTCGCTGAAATCCCGGTGCGCGCCGCCACCGACTACCCCGTGCCGACCGAGCGCGTCGAGCTCCGGTCGAAGCGCGACGAGGTCATCGCATCGATTGGGAACGTCCAGCTCATCGACGTCCGGTCACCTGACGAGTATGCGGGTCGACTGCTCGCCCCGGCCCACCTGCCGCAGGAGCAGTCACAGCGCCCGGGCCACATCCCCACCGCGAGCAACGTGCCGTGGTCGAAGGCAGCGAACGATGACGGCACCTTCAAGACCGACGAGGAGCTTGTTGACCTCTATACATCGGCTGGCCTGACCGAGGGCGCGCCGACCATCGCCTACTGCAGGATCGGCGAGCGCTCCGCTCACACCTGGTTCGTCTTGCATGAGGTCCTCGGTTGGGACAACGTGACGAACTACGACGGATCCTGGACCGAATACGGATCGCTCGTCGGCGTGCCAGTCCAGATCGGTGACGCGGCAGGTCCGCCCGCTGGGGGCGGCGCCTGATGTGCGGCGCGAATCCCGAGCGATCGCAGACGGGCGACTACGCCATCACCGGCACGGTGACGGTCGATGGCGAGCGTAAGTCTGGCGCTTACGTGCGTCTCCTCGACAAGAATGGTGAGTTCGTTGCGGAGAGTCCGACGAGCAAGGGGGGCGCCTTTGCGTTCTTCGTTGCGCAGGGCTCGTGGACGGTGCGGCTTGTGCTGCCAAGTGGGTCAATTGACCGTTCGACAGTCGTGGTTGATCAAGCCGGTTCGACGGTCGAGTTCGTGGTGTAGCTGGTACTTCTCCTGCGGGCCTAGCTGAACTGGGTCAGGTAGATGGCGGTGACAAGAAGCGTGCCGCCGCCGATTCGATACCAGACTCGCATCGAGGCCCGCAGGTACCAGCGGGTGTCGCCCTCGCGGGGTTCCTTTCCGAACATCCCCAGCGCCGCGAGGGCGAGACCCGGCAGCATCAGGACAACGAACGAAGTTCGTGCGAGGTCGCGTCCTTCCGTTACGAGCAGGGAGATGGCCGTCGAGATCCCGAGCGACACGAGCAGGATGAGGACGAGCTTCGGGATGCCGACCGGGACTGCGTGAAACAGACGCGGACTGTTTGGCAGGTACTTGGCAATGATCTCGCAGGCCTGGGCTGCCGCGAAAATTGCCGCTCCAGCCCAGAGTTGCCAGGACGTGCCGATGAAGGCGACCGCCACGAAGACGAACAGGATGGTCCGCATTGCGGCGACGATGCTCCGGTGAAGCACTCCGGGAGTCGGGACCGGCGCTGGGGCAACCTCGGCGATGCGCGAGGGGAAGGTGCGGGCGGCGAACTCTTCCAGACTCACTCGCATGAGGAGTCCGATGAGGGCGATGAGGGCGATGAGATTCGCGGACGACACGATCGGCAACTGGTACCCCGAGAGCCCGGCTAGCGCTCCGACCATGCTCTGCACCGCAAAAGCGCCGATGAGCGGGATGATGACGAAATCAGTCACCCGTTCCCACACGTCGTAGTCGTCGCGACCGCGTCGGAGAGGTCGCGTTGAGCCAGCGATGAGGGCCGGTCCGAAGCCGATGACTCCGAGGCCGAGCAGCGTACGAATGCTGTCGGCGCCGGTGATACCGCCCGAGATGGCGACACCTGCCGTGAACACGACGAAGGCAGCGAAGCCAGCCATCGCATCGAGTGCGCCGATGAACGTGATGAGCCCGAGGATGGCGACGCTCGGGGCGAGGGCGAGGCCGTTCACGCCGATCACCCCGAGAACTGCGAGGACGACGGCGGCTATCGGGAGGAGCAGTGCCCCGGACCCGAACATGGCGCGAAGGTAGGTATTGTCCGCGAGGAGCCGTGCCGTGAGCGGTGAGAGTCGGGACACCGAGTTGATCGAGACATGGTGCGAGCGATCGACCTGCGCTGTAAGTGGCGGTCGCCAGAGCCGCCATCGATCGGTCGTACTCGCGGCCCCAAGAGCCGCGGCAATCCCGGTGAAGGAGACGTCGACATTCGACAGGGAGCCCTCACTGCGCTCGGCGCGCACATGACCGCCCTGATGGCGACCGACGTCCTCGGCGCGCTTGTTCTGGGCGTCGGAGGAGCCGGAGCCGGATCCAGAGCCCGAGCCCGAGCCGGATCCAGATCCCGACGGCGCTGGAACACCTCCGGCCATGACCCCGGCCGACAGCCCTACGACGCCGAGCACGGCGACGAGAGCGATCGTGGTGTCGACCACCTGCTCCGGCTGGTTGAGGGCGTCGTATGCGGGCAGGGTGATGCTGCGCTGCTGAGTCGTGGCACCCCGGGGTTCATTCGCTGCGACAACGTTGCTCACAGGGGCGACTGCCTGCTGCGCTGCAGCCTGCGTGACCTCTGGAGTTGGCACAGGCGTTGGCGTAGGCGTCTGGACGGGCTCCGCCGCGACCAGGGCTCGGCTGCCGGATATTCCACCAGTGGGATCGTCAGTCGGCGTTGCGGTGACCGAGATCGATGTCTCACCGGCACGGTTCGCAGTGACGAGCACGTCGGCGATCCCGTCTATGATCGACGAGTACGGGGCGGTGATCGTCGCACTGGGCCCAGCAGGTCCGCCGCCGATCGAGACGGTGCCGAACGCGACGGAGACAGTGACCCGGATCATCATCCCCGCTCCCGCCTCGTTGTAACCGCCATCGATGAATGCGATCGAAACTGCCACGGGAGTGCCAACGATCAATTCTGAGGCGCCAATGGAGACAACAGGAGCGTTATT
>JBMOKH010000169.1:0-4957 GCA_049315365.1 Candidatus Nanopelagicales bacterium
GCCGCCCACCTCGCACGCCACGCCGGTGCGCGCGTGATCGTCATGGACGCCGATGCCGGAGCGCTCGACATGCTCCATCAGGGCCTGCCCGCCGATATCGGCGGCAGCGTCACGCCGATCCTCGGCGACATCACCAATCTCACGCCGGCCTCGGGCCTGCTCAACTGCGAGTTCGCCGCCTTCACCGAACGGGTGCAGCCCTCCGCGGTCATCTGCCAGGCCGTGCTGCACCACGTCGTCATCACCCAGGGCACCCCGATGCAGTTCGCGGTCGATGCCCTGGCTGCGTTCGGCGCCCCCGTCCAGATCGAATTTGCCGACGAGAACGACGAGAAGTCGCGCATCCTGCTGGGGCAGATCCCCAACTGGAGCGGCGACTACTCGACCGAAGCACTGCTCGCGGCTCTCCGGAATCGCTTCGTCCACGTCGAGGTCATGGGCACGACCTCGGCCACCCGCGTGGTCGTCAATGCGTGGGGACTGCTGGAGCAGCGATGAGCAGGTTCACCGCGCGTCTGGGTGAGCGACGCAATACGAGCGCCTACGACAGTGCGTCATGGCTGCTGGCCGCGGCGGTGCTCGCTGTGGTGATCCCGGCGAACGAGAAGATCGCCGCCAATGACGTGTTCTTCTCCGCGCACGGGGTCTCTCAGATCGCGTGGGTGGTGGTGCTCGCCGTCGCCCTGGTTGCCCTGTGGCTGCTCCTTGCCGGGGTTCTCACCGTGCTGAAGAAGCGATTGAAGCCCTCCTCCTACGACATCGCTGCGTCGGCCATCATGTTCGTCGTCGCGTGGTTCCTCGCGGGCAATGTCCTCACCCAGACACTGTTCACGGGTGTGCCGGCTCTCGGCCCGATCATCGGCCTCGTGGTCGCCGCAGGGGTGACCCTGCTCGCACGCCGCTTCACCATGGGGTCACCCCTGTTCGTCTTCGCCTCCATCGCGGCCGTGGCACCGCTCGTGCTCTCCGTGTTCGCCGGCAGCGCCGCAGCGGCCGCGACCCCGCTCGCGTTCGCACCCGACTCGCAGCGGCCCTCGATCATGTGGATCGTCTCGGATGAGCTCCAGTACCCGCTCGTCTTCGACCAGGCCGGCAAGATTCGCCCGGAATTCCCGAATCTGCAGGCATTGCAGGCGGATTCGACGACCTACACCCACGCCTATTCGGCGGCGAACTACACCGACTACGCCGTGCCGTCGATGCTCACCGGAATATCGGACATCGCAGCCGAGGGGCCTGAGCGAATGCAGGAGGTCCGCGCGAACATCGGCATCGTCCCGAGCCTGGCGTCGGAGTACTCCGTCGTCATGGAGTCGCCGATCTACCGCTTCGAGTGCGACACGACCGACTGTGCGAGCGTCGGCTCGGCCAAGGACTCGAATGTGGTGAGCCAGTACCTCGGGTTCGCCGCCGATACCGCCGCGATCGCCGGCCGCACCGCCCTGTCACGTCCGTTCTCCGATGCCTTCCCCTCGCTGGACGGGAAGTGGCGCGACTTCTGGAGCGGCGGCGACGAGTTCGGCGACAACGCCGAGGGCAACTCGGTGAGCAAGGCCATCGCGGGGCTGAGGAGGGCCGAGCAGGCAGCGCCTAGCGCGCCGACCTTCTCCTTTTGGCACACGATCCGCACCCACGCCCCCTGGAACGTCGACCGCGAGGGTAGGGAGATCTACCCCTCGCGGCTGCCCATCGTCGATGATGCCCATATGGTCGGCAGCAACAAGGCCGGCACCTACTCCACGCCCGAGCTGCAGTCGATCGAGCGCCGCCTCTACGCGAACTCGGCCATCGACTTCGATCGCCAGCTCGGCCAGCTGATCGCGGAGCTCAAGACCACCGGCCGCTATGACAACACGATCATCGTCCTCACGGCCGATCACGGTGCGACCATGACCGTCGAGGCGGACAGGCGCGTCGGCGACACCCTCGAGCAGCGCTGGGCAGAGGTGGCCCATGTGCCGCTCATGGTGAAGGACCCGAATCAGGTCGAGCCCGCGACCGTCGTGGCGCCACGATCGACCGGCCAGATCGCCCGGACCGTCCTGATTGCGGCCGGCGCGACGGCGCCGCCGGAGCTCGCGCTCTCCCCGGACCTGTCGAACGACCTGCCGGGAGGACCGGTATTCGCCACGGTCGGCGGCGGCGTCATGACGCCCTGGGTCTACGAGGGCATTGCCGAGCCCGACCCGTGGCTCCCTGAGGACCTCACGCCCCCCAGCCCAGACCACCCGTTCGCGATCGGCATCGACCAGGCGCTTCTCGGTGGCCCGGTGCCCGCAGGTTGGCAGCAGGTGGAGCCGGACGCAGTCGACGCGATCGAGGGCGAGTCCACGCAGCAGCTCGTCGTGGTTGAGCGCCAGCCCGGTGCATGCGACCCGGGCGTCACCACCGGCCTCGTCTCGTCAGGCGGTGTCGTGACCGGCTCGGTGCTTTGGCAGAGCGCCAGCTCGAATGCGCCTAATCGCGGGTGGGCGATCGTCCCGAAGTCGGAGTCGTACGAGTTCTGGTGCCGGTAAACCCCTCAACCTCGTGAGGCGATTTACTCAACCACTGGATGGCCGCACGGAGTCAGGTCAGCGCGTAGGGATTGAGAATCTGACGCCCAAGCAGGGCTTCGGCCTCACGCCTTGTGAGGCGGGCATCATCGGCAACCTCGCTCCAGCTCGCACGGATCGTCTCTACCTGCGCATCGAAGATCGCTGCCGCCTCCTGGGGACTCAGGTTGTACTCCCGCGCCGCAGCGACGCAAGCAGAACGATTGCTGCGGCGGTCGCCCTGAGTCGCCGGGTTGGGTGCGCGGCCGATGTCCATCGCCTGGCTGGCTTCGCTGCCTGCTCGAAGCTGCGGGCACAAGTCGTACGCGGGCGTGATCTGAAGGCACTCGCCATCCCAGAAGGCCGCATGGTTTCGGGCGTGGTCGTCCGTGTTGCCGATGAGGATGTTCAGCACAATCCGTTCATAAACGGCCTTGCCCAGACCTTCTCCTGAGGGACCGTACTTGCGGAGGGCATCAAGGAATTCCGGGTAGCTTGACCAGCGAGCGCCGAGGAAGTCACTGAATCCAAGGATGGTGAGAGCGGAGAGGACCATCAAGCGCTCACCTGCGCCAGGTCGGTCGAATCTCTCGACAAGGAGAACGTCACGGTCCAGCGACCTTGTTACTTCGAAGTCAGGCACCGGGATGCCGACTTGTCTGGCCAGCGCCAGTCCGGCCGCCTCTGCCTTCACGACGGGGTAGCGGTCCGTCGAAGTGGATAGCTTCGCAATGTACTCGGTGGCGCCGTGCGTCACCAGCACCTTGGGTCGAGCGCCCCCGACAGCGGTGCCATCGGCCAGGGCGGCGGCAAGTTCGGGAGTCATGGTGCCGGCTTGGAGCGCGTTGGCGGCCTGATGAAGCTCGTCGAGGGTCGCCGTCTTCATCCGGGGCACGTAGGTACTGCTGCTGGCCTGGAAATCCAGGCCTCCAATGCGATTGGATCCCGACTCGAGGAGATACGTGAGTTCGTCGAGGAGGACAGCGTCAGCGTCCTGCCCACGCTTGCCCGTCAGCCGGTCGATGATGACGCGCTGTCCCCAGGAGTCCGGGCTGCCGTCTCGCAGACAGCCTGCCATCGACATTCCGTCGGGCGGATCGATCCATCCGTTCTTGAGGGGAACCTCGGGCAAGAACAGGCTGATGGCGTCGGGGCGGGCCAGGTATGTCTGGCTATAGGCGAACTCGTAACTCGTGGTGGTCGTGACCGAGCGCCCAGCGGGGGCTCGCCTCTGTCGCACTTGCCCTGCCAGGACCGGCTCGGCGCTGCCCGGCAGCCAAGCCCATACGAAGGCGTGGCGCGGTGCGCTAGAAGTCGAGACCATCGTCGCCAACCGGGGCACGAGAGGTCCGCACCCTCTCGGGCAGCAGCGCCAAGGTTTCCTCCCCAGCGCGTCGCGCGCGAGCCAGATCTGGTCCGCTGAGGCCGTAGAGGTCAACCCCGACGAGGTAGGCGGCGTTGAACACAGTTCCGACGCTGACGTGTGGTGAGCCAGTCTCGACGGCGCTGAACGTACGGTGGTCGATGCCAAGTCTGGCCGCCGCGTCGGCCAGCGTCCAGCCCCGAGCCAGGCGCGCCAGTTTGACCTGGTTGCCGAGCACCCTCAGGGCGTCGCCCGCCGCGCGGGAGACCGCGATGCCATGACGCGCCATGCACACCTTCCAATGTCCCTTAAATGACATTGAAATGTATCATAAAAGCCCTTTCATACATTTCAATGTAGTTCCAACCCCTTAGACCACCGTTGCGCGCTCCATGGGAGGGGCTAGGCGCCTATCCCGTGACCTGCGCCTCCGGCACTGAATTCACGCCCAGGACCTGCATTCACCGGCGGATGATTGGTCACATCATGCGAGGTGTCTCCCGAGATCTTGGACGACACCATGATCGGTGGACGTTACGGGCCGATCGCCTTGTAATCATGCGCGGGCGGTGGATTCCCTTACCATCCCGTGTCGGCGTACGGTGTGGCGATGAGCAGCTCCGCGGTCGACCGCGACGCGTCGGCGCGAAGATGGTGTGCGGTCGTCGACCCCGTGATCATTGTTGGTTTGTCGGTCTTCAGCGCCTTCCTCTCAGGGTCTCGTCAATGGGCGGGCTTCAACTCACCAGACTCCGAGTTCTATGCCTCCTTGGCCCTCTTCGGCAGCGACGTGACCGACCGGGCCATCGAGCCGGCCTACGCCTGGACTCGTCTCGGCTACATCGCCCCGGTCCGGCTGCTCGTCACCGCCGGCGATCCGTGGGTCGGCTTCGCCGCCTGGCGCTTCCTGCTCATCCTCGTCATCGTCGCCTCGACCTACCTGCTCGTGAAGCGGGCGAGCAATCGGGCGCTTGCAGTCGGGGTGGCCCTCTTCGCGTCCCTCAACACGATGGTGCTCAGCTACGTGGGCAACCCGTACCTGACCGGGGCGATCATGGCG
>JBMOKH010000170.1:0-4939 GCA_049315365.1 Candidatus Nanopelagicales bacterium
CTCGTAATGCGTAGCTCCGGGGTTCAAATCACCGAGGCGGCTCCATGTCGTGCCAATTCCGCCTGATGCCTGACACTCGTTCGATGTTGGTGGAGCTGAGTGTTGTGGAGCAGAGGTATCAGGCCGTTTTGGCTGTGACTCGTGATGGTGTGCCGGTGGCGGAGGTGGCGTGTCGTTTCGAGGTGTCGCGTCAGGCGACTGAAACCAGATACTGGCAACTCATCATCGAGCAATGCGGTCTTGGATCTACCAGTGCACCCACCTCGGTGAACCCCCTGCCCACACTCCACACCATGACGGGTGGGTTAGCTCAGTACGCCCAATCACTTACCGTCTTCAAGGAAGCTCTCATCCATGATCCACACAGGTGCATTCCCACCCACCGCCCCGGCGAGTTGTTCCTCACTGAGGTCAGCAGCAGGGTCGCCTAGCGCCGGCACGGTGATGATCAGTTCAGCCGCATCACCTTCACGAGCAGTCACTGTGAACCACTCGGGTAGATCCAGCCCCGCAGCTGCCAGTACTGCTCTTGGGTCAGCAAGGAAACGTTCCCGCGCATCCGCATCAGTCACAGCCGTGGTAATCGCTGCTGAAAAACCTTGAGCATCCATAGAACCTCCACAACATTAAGTAGTTGTCGAAACGTTACACCGCAACAAACAATGAGGAGGGCAATCTGCCTACCCCTTAGCGAATGCCCAACCACCATTAAGTAGGAGAAGAAGATTAGCGCAGAAGGTTACCCCCGCGACCGGTCTGAAAGCGATGAATATCACGACAAGTGGAGTAGGTACGAGCCAGGCATACCCCAGCACATCCTCCTCACATATGGCTCCTGTTTTCCATTGAGAAGTGCAACTCAGCAAGGGGACGCTTAATTGCCCGTGTGCGGGAAATTGTCGCCGTTTGCGACGTGTTTCCGCACCGAGGGTGCTCGCTTCGCTTCGCTTCATGAATGAAAACCCAGAAACCGATGCGAGCAACACCGAAGAGCAGGAATTGTCGGAAGGACTCCTCGACGAAGTAGGCGGCGGCATGAATGGCCTAGACACAAACATGGGCTTGCTGTCGAACCGGTTGACATCGCTTACGAGGGACGGGGTCCCTCGGGAGGATGTCGTCATGCTGAAGAAGTACCCGCCGGAGTTCAAGAGGGTCATGGTCACGGTCGCCCGTCGTGGTGATCTGAGCGCCGCTGGATGAAGCAGGCCGAGGTCGTGCAGCTGCGGCGGCGGATGCGCCGGCTGGAGGTGGAGAACGAGATCCTGGGGTGGGCCGCGGCCTACATCGCGACCCAGGCGTTCTACGCCTGGCTCAAGCAGCCGGTCGGTGACCCGGAGCTCGAGGTCGCTTTCGCTATCAATGCCCTGGTCGACGCGCATGGCGATGATCCGGCGTTCGGCCACCGGTTCCTCGCGGACGAGCTGGAACGGGCCCCGATCAGCATCGGGGAGCGACGGGCGTGGCGACTGTGCTCCCAGCAGAGGCTGTGGTCCACGACCGTGCGCAAGGGTCGCAAGGGCAAGCGTCCTGGACCCGCGATTCACGACGACCACATCCCGCGGGACTTCACGTCGAATGAGCCGAACCGCAAGTGGGTCACTGACAACACCGAGCACCCGACCGGGGAGGGCAAGGTCTACTGCTGCGCGATCAAGGACCTGTTCTCCAACCGGATCGTCGGCTACGCCATCTCCGACCGGATGACCGCCGGCCCGGCCGTCGGGGCGCTTCGGGCCGCGATCGCCAGGCGCCAGCCCGACGGCGTCGTCATCGTCCACGCCGGCCGCCGAGCTGATGCGCGCCATCGTGCTCGACCCGGTGAACGTCGGGCTCGATGATCGCGCCGAGGCGCTGCTGTTCGCCGCATCGCGTGCCGATCACGCAGCCCGGGTCATCCGCCCGGCACTGAAGCGCGGCGATGTGGTGATCTGCGACCGCTACCTCGACTCCTCCGTTGCCTATCAGGGCGTGGGACGGGATCTGGGGGAGACCGAGGTCCGTGACCTGAGTCTGTGGGCCACGCGCGGCCCGCAGCCCGATCTGACCATCGTCCTCGACATTGACCCCGGTGACCCTGCGCTGCGCATGCAGGCGATCACGCACGCACGCTCCAGTGTGCAGGCGGGGGTCACGCCGATCGCAGCATTGGAGTCACTCATGGTCGAGTTGAAGGACGCGCGGATCCGCGCAGCCTGAGTCCGCGCAGCGCAGCGTCGCAGGTCCACGTCATAGATCAGCGGCACGCTCAAGGCCGTGCGCATACGCGATCATCGCGTCGATGGCGGGACCCAGGATCGTGGTGGTGCTGCGTGCGGTGTCGGGCGCAGCCAGGAGCGCTGCGGATGCGGCGAGCAGGTCGTCGTAGGTGCGGCAGCCATCCGCGAGCCGGGCGCGGACGGCGTGAGCGGCCGTGGTGGCCGAGGTGGCGGCCGCGCTGCCGGGCAGATCCCGACGCAGTTGGTCGAGCACGCGCAGCCGTTCCGCCAGCGCCTGCAGCGCGGGGGAGGCCTCGGCGTCGGCAACGCGCAGTTCCTGACCCGCACCGGGATGCAGCGGCTCGATCGTGCCGGAGACCTGTGCGATCTGGATCCGCACCCGGATCAGGTGGCTCACCTCCGATGCGCCGATCGCTCCACGCGCGAGGGGCACCGGAGGAAGTTCGGGGATGGGCACCTTTGCAGGGGGCGCGAGCACTCGCCGGCGCCGCTGTGCGCGCAGGGCCAGCATCGCGGAGGCGCCGGTGATCGCCAGCCACGCCCAGGCGGGTCCGGGAGCGCCCGTGCCTCCGCTGCCCTCGGCCACCAGGTTGACCACGCTCATGGCGCCTGCGCCACCGGCTACCGCGAACCCGACCCGCGTGGTGAGCGTGGTTGTGCGCACAGACAGCTCGTATCGGCGCAGGGCCGCCTGCTGCGCCGCCACGGCCTTGCGATGCTCGCGTTCGAGGGCGCGGTGCATGCGTGAGGGTGCCCGGTCGAGTGCCGATCGGAACGCGTCGACGATGTCCATGCCCCGGGCGACGCCTGCCTCCACGGCAGCCGCCAGCTCGGCAGGGTCACGGTCCTTCTTTGCCACAGAGTCACCGTAGGTCCTATGCCCACATGGAGGAGTGTCACGGTCGCCATCGGGGCTGCCCTCCTCACGCTCACTGCCTGCTCCTCGGCCCCCGCGGCGGTGGCGCCGGTGCCCGGCCAACGACCCGGCTACGCCCTTCGTGTGGGCGCAGCGGCTTGGTGGATGAGGTGGCCGAGAAGTACCTGCTGACCGGTGAGGCACTGCGGATCACCGACTGCCCCGAGTGAGGACGGCCGTACGCTTTCACTATGCCCATTCAGCGCCTCAACCATGCGGTTCTCTTCATCACGGACCTTGATCGCAGCGTGGACTTCTACACGCGCGCTCTCGGTTTCCGCACGGTGCACACCATTCCCGGGCAGGCGGCCTTCCTGCAGGCGGAGGGCAGTGCCAATGACCACGATCTGGGCCTGTTCGCCATGGGCGCGCAGGCGCAGCCCAGCGGAGCGGGCCGCTCCACGGTGGGGCTCTACCACCTCGCCTGGGAGGTCGACACCCTCGCCGAGCTCCAGCGCATCGCCCTGATCCTGGAAGGGGCAGGCGCCCTCGTCGGAGCCGCCAACCACGGAACCACCAAGGCCCTCTACGCCAAGGATCCCGACGGCCTCGAGTTCGAGGTCTCGTGGCTGGTCCCCGCCCATCTGATCGACGAGAGCACCGACACCATGATCACCGAGCGGCTCGACCTGGCAGCCGAAATCCAGCGATACGGGGACCTGACGCCGGGTGGGGTTGGGGTCTCGCATCGGGCAACGCTCTGACGGGAACATCTGTTGCTGCCGTTCAGGAGACCGAATGGTGCGCCGCCTTAGCTCAGGGGTAGAGCAACGCACTCGCACTGCGTCGCGACATCGTCATTGCTCGCGATGTCTGGACCGAAGCCATGGCTGACGGCCGCGTGCTCCTTGTCTCCCGAGCGGCCCTACTCGTCCATTCGCAGGGAGCGATAAGGCATAGCACGGCGGCCCGGTTTGTGGGTCTGCCGACTCAGCGACTCGAACAGGAGGTCGATGCGGAGGGGATACCGATCATCGACATCACCCGGCCCGGACACCGAAGGAAAACCGACTGGCTGCAGGCCCACGGCGGGGAACTGGCTCACGGCGACGTGTCGATATCCGGAATGATCCGACGAACCTCGCTGCTGCGCACCGCGATCGACGCGCAGGTCTCCTGTCACGGGTCCGGATCAGGAAGGCACGGCTGCCGGTGCCAGAGTGCGGGCAGCTGGTTCGGGGTGCGAGTGGCCGGGAGTACTGGGTCGACAAGCTTCGGCACCTGACCCAGCGGCACCTTGGGCGGGTGGGCTAGGACTTGGCGGCGGCTAGGAGCAGCGTTGCCACGTCGACGACCTCGATGCCCTCGCCGATGCCCTCCTGCTGCCGGCTCGTCACCGCGTCGTTGAGCATGACGGAGCAGAACGGGCAGGCGACCGCGATCTTCGAGGCACCCGTGGCGATGGCCTCGTCTCCGCGGTTCTTGTTCACCTGCGTGCCGAGCTTCTCCTCCATCCACATGCGGGCGCCGCCGGCGCCGCAGCAGAAGCTCTTCTCGCCGCGGCGCTCCATCTCGACCTTGTCGGCGCCGGTTGCCTCGATGAGATCGCGGGGCGGGACGTAGACGTTGTTGTGACGGCCGAGGTAGCAGGGGTCGTGATAGGTGACCTTCTCGCTCACGGACTTGACCGGGGTGAGGCGGCCGGCCTTGACGAGGTCATTGAGCAGCTGGGTGTGATGGACGACCTCGTAGTTGCCGCCCAGCTGCGGGTACTCGCGGTTGAGCGTGTTCAGGCAGTGCGGGCAGGTCACGACGATCTTGGTGGCCTTGATCTCGTTGAGCATCTCGACGTTCTGCATGCCCT
>JBMOKH010000171.1:0-4847 GCA_049315365.1 Candidatus Nanopelagicales bacterium
CCTTCGAGTACGCGCCAGCGCCTGAATCCCGTGCAGTGGTCGACATCGCATCCTCTTATGGCCTGTTCATCGACGGGGAGTTCACAGCGCCGGTCGATGGCGGCTCGTTCAAGACCGTGAACCCGGCGACCGAGGAGGTGCTCTCCGAGATCGGTGTGGCTGGGCAAGCTGACGTCGACGCGGCGGTCAGCGCCGCCCGCCGAGCGCACGGCCAGGTGTGGGGGCCGATGCCCGGACGTGACCGGGCGAAGTACCTCTTCCGCATCGCGCGCCTGATCCAGGAGCGGTCCCGCGAACTCGCCGTCCTCGAGACCCTCGACAACGGCAAGCCGATCAGGGAGTCGCGCGACGTCGACATCCCGCTCGTCGCCGCGCACTTCTTCTACTACGCCGGCTGGGCCGACAAGCTCGACCACGCCGGCCTCGGCTCCAATCCGCGGAGCATCGGGGTCGCTGCGCAGGTCATCCCCTGGAATTTCCCGCTCCTCATGCTCGCCTGGAAGATCGCGCCCGCGCTCGCCGCCGGCAACACCGTTGTCCTGAAGCCCGCCGAGACCACCTCACTCACGGCCCTCGCCTTTGCCAGTATCTGCCAGCAAGCCGACCTGCCGCCAGGCGTCGTGAACATCATCACCGGTGCCGGCGACACAGGTCGGATGCTCGTCGAGCACCCAGGGGTCGACAAGGTCGCCTTCACCGGCTCGACTGAGGTCGGCAAGTCAATCCAGCGGGCCGTCGCTGGCACGGATAAGCGGCTCACCCTCGAGCTCGGTGGCAAGGCCGCCAACATTGTGTTCGACGACGCACCCATCGACGAGGCAGTTGAGGGCATCGTCAACGGCATCTTCTTCAATCAGGGACACGTGTGCTGCGCTGGGTCGCGGCTCCTCCTCCAGGAGTCGGTCGCCGACGAGGTCCTCGCCTCCCTCAAGCGCCGGCTCGGCACGCTGCGCCTCGGCGATCCGCTCGACAAGAACACTGACATTGGCGCCATCAACTCCGCGGAACAGCTTGCCCGGATCACCGAACTGGTCGAGTCGGGCGAGCAGGAGGGCGCCGAGCGGTGGAGCCCGGAGTGCACGCTGCCAGATCGCGGCTACTGGTTCGCGCCAACCATCTTCACCTCCGTGACCCAGGCGCATCGCATCGCGCGCGAGGAGATCTTCGGCCCAGTCCTGTCCGTCCTCACCTTCCGGACTCCCGACGAGGCGATCGAGAAGGCAAACAACACCCCCTTCGGGCTCTCGGCCGGCATCTGGACCGAGAAGGGCAGCCGGATCCTGTGGATGGCCAGCCGCCTGCGCGCCGGGGTCGTCTGGGCGAACACGTTCAACCGCTTCGATCCCACGAGCCCCTTCGGCGGGTACAAGGAATCCGGGTTCGGCCGCGAGGGCGGGATCCCCGGCCTCGCCGCGTACCTGCAGACCGACGACGAGGGGCAGAGTTCATGAACGAAAGGCACAGCGCATGAGCGACCGGGTCGAGGTCCGCAAGACCTACAAGCTCTTCGTCGGAGGCGCCTTCCCGCGCAGCGAGTCCGGGCGCACCTATGAGGTCAACGACGCGAATGGCGAGTTTCTCGCCAATGCCGCGAAGGCCAGTCGCAAGGACGGACGCGACGCCGTCATCGCCGCCCGCAAGTCCTTCGGAGCCTGGAACGCCGCGACCGCCTACAACCGCGGCCAGGTGCTCTACCGAATCGCCGAGGTCATGGAGGGCCGGCGCGACCAGTTCATCGCCGACGTCCAGGCCGCCGAGGGGGCCGGCGACAAGAAGGCGCCGCGCATCGTCGATGCCGCGATCGATCGATGGGTCTGGTACGCCGGCTGGGCCGACAAGGTCGCGCAGGTGCTCGGCACGACGAACCCAGTTGCGGGGCCGTACTTCAACTTCTCGATTCCCGAGCCCACGGGCGTCGTCGCCGCCGTCGCGCCGCAGGCATCGAGTCTGCTCGGGCTGGTGAGCGTCATCGCGCCGATCATCGTCACCGGCAATGCCTGCGTCGTCATCGCGAGCACCGAGCGTCCGCTCCCGGCCATCACCCTCACCGAGGTGCTCGCGACCTCCGATGTCATCGGCGGGGTGATCAACGTGCTCACCGGCGACCCGGCCGAGATCATGCCGTGGCTCGCCAGCCATGCCGATGTCAATGCGCTGGACCTCACCGGCATCAGCGACCCGGCCCTCGCCGTCGAGCTCGAGATCGCGGCCGCCGGCACTGTGAAGCGCGTGAGACGGGCGGCTCCGGATGAGGATTGGAGCGTGCCCCCGTCACTCTCCCGGATCCGGGGCTTCGTCGAGACGAAGACCGTCTGGCATCCGCTCGGCGTGTAGCTCCAACAGGGAGATGCGTTATTGCATCGGTTGATGCGACCTTGCATGTTAGTCTCGCGTCATGTCCAAGACTGTCCAGATTCGGGATCTCGATGACGCGGTGTACCAGTCGCTCTCTCAACAGGCTGCTGAAGACGGAATATCCGTTCCCGAACTTCTCAGGAGGGAAGCAACGAGGCTTGCCTCCCGCCCAAGCATGAGCCAGTGGCTCCGACGCGTCTCCCAACAGCCACTGCACACCGGAGTTGTCGACGTCGTGGCTGCGCTCGACGAGATTCGTGGTCCTTGGCCAACCGGGAGCGCACCAGATTTCAATGCTCGTCCCTGATGCATCGTGCCTCATCGAGGCCCTCATCGACGGGCCGCTTCGGGTCGGGGTACTCCAGCGGCTCTCTTCCGACCCAGAGCAGATCGCACCGCACATCGTCGACGTTGAGGTTCTCGGGGTTCTGATCGGATTCAGTCGCAGGGGGCTGATCGACGAAACCACTGCTCGCAAGGCCGTGTTGGACCTTCGGGAATGGCCGTGCCAGAGGGTGCCCCATGGTCCATTCCTCGAACGCGCTTGGGAACTGCGTCACAACGTTCGAGGCTGGGACGCGGTCTACGTCGCCCTCGCGGAGGTTCTCGATGCCACGCTTCTCACAAAGGATGCTCGTCTTGCGCGTGCGTCTGGACCGCGTTGCAGCATAGAGCTCATTCGTTAGCTACCCGTCCTCGCTGGTCTCGGTAATCTGCGGTCATGTACAGGACGATGCTGACGGACCAACGCGGCGGCGTCATCTCGTACGTCGCAAACAGGCGCGGTGAGCGCCAGCAGGCCGACCTTGCCGAGCTGGCACCCGGCCGAACTAGCGATGACGCCAATCGCGCCCTGGCCCTCCAGTGCCCGGGGTGGTACGTGTCGACCCTTGATCCGCAGCTGGCGGCAGCCGTGCAAGCGAGCGGAGCCACCCGGACACGACATGTCCATGTATTGGTCGCGCGGACTCGACCGAATGCGGTTTCGAACGAGCCGTCGAGGCCGGCACGTCACCACGTGGCCTTCCGTGATTTCGCAGACTTCGCATGGCCTGAGATCCTGCCGAGTTGGAAGGCCGCGTACGCACCGGGCCACCCCGACTACGAGCCCGGCGACGACGAGGACCTCATCGAATCCGAGCTCCGGCCCTATGTCGAGCGTGAGGCACTCGGGCCGGTGCATCGGTCGACCACGCTGGCAACCATCGATGGCCGGATTGCCGGGGCGATTGTCATCAGCCTGCGCCCTGAGCCGGTGCCGTTCGGCGGCCCGTGGATCACCGAGGTCTGGCGTGATCCGGCAGCGCCGACGCCCGGCCTCGGGGCCGACCTCATCGGACGTGCCCTCACGATGCTGTGCGCGGATGGATTCGAGACGCTCGGCCTCGCTGTCACCGACGGCAACCCGGCCCGCCGCGTCTACGAGGGGCTGGGCTTCGAGCCGGCCCTGGAGTCGTGGACCTACCTGCTCCCCGACTGAACATCGCAAGCCATACGCGCGTAGTCGCCAACACGTGCCATCGCCGGCAGAATTGTCGGATGGTCGACATCACCATCCCCGACATTCCAGCCGACGCGACTCAGCGACTCGGGGCAATGGCTGCCGCTCGCAGCCAGTCGCTGCAGCAGTTTCTCCTCAGCGAAGCCGGGGTCGACAGGGACGGATGAGCGCGGCTCAGCTTCGATCAGCGCCGAGGACGTGACCTGCCGGCTTCACCACCGGCAGGTCACGTGGCACCCCGGCTACGCCGAGCCCGCAGGCGGCAAGCTCGGTGAGCAGCTCGAAGTCATCGAGCGGTTCGGTCATCGTGAGGTTCCAGCGCCACCCGTACGGCAGATGCTCGCCCTCGTCATCGAAGAGCGCGATCGTGTGAGCCGACGTCGAAGGGTCATGCCTTGCCCACGCTTGGATGCCGCGAAATGCCGGATCCGCATCGATGGCGGCTGCGAACCGTTGAGTCTCGATCCGATTCGATCCTGCGTGCAGGTCGAGTATTACCCCGTCGGCGATCGCTGACCTGCTCGTGGCATCGGCGAGGACGAGCCGGCGCGGGACCCGCGACTGCATCATGCGGCGTAACCGGGCGTCACGCCGGTCGACCAAGCGCGCTCCCCTGAAGACCTCGACCCACGCGCCGAGACGGGCGTTCGACAGATAGCAGGTGCCCCTCGGTGAGCGCAGATCGAATCGGCCGCCCGCAGGGTCATCCTCCGAGCGATCCGCAGATGGCGCCGGCACCAAAGAGTGCATGAACGGCTGGCGCTTCGCGCCGGTCTTTGGGTCACGATTCACGAACAGCCTGAAGACCTCCCAGCCCTTCACATCAACACCGATCATGCCGGTCAGGTGTCCAATGCCGTCGCCCAGCGGGACGCGGCCTCGATCACAGGACGCATTCGGCCGGTCAAGAGCAGGGCGATCGGCGTTGCCCCAAGATCGGCGGGCAGCAGCTCGAGGACCTCGGCGAGCCCGGCCACGACCCCGTGGCCGT